>JAGOCP010000383.1 GCA_017998715.1 Thermoanaerobaculia bacterium | reverse complement strand
GTTCTCAACAGCGAGAACGTCCCCCAGCCGGCCGGCACCTACATCCCCTCCTGCTTCGACGGTGACAGCAACAGCGACTGTGGCAACCGGCCTTACCCTTCGGTCCTCTGGGAGTTCCAGGACGAGCAGAGCGTTCAGGTGAGCGCTGGCATCTTCGTCAAGATGCAGCTCGACGAGGACCTCAACAACGAGCGCGACCTTGGCAACTCGTGGAGCAAAGCGACTTCCGGCCGGATTCGCGTCTGCACCGGCTCCTGTTCCCCCGACGAGACCGAGGATCGCTTCGTCGCCATCTTCGGCGGCGGCGTCGGCCCGGATCCGTTCTTCCCGCGCGGCAACTACCTGTACATGGTCGATATCGAGACTGGGAAGCTGATCTACAAGAAGAAGGTGATCGGTTCAATCGCAGCCGACATAGCAGCTGTCGATTCCAACGGCGACTCCTACATCGATCGTCTCTACTTCGGCACCACCGCAGGCTTCATTTACAAGGTGCAGTTCGAGACTTCGTCAGCAACGCCAATGAAGCTGCTGTCGCAGACCTACCAGACGCGCAACGCGGCCGTAAATTACAACTTCACCGCCGAGCGGCTTACTGGACCGGTCGGAGATCTCAAGAAGTACGATCCGTTCCAGGTCTTCTCGACGGGCGGGCGCCCGATCTACCAGGAAGTCTCCGCGGTCTGGGTCGCCGAAAAGGCGCGTATCGCCCTGGCAGTAGGAACCGGCAATCGCTGGAATCTCTGGGAGTTCGACGGCACGCCAGGACGCTTCTACACCATCCTCGACACCAACTTCGTCGACACGGATCGCGATGGCGTGCTCAACATCACATGCAGCGGTTGCACGCAGCCGCTCACCGAGTCGAAGTACCAAGCCGTCGGGCCCGATGATGCGAACGACCCGAACGGTCCGCTCCTGCTCTACAACGGCAACGGCTCGGGAAGCCTCCCGGGCTACTACCTGACCCTCGCAAGCGACGAGAAGATCATCACCGAGGCCTTCTCCTTCGGCGGTATCACCATCTTCACCTCCTTCCAACCGACCGAGGTCGCCAACGACGACGGCACGTGCAGTCGGGCCGGGAGGAGCCACATCTTCATCGTCGGCACCGTCACGGCACTCGGGTACTACGTCCCCAATGGCAATCTCGCCGACCGCGCGCGCTATCTGGAGGTTTCGCAGTTCAGTACGCCGCCGTTCGTGGAACAGAGCGCTACCAAGAACCCCGAAGCAGGCGGCTCCAGTGAGCCCAATGCCGACACCATGACCACTTCGTTGACAGTCATCTCGGAGGAGCTCAAGCGGCTCCAGTCGACACGCTGCCGGTACGCGAACTACACTCAGAACGTCAAGACGATTCTCTCCGACACCGGAGTGGTCTTCGTCGCGCCGGTGCCAATCTGTATCGATCCGACGAGCTGGAAGGAGTTCTGATGGCGAGAGATCTTCGCAAGTCCGTTCTGACCGCTGCGGTTGCAGCGGGGTTGGCCGCAGGGAGCATGGTGGGTAGCGCTTCGGCCGACTGGCTCGTTCTGCGCGACGGAGCGCGTCTGGAGACCAAGGGGGCGTGGAAGGTCGACGGCCGCCGGGTGCTCTTCACCCTGCCGAACGGCATGCTGTCGACCGTGCGCACTGACGAGGTCGACCTCGACCAGAGCGCGCTCGTGACGACCCAGGCCCGCGAGGTGGCGGCGGCGCCGGCGGTGGTGGTGAAGGAGAAGAAGGAGCCGGTGCTGCGGCTGACCGAGAAGGACATCCCGCCGGTCGGCGCGGCGGCGATGGCGGCGGCGGAGAAAGAGGGCAGCGCCGCCGGCAAGGAGGGCGAGGGCAAGGATAAGGATGCAGTGACCTCGCCGCTCGAGGTGATCTCGTGGGAGAAGACCGAAAACTCGACCGGCGACGGCCTCGAGATCTTCGGCACCATCAAGAACGGCGGCACCAACATCATCACCACGCCGACGTTGCTGGTGGCGATCTACGACGCCGACGGCGGGCTGCTGGCGAGCGTCGATGGCGAGGTCAACTCGCCGCAGATCCAGCCCGGCAAGACCGCCAACTTCCGGGTGGCGATCCCGGGCGTGCCCGACTTCGCTGCGGTGAAGTTCGACGCCCAGGGAAGAGGCTACAAGCCGCGGGTGGAGAACGCCGGGGTCGACGAGACCGAGCCGCAGGAGCTCGAGGAGACCGGCGAGATGCCGGCCGAGGAAGCTCCCGCCGAAGAGCCGCCGCCGAATTGAGCTCGGCCTGACGCAGGAGGATGGACCCAGGGCCGGCTTTCGCCGGCCCTTTTCACGTCTGCCGGCTTCAATCCCGGTAGCGCGGATAGCCCTTGAGATCGTGCTCTTCGATGCGCCGCAGGAGCGTGCGGTAGCTCATTCCCAGCGCGGTCGCCGCCAGCCGCTTGTCGCCGCCGGCATCGCGCAGCGCAGCGCGCAGCCGCTCGAGCTCGGTATCGGATGCCGGGGATGCCGGGGAGGCCGGGGCGGCGGGGGCGGCCGGGGTTCCAGCGCCGCCGTCGGCCGCACCTTCGTCGCCGGCGCCGCCGGCGGTGGCCTTCCTGCCCAGCAGCCGCCCGATCTGCTCGGCCGACAGCCGCTCGCCCGGGGCGAGAATGGCGGCGCGCTCGAGCACGTTGGCGAGTTGCCGGACATTTCCCGGCCAGGGCTCGGCGGCAAGCAGCGCCACGGCGTCGGGCGCGAGCTCGAACGGCGCGAGCTTCAGGCGCGCCGAGATCCCGGTGGCGAGATGGCGCGCCACCAGCTCGATGTCGCTCGCGCGCTCGCGCAGCGGCGGCAGCTCGATGGGAAAGATCTCCAGCCGGTAGAGCAGATCCGCGCGGAAGGTGCCCGCGGCGACCATCTGCGCGAGATCCCGGTTGGTCGCCGCCACCAGGCGCACGTCGGCGGTGAGCGTCACGCTGCCGCCGACGCGCTCGAAGCGCCCGTCATCGAGGACGCGCAGCACCTTGGCCTGCACGCCGAGCGGCAGCTCGCCGACCTCGTCGAGCAGGAGTGTGCCGCGGCTCGCGAGCTCGAAGCGCCCCGGCCGCCGCCGGTCGGCGCCGGTGAAGGCGCCCTTCTCGTGGCCGAAGAGCTCGGCCTCGACCAGCGTTTCGGGGATCGCCGCGCAGTTGACCGCCACGAACGGGCCGGCGCGCCGCGGCGACAGGGCGTGGAGAGCGCGGGCGAAGAGCTCCTTGCCGGTGCCGCTTTCGCCGGTGAGCAGCACCGTGCTCTCGGTCGGCGCGACGCGCTCGAGGCTGCGCAGGGCCGCGCGCAGCCGCGGATGGGCGCCGACGATCGGCGCCGTCCCGGGCGGCGCGAAGACCGGTTCGACCCGCTCCTC
>JAGOCP010000382.1 GCA_017998715.1 Thermoanaerobaculia bacterium | reverse complement strand
GCGCTGCGGGGCGGAGCCTCCTTGGCATAACCGAGCTTCCCCAGCTTGCGCATGGCGAGCTGCCGCCGCAGGCCGCGCAGGTGGTCGATGAAGAGTATCCCGTCCAGATGGTCGATCTCGTGGCAGAGGGCGCGGGCGAAGAAGCCCTCGGCCTCGATTTCGAACGTCTCCCCCGACAGCCGCTGCGCGGCGACCCGCACGGCGAGCGGTCGCTCGACGCGTTCGGTGAAACCGGGGATCGAAAGGCAGCCTTCGACATCCGTTTCGGCGCCCGAGCGCGCCAGGAGACGCGGGTTCACCAGCACGTGCAGCTCGGAGCGCGGACCCGAAGGATCGACGTCCACGACCGCGACGCGCCGGAGATCGCCGATCTGGGGTGCCGCGAGGCCGACGCCCGGAGCGCCGTACATCGTCGCTGCGAGGTCCTTGACCAGAGCGGCGAGCTCGCCGTCGAACTCGGAGACCACTTCGGTCTTCTGACGCAGGATCGGATCTGGGAAGAGGAGGATCGGGCGCAACGTCATGCGTTCGACGAAGCCTCGAGCTTCTCGACCGCCGAGGCGACCGCCTGGTCGATGCGCTGCGAGCGCAGAGCATCGATGAGAGCGCGTGGATCGGGATTGCCGGTGAGCGCGCGCTCCATGCCGGAGTTGCCGACCTTGACGAACTTCGAGCGCATCGTCACGTTGTAGTTCGCCGGCCAGGGCTTGTGCTCCAGCAGCGAGCGTTCGCCGAGAATGTCGCCGGGCGCGAAGGAACGAATCTGAAACCTCTGCCCGTCGCTGGTCGTGAAGACGGCCTCGGCGGCACCGGTGATGAGGATGAGGAGGAACTCGTCGCGGCTGCCGCGCCGTGCGATCGGCTCGCCGGCTTCCGCCGACCAGAGCTCGCAGCCGCCGAGGAGACGCTTCAACTGGTCTCCCGAGAGCCGCTCGACGATCGCGGTGCTCGCCAGGCCCTGCCAGAGGCGCTCGACCTCGACCGGCGAGGTCCGCGCCAGCGGGTCCTTCTCCTGGTCCGCCTCCACCAGTCCTTCGATCGCCAGCACGCGGCTGTGCTCGAGGTCCTTGAGCCGCTGGATGCGCTGCATCTTGGCGCGCACCGTGTCGTCGCCGGGGGCGAGGCGGGCGACCTTGGAGAGCTGCGCCAGCGCCTTGTCGTAGAAACCGTCGTCGGTGTACATGTCGGCGACGTAGAGGAACTGATCGAGCGCCTTGGCGCCTTTGCCGACCTGAGCGTAGACCTCCGCCAGTCGCAGGTGGGAATGCAGGTCGTTGGGGTTGTCGTGCGTCTTCTTTTCGAGACGCTCGATGGCCTCATCGTAGCGCTCGAGGACGATCAGGTCCTCGATCGTCAGCTCGTGCGTCGCAGGCACGGGGCCAGCCTTGCCGAAGAGTCGCTTCAACATGATTGCGGACGCGAGTCTACCAGCGGCATAGCGCCCCTGTCGCCTCCTTCCCGGAGGGTGGCCCGCACTTTGCTACATAGGCTCTCCGGAGTTCGAGACGGAGGAACAAGATGGCTATCCAGATACTGCACTCCCAGAGATCCCTCTCCTGCGCCTGGTCGCTCGCTGCAGCCTTGCTGCTCGCCGCCCCCGGCCAGTTTTCCGCTGCTGCCGGCGGACCACCTGCTGCGCCCTCGGGCGCCCCAGACGGCGCGACGACCGGCGCTCCGATCGCCGACGAGCGCGCCAGCTACTCTTTCCTCCGAACTCTGGAAGGAAGCGCGACGGTCGCCGCCGCCGGCCAAGGGGTCGGCGAGGAGCTGGAGCTCAACCAGCCCCTGCTCACCGGCGACCTGGTCCGCGTCGGTCCGCGAGCGCGCCTCGAGCTGGCGCTCTCCGACCGCAACCGGCTCTATCTCGACGCCGACACCGGCGTCGTCCTCGAACGCCTGGCCTTCTCCGGCGACCGCGAGGAGCGCACCACCGTCCTGCGTCTGGAGGGTGGGGAGCTCCTCCTCGAGGTCTCCGAAGACGCCCTGGGCGACGAGCTGCCGCGCATCATCACCGGCAACTCCACGGTGTACATCCAGCAGCCCGGTCAGTATCGGGTGGAGGCCGGGGTCGAGAACGACGGCCAGAGCTGGACGCGCGTCGTCACCCGCCGCGGCTACGCCGAAATCGTCACCGACCGCGGCTCGTCGGTGGTCCGGGAAGACGAAGCCATGACCGCGATCGGCGATCGCTGGACGCGGCTCGAGCTCGCCGCAGCCGACGCCCCCGACGCCATGGAACGCTGGAGCGCAGCGCTCGCCGATCGGGCGCTCGCGGCCTCGCGCAGTGCGCGCTATGTCGAACCGCATCTGGCCTACGACGCGGCGGCGCTCGATCAGGCCGGCGACTGGGTGGAATACGAGAGCGTGCGCTATTGGCGGCCTTACGTCTCCTCCGGTTGGCGCCCCTACTGGCAGGGTCGATGGTCCTGGACCCCTTCCGGCTACACCTGGGTCTCCTATGAACCCTGGGGCTGGGTGCCCTACCACTACGGGCGCTGGTGCAGCCTGCCCGGCTACGGCTGGGCCTGGCGGCCGGGCGCCGTCTACTCGCCGGCCTGGGTCTACTGGAACTGGACCAGCGGTTGGGCGGGCTGGGTGCCGATGGGCTACTACAGCCAGTTCTACGACCCCTGGTACAGCAACGGCTTCCGCTATGGCGTCTACGGCTGGGCCGGCGGCGGCTGGGGGATCTATTCGCAATGGAACTTCGCGCCGGTGCACTGCTTCCGCGACCGCCGCTTCCGCGGCCACATGCGCACCGGCCGGGATCTCGAGCACGAGACTCGCCTGCCCGAACCGCCCCGCGGCCTGGTGACGACCGACACGCGCGACTTCCGGCCGGATCGCATTGACCGCACCGAGGACCTGCTGCATGAGATCGGCAAGCGGAATCGCGTCGACGTCGGCCAGGAGCTGCCGGACATCACCGACTTCGTCGGTCGCAAGGGAAGGCTCCCGACCGAGGTCGCCAGGGTGTTGGTGCCCGATCCCAAGGACCCCACGGACTCCGGTGCCCGCTACGATCCGAAAGGCCGCTCGGACCGTGGCGTGATCCGGGATATCGGTGACTCTCCCAAGATCGCCGAAACGCCGGGGTGGAAGGGCCAGGATCAGCCCAAGTCGCGCGGAATCGACCGCTCCGACTCGACCAAGGAGCCCACCTACGGTGTTAGCGCCCCTGGGCGCAAGGGGAATGGCGTCTCGACCGGCAGCGGCTTCGACAAGCCCGGTACGGAAACGTCCAAAGGCAGACTCCCGACCGGCACCGCGAGCTCGAGCGGGAAGACTCCCATCACGAAGTCGGATCCTCGGACGCCCGAGACCAAGGTCTACGGCACCGGCAAGGCACCGG
>JAGOCP010000085.1 GCA_017998715.1 Thermoanaerobaculia bacterium | reverse complement strand
CCCCTTCGCTCTGTGGGAGATCCCGCTTCAGGCGGCGGCTTCGGTCGGCCGGTCCTCGACGATGCGGCCGTCCTGAATCCGCACGATCCGCCGCGTGCGCTTGGCGAGCGCGTTGTCGTGCGTGATCAGTACGAGGGTATGGCCTTTGGCCGCGAGGTCCTCGAACAGCGACATGATGTCTTTGCCCGAGGAGGTGTCGAGGTTGCCGGTCGGCTCGTCGGCGAGCACCAGCGCCGGCTCGCAGGCGAGCGCGCGGGCGATGGCGACGCGCTGCATCTGCCCGCCCGAGAGCTCAGTCGGTCTGTGGTGCATCCGGTCGGCGAGACCGACCTGCTCGAACAACAGCTCGACCCGCGCCTTGCGCTCGCGCGCGCCATCGCCGTGGAAGAGCAGCGGCAGCTCGACGTTCTCGTAGGCGGTGATCTGGGGCAGCAGATTGAAGCTCTGGAAGACGAACCCCACTTTGCGGTTGCGGATGTCGGCGAGCTCGTCGACGTCGAGCTCGGCGACCTCTTCGCCATGCAGCTTGTACGAGCCGCCGCTCGGCGTGTCGAGGCAGCCGACGATGTTGAGCAGGGTCGACTTGCCGGAGCCGGACGGCCCGACGATGGCGACGAACTCGCCGGCCTCGACCCTGAGATCGATCCCCTTGAGTGCCTCCACCTTGACGGCACCCGTGTCGTAGACCTTGCGCAGATCGCGCATGTCGATGATCGCCGGAACGGTCTCCATGGCGGCCATCTTCTTACTGTTTCGACCGACGAACAAGTTCATGATCCGTTACCTCACTCGTAGCGCAGCGCGACCGCGGGCTGGATGGTCACCGCGCGGCGGGAAGGGAAGAATCCGGCGAGAAATCCGATCGAGCCGAGCAACGCGACCGTGGTGAAGGCGACGCCGAGAGAGAAAGTCGGCGCGCCGAGGAACTCGAGCGCGTCGCTGTTGGCCTTCGACTGCACGAAAGCGAGGAGCTCGACGAGACCGACGCCGACGACGATGCCGATGATGCCGCCCATCGCGGTCAGCGACAGCGATTCGACGACCAGCGGGCCGATCACGTAGGAGCGTCGCGCGCCGAGAGCCATCTGCACGCCGATCTCCTTGGTGCGGTGCTTGACCACCGCGTACATGATGTTGGCGACGCCGATGCCGCCGATGAGCAGCGTCAGCGCGCCGATGATGCCGAGGAAGATCTCGATGCCGATGCCGATGTTGGCGGTGATCTTCTGCGACTCGACGGTGTCCCACATCGAGAGCGCGCGCTCGTCCGTCGGGTCGAAGCGGTACTTCGCCCCAAGCACCTCGTAGAGCCGCTTCTTCACGGCTTCGTTGATTTCGGGGCTCGTCGCCCTCACCACCAGGTCGGAGACGTAGCGCCGCCCGAAGATCGCGCGGAAGGTCGAAAGGGGGACGACGGCGTTGTTGGCATCCGGACCGCCGTAGGTGCCCATCTGGATCTTCTTCTGCATCACGCCGACGACGGTGAACGGCACCTGGTTGATGAAGATGGTCTCGCCGATCGCCTCCTTGTCGGCGAACAGCTCGTCTTTCAGATCGTTGCCGAGGAACACCACCCGGCGCTTGAGCTCCTCGTCGCGGTCGTTGAGGAAGCGTCCGCCGGCTTGAGGAATCTGGTTGCGCAACTCGCCGTAGGCCGGTTCCACTCCGACCACCGGCTTGGTCAGCGTCGTACGGCCGTAGGTCACCGTATTGCCCCATCGCCGCATTTCGGCGGAGGTGAGCGCGAGCTCGGGGATGTTGGCTTCGAGGAGCTCGGCGTCCTCCGGGAGAAAGCGCAGGTTCCTCCCCTGCGGGAAGCCAGCGAAGGCCTTGGAAGTCGCGCCCGGCCAGATGACGATGATGCCCTCGCCGAGGCCGCGGCTGCCCTTCGTCAGGTTGCGCTTGAGCCCCTCGCCGAACGACAGCAGGAGGACGATCGACAAGGTCCCCCAGGCGATCGCCGCGACGGTCATCACCATCCGCTTGCGATTGATTCCAGCGGTGCGCCGGAAGAGCTTGAGGATCAGCGGCAGGTTCCACATGGTCACATCCTCAGCGCTTCGACTGGCCTGAGGTTGGCGGCGGTGCGGGCCGGGAAGTAGCCCGCCAGAAGGCCGATGGCTCCCAGGATGGCGGTGGTGATGGCGGCCACCTGAAACGAGATCCGCGGCGTGCCGATGAACTCCTCGAAACCGAGGCTCGGAAATACCGCGCAGACGCTCCACGAGATGACGAAGCCGCTGATTCCGCCGACGAGGGTGATCAGCAGCGTCTCGAAGAGGAACTGCCCGACGACGTAGCGCCGCTTCGCGCCAAGGGCCATCTTGATGCCGATCTCCTTGGTGCGCTCCTCGACGACGACGTTCATGATGTTGCTGACGCCGATACCTCCCACGACCAGCGTAAGCGCGCCGACGATCCCCAGGAAGCCGCGGAAGGCGAGGAAGAAGGTGTCGAGGAACTTCGTCCCTTCCGTCGTGTCCCACATCTGGATCGCCTCTTCATCGCTCGGATCGAAGCGATACTTGTTCGCGGCGGTCGCGATCACCGCCTTCTTGACGCTCTCGATCTTCTGCACGTCTTGGGCCTGGAAAATGAGGTTCTCGATGTACTTCGCGCCGTAGATCGCGCGGAAGGTGGTCGAGGGGATCATCGCCTTGTCCTTGTCGCGGCCGCTGTAGGAGGAATCCTGCTCCTTCTTTACCATCACGCCGACGACCGTGAACGGCGCGCCGTCGAGCCGCACCTGCTCGCCGACAGGGTCGACGCCGGCGCCGAACAGGTCGATGGCGAGCTGGTCGCCGATGAAGACCACCCGGCGACGCTCGTCGAGATCGAGCTGATTCAGGAAGCGTCCGCCCTCCTGGGGGTTCATCGAGCGCATGGCGCCGAACTCGACGTTCGAGCCCGAGACGTCGACCGACAGCGCCTTCTTGCCGTAAGTGATCCGCGCGCCGTCCTGGGAGTACTCCTCGCTGATGCTGCGGATCCCCTCGACCTCGTTGCGCAGCAGCACCACGTCCTCGTCGGTGAGCTGGATCCTCCGGCCGCGGGGCAAGCCCTGCCAGGGCTTGCTGGTGCGCGAGGGCCAGGCGATGACGATGGCGTCGCCCAGGCCCTTCTGTGCGACCAGCACCTGGCGGTGCAGCCCTTCGCCGAAAGCCAGCATCAGCGTCACCGCAGCCGTACCCCAGACGAGGCCGAAGACGGTCAGGAAGAGCCGCAGCTTCTGCGCCCGAACGTCGCGCAGGAACTGCCGAAGGTAGTTGCGCAGGTACATCGGGTCACTCGACTTCCTTGGCCGGCCGCTGGATGACCTTGTCGCCTTCAACGAGGCCGGCGACGACCTCGAGGTTGAGACCGTCGGACAGTCCCACCTGGATCTCCTTCTTCACCGGCTCGTCCTCGGGTTTGGCGCCGGGAATCTCCACCGTCGCCTTGTCCTTCTCCATCGTCACCAGCCGTTCGGGCACCAGCAGCACGCCCTGCTTCTCCTGGATGATGACGTCGGCGTTGGCCGAGTAGCCGGCGCGCAGAGTGACCGTGGACTTGGTCGTGTCGATCTCGGCCTCGACGTCGAAGATCGTCGCGCCTTCCTTTTCGCGCGCTTTCGGCGCGATACGGGTGAGCTTCGCCGGCACCGAGCTCCCGGGCAGCGCACCGATCTGGATGCGGACCTCCATGCCCTCGTGGAGCTTGCCGACATCGATCTCGTCGACGGTCCCCTTGAACTCGAGCGTCTTCATGTCGGCGAGCGTCATCAGGACCGTGCCTTCCTGAAAGGAGGTCAGCGGCACGACCGGATCGCCGGGATTGACCTTGCGCTCGAGCACCGTGCCGGCAGCCGAGGCGCGGATGACCGAGTCCACGCCGTTTACCTTGCGCACGATCCGCCCCTCCTTGAGGAGGGCGAGCTTGTCTTTTTCCTGTTCGAGGGTGATCCTCGCCTGCTCGAAGTCTTTCTGACGCGCGTCGAAGGCGTCGCGCGCCAGGATGCCGCCGCTCCATAGCGACTTGGTGCGCTCGAGGTCCTGTTGGGCGCGGTCGTAGGAAACCTGCGAGAGCTGCACCCGGCGCTCGGCGTCGGCGAGCTCGAGAGGCGTCGGATCTGGGCTGACCGAGAACAGCGGCTGGCCGATCTCGACCCGATCCCCCACCTCGACGAAACACTCGTCGATGATGCCCGAGATCTGCGACTTCACCTGGATCTCCTGATCGGGCACGACCTGGCCGACCGCGAGCGCCTTGTCGATGATGGCACCGCGCGCGATCTCGACCGTCTTGATCCCCTCTTGCTTGGCGGAAGCGTTGCGGCTGTAGAGAAAGAGCCCGACCGCCGCGACTCCCACCGCCAGCGATCCGACTACGATTTTCATCGGCTTGCCCATGGTCATCTCCTCGTAAGATCTGCCTGTTGCTCACTACGCCCCCCGGGAACGGAGGTTTCATGTCCCGTCTGCACGTGGCGCTCGTCGCGCCGGAGATTCACTGGAACACCGGCAACGCCGGCCGCACCTGCCTCGCCGCCGGCGCCGACCTCCATCTCGTCGAGCCCCTCGGTTTCTCGCTCGCCGAGCGCGAGGTCCGGCGTGCCGGCCTCGACTACTGGCAGCGCGTCGCCGTGCGGCGCTGGCACGACTGGGCCGCCTTCGAGAACGCCCTGCCGGAGCTCGGCGAACCTTTCTTCTTCTCGGCCGATGCGAACCTCGACTATTGGGACGTCGAATACCCCTCGCCGGTTACATTGGTCTTCGGCGGCGAGAGCCGCGGTCTGCCCGAAGAGCTTCGAGAGCGCTATCGGGACCGTCTGGTCCGGATGCCGATGCTCGATCGCGAAGTGCGCTCGCTCAATCTCTCGACGACCGTGGGAATCGCTCTCTACGAGGTGTTGCGGCAGTGGCGGGGGCGCGGCCTCGCGCCCCCGGACCAGGACTGAGGCTTCAGCCCTGGAGGCGCTTGGCGAGGTCGTCGACGCGCGAGTTCTTCGGGTCGATCTGCTGCGCCTTTCGCAGGTGCTTCTGGGCTTCGCGCGTCTTGCCGGCGGCGAGCGCCCAATGGCCGAGGGCAGCCTCGCTCTCGGCCAACGTCGGATCGAGGCGAGCGGCACGACGATAGAAGCGGCCGGCCTCTTCGAGGCGGCCCAGCCGCAGCGACAGATCGCCGAGAGCCAGATAGCTGAACGGGTTGCGGTTCCCCGAGCGGTCGACGAGCGCCAGCAACTCTTCGGCCTCCTGTTCCCGTCCGACCAAGCGCAGGAGGGCCGAGAGATTCTGGTACGCCGTGACGGTCGAGGGATCGACTTCGAGCGCCTTGCGGTAGGCCGTCTCCGCAGCCGTGAGGTCGCCGGCGCGGCGCTCTGCGACGCCCAGGTTGATCCACGCCTCCGCCAGCTCCGGATCGAGCTGCACCGCCATACGCAGCAGAGCGAGACCGGCGTCGGTATTGCCGTCGCGCAGCTCTTCGGCGCCACGGTTGGAGTAGTAGAGCGCGACCGCCGTCAGATCGGAGATCTCCTCGACCCAGCGGTAGGCACGGACCGGACGCTTGGCGAAGTCGAGAATCCGGCGCCGGTCAGGCGTGCCGAAAGCCGCCGTGATGTGCGCCGAAGCGACGATCAGGTCGCCTTCGCGCTCGAAGCTCTGGAGATCGGAGACACGCAGCAGGTAGGCCGGCAGATCGAGCTCCCGCGCCAGGGCGACGAAGAGCTGCGAGAAACCGAGGCAGTTCGCGGTGCCCGAGTCGAACACTTCGCGCGCCGTACCGGTGTGCCCGGCGAGATACTTGAGTGGCGCCTGGGAGCGGTTGAGCAGGGACTGCAGCAACCAGTTGAGCTGGGTCTCCGCCCGCGTCGCCGTCGGAACCTCTTTCGCCAGCCACTGGCGCATCTCGTCGTTGGCGGCGAACGGGATGACCACCTTGGCGGGATCGACGCCCTGGTCCCGGATCGCCTCCTGCAACTCGTTCTGCATCCGAGCGCCAAGGCGCTGGGTCGAGCAGCCTGCGGCGCTCAGTGCGGCGAGGGCCAGCAACGCCAGGCGCAGGCCGGCCCGTCTCAAGCGCCCCTCCGCCGCAAGCGCGTCAGGCACGCCTTCGCCGGCGCCTCGCCGAACGCTGTCGCCAGCCCGAGGTAACCACAGCCGAACAGCACGAAGACGAGCGCGGCCCGAATCGTCGGGTGCGCTCCCCCGCCCGCGGTCGCCTTCGCCGCCAGCGCCGCCGGCAGGGACGCGGCAAGGCCATAGAGTGTGAAGCGCAGGAAAGCGCGCGACGGCCAGACCAGACTGGGCATATGGCGGCGCGCGGCGCGCCGCAGGGCGCCGAGCTCGAACCAGGCGGCCAGGGTCGCCGCGAGACCGAGACCGACGGCACCGAGGCGCAAAACGCTTCCCGGAGCCTCGAGCGCCGCGAGGTCGCCGAGACGCAGGCGGTCGAGCCAAAGCATGGCCGGCAGACCGATCAGAAGGCTCGTCGCGACTCTCAGAACGGCGATCCTGGCCGGTGTTCGGGTGTCACCGCGAGCGTAGAAGCCCGCCTGCAGGACGCGCGACGAAGTCGAAGCCGGCAGCCCCACCGCGTAGGCGGCGAGAACGAGATAGACGAGACGGCTCTCCGCGACACCGAAGCCCTTTCCAAACAGTTGGAAAATTCCCTCCACCAGTGGAAGACCCAGCAAAAGATACGCCAGAAAGCTCGGAAGGTTCAAAAAGGCGGCGGTCTCGAGGGCATGGGCCGTGCCGGCGGCAAGCTCGGCCTCGGAGCCGGCTCCTCCACTGCGCGCCAGGCGCGGCAGTGCCGCAGCCGCGACCGACATTCCGAACAGGCTCACCGGCAGCAGGTAGAGAGTCTGGGCGTAGAACAGCGCGGCAACCGCGCCCGCAGCCAGAAGCGAGGCGAGGAGCTGGTCGAGATAAGAGGACAGCTGAACGACACCGCGTCCGGCGAGCGTCGGTCCGAAGGCGGCGAGCACCTCCCGCACCGGCTTGGACGACAGATCGAACGCCAGCCGGAATCCGGCCAGATCGCGGCGCAATCCAGGAAGTTGAACCAGGAACTGCAGGACGCCACCGATCAGGGCGCCGATACAGGCCGCTTCGAGCATGCGGTCGGCGATCGCCAGACCGTCCGGTGATCCGACCGGATGCGCACCTGCGCCGGCCCGATAGGTCGTCCAGGCGACGGCGCCGACGATCGCCGCATTCCAGAACACCGGCGAGAAGTACGACAGGAAGAACTTGCCGTGGCTGTTGCGCACTCCCAGCGCCCAGGCCGAGAGCACCAGCGTCGCCGACATCGGGAAAATCCAGCGCACCGCCGCCACGGCCAGCTCGTAACGATCGACGCTGGCCTGTCCCAGGGCGATGAGCTCCTGATCGCGCAGGAAGCCGGCTGCCAGCAGGCCGACGATCGGGCGGGCGAAGAGTACTCCGAGCGCCGCCGCTCCCCCTGCGACGGCAACGAGGAGCGAGAAGGCTGCCCCGGCGAGCCGGCCCGCCTCTTCCTTCTTGCCGGCGGCGAGCAGCCGCGAGTAGACCGGGATGAAGGCGGCCGAGAGCGTCTGCTCGCCGAGGAGGTTCTGTAGCAGGTTGGGCAGGCGGAGCGCCGCCGAGAAGACGTCGGCATGCGGACCGACGCCGAAGAAGGCGCCGAGCGCGCTCGTCCTGAGCAGTCCGGCCAGGCGGCTGCAGAAGATCCCGGCGGCGACGGAGAGCGCTCCGCCCGGCCTCCGTTCCGCTGCGCGCGGCGTCAAGCGTTCCCCGGACGACTTCAGGAGCCGGCGGGATTCTTCGTCAGCCAGGCGGAGGCCAGGGGGCGCACGATCGCCGCCTCCGGATCGAGGCCGGAGGAGCTCGCGAGGGCCTTGGTAAACCAGAGCCGGGCATTTTCGCGCTGCTTGTCCCGGGCGTAGGAGTCGGCAATCAGAAACTGGATGTAGGCGCGATCGGTCTCCGACTGCAGAAGCCATTCGATCGCCTCGGAATAGCGCTTGTCCTGGTAGCGCAGGTAACCCATGAGATACGGGTAGATCCACTTGTAATGCTCGGCGTTGGCGGGATCGGAGTCCATCACGATCTTGGCTTCGTCGGCGAGCGCCTGTGCCTTGCGGACCTCGCGCCGCAGCGCCGCCACCCGCGCCGCGCCATGCAGCTGTCGGACTTGCCAGATCGGGCGCTCTTCGGTCTTCATCGTCGAACCCTGCACGATCGCCCAGCCGCGGTCGTACCATTCGAGCGCCGGACCGCTGCTGCCGGTCTCGAGCAGCACCCGCCCGGCGGCATTGCAGGCCGCCGCCGCCATATCCGGGCGGCCCAGGTTCTGCCACATCGCGACCGCCTGCTCCGCGCGATCGAGCCCTTGCGGGAGCTGGCGAAGGTAGGTCTGGGCATAGACGAAGGACATCAGGGCACGGTAGCGCTCGACGCCGGCCGGCGCGGCGTCCGCCGCCTTCGTCAGGTCGGCGAAGGCGCCCTCCTCGTCGCCCAGGTAGAGGCGCGCCGCGGCGCGGCCGAGCAGCGCCGCGCCCGGCCGACCCTGGTCGTCGACGGCGTGGTTGTAGGCATTGTAGGCGGCAGTGAAGTCTCCGGCGGCACGCTTGAGCTCACCGACCGAGAGCAACGCCGCGGTGTAGGCCGGGTCGAGCGCGATCGCCGCGTTGTAGGCCGCAAGTGCGCCGGCGTTGTCCTCCTCGGCCCGCAGCGCGTCGCCGAGGAGCTTCTGCAGGCGCTTGTCGGATCCCTTGACGGCCACCGCTTCGCGCAGCTTGACGACCGCTTCCTTGGACTTCTCCTGATCGAGAAGCGCGACACCGGCGGCCGCCGGACGCAGCCAGTGCCCCTCGGGGGCGAGCGCCGCGGCGCGCGCCAGGTCGGTCGCCCGGGCCTCCGCCCGCTCGGCGAGAGCGAGCTCGAACAGCCCCTCGGCGGCAGCGGTCGCGAGCGCGGGCCGCGCCGCGTCGAGATCCCCGCGGTCGAGTGCGGCGCGTGCCAGGGCGAGCGCGTTCACCGCGCCCTGGGGCTCCGCTGCTGCCGCGATCCCCGGCACGACGAGGCTTCCGGCCAGAGTCATCGCACCTGTCCACCGCCACAGTGATCGCGTTGATCGCGTTGATCGCATCATGGAATTCTCCTTGGGAAGTAGACCGTCCGTCAGACCTTCATTCCGCCCCGACATCCGCTTCGCTTGCTGGCGCCCGCGCCATCTGCTCCCGCGCCGCACGCTGCACGGCGAGCAACATGCCGGAGAGACCCAGCGATTTGCCCATCGAGAGCTCGCGTCCGAAGAGCTGCTCCACGACCTCCACCGGCACTGCCGCCACCGCCGCGGGCGCGACACCCGAGAGCGTGCGAGCCAGGATTGCCGCCAGCGCCTTGGCCGAAATGCCCTGCGGGTTCTCGACCGCGAAGTAGAAGTCCAGGCTGCCGTCCACCCTCGGCTGGGTGAAGACATAGACCTGCGATTCGCAAGCCGGCACCTTGTTGGCTTCGGGGAACGGTCTCGTCGCGAGGCGGGCTGGAACCTCGCGATAGCCCTCGGCCAACGCGATAAGGGCTTCGATCCGGCCGCTGCGGTCGAGACCCGAGAGCATCTCGACCAGTTCGTCGAGCTCCGGGATCTCAGCGCGCGGCGCCCCCGCTTCAGGCGACAACAGCTCAGCGCTCAATCGGCGCGCCCACCAGATTGCCCCATTCCGTCCAGCTGCCGTCGTAGTTGCGCACGTCGGGGTGCCCGAGCAGGTAGGTGAGGACGAACCAGGTGTGGCTGCTGCGTTCGCCGATCCGGCAATAGGCGACGATAGCCTCCTGCCGCGGCAGGCGCTGCTCCTCGAAGTAGATCTGCGCGAGCTCGGCGGCGCTCCTGAACTCGCCGGTCTCGGCGACGATGGCGCGCGCCCAAGGCACGCTCCGGGCGCCGGGAATGTGGCCGCCGCGCAGCGCGCCTTCGTTCGGATAAGCCGCCATGTGCAGGCGCTCGCCGGAGTACTCCTCGGGACTGCGGACGTCGACTAGCGGCCGGCCGGCGGCAACGTGCGCCAGCACCTGATCGCGGAAGGCGCGGATGCGCGAATCGTCGCGTTCGCGCGCGACGTAGGCCGACGCCGGCCAGACCGGCGTCTCGCGCGACAGCGCCCTCCCCTCCTGCGCCCACTTCACGCTGCCGCCGTCCATCACCCGCGCCTGGGTGTGGCCGAAGAGCTGGAAGATCCAGAAGGCGTAGCAGGCCCACCAGTTGTTCTTGTCGCCGTAGAAAACGACCGTCGTGTCGTTGCCGATGCCGTGACGGCGCAGGAGCTTCTCGAAGCCGGCGCGGTCGAGGTAGTCGCGCCGCAGGACATCGTTCAGGTCGCGCGCCCAGTCGATCTCGACCGCACCCGGAAGGTGGCCGGACGGATAGACCAGCGGATCCTCGTTCGATTCGACGATCCGCACTCCAGGGTCGTTCTGGTGTTCGGCCACCCAGTCCGTCGAGACGAGGACTTCCGGGTGGGCGTAGCCGCGCGCTGCCAGGTCGGTCATGGGTACCTTTCTCGTGTGCGCGAAGTATAGACCCACGCCCCACGACTGCAGCTCTTCAGCCGATAGACTCTCCTTCCCGTGCCCGTCCCGCAGATCGACCCGCCGGCACCCCCTGACCCGGGACGCCGACCCCGCCTCTACGTCGTCGCGCTCTCTCACCTCGACACCCAGTGGCGCTGGACGGTGCGCGAGACGGCGGCCTCGTTCCTGCCCCGCACGGTGCGCGAGAACGAGGACCGCTTCCGCCGCTTCCCGCACTACCGGCTGAACTTCGAAGGCGCCTACCGCTATCGGCTGCTCGCCGAGTGCCACCCGGACCTCTTCGCGCGCGTGCGCGAGCGGGCGGCCGAAGGGCGGTGGTTCCCGTCCGGAGCGGCATGGGAAGCGTTCGACACCAACCTGCCGGCAGCGGAATCGATCGTTCGCCAGCTGCTCTACGGCACGCGCTACTTCGAAGGCGCCGTCGGACGGGCCGGCCGCGACATCTTCCTGCCCGATTGTTTCGGCTTCTCCCAGGCCCTGCCGACGCTCGCCGTGCACTGCGGCATCCTCGGCTTCGCCACCCAGAAGCTGCGCCGCGGCAGCGAGATGCGCTCGGCGTTCGGGGTGCCGTTCCCCTTCGGGCTCTGGGTCGGACCGGACGGCTCGACGCTTCCGGCAGTGCTCGATCCGGGAGAGTACGGCGCCCAGGCCACGACCGACCTCGGTTTCGATCCGGACTGGATCGGGCGCTTCGCGGAGCTCGCCGTCGCCGGCCGGCCCGCCTCTCTGATGACTTTCCAGGGCCTCGGCGACAAGGGCGGGGCGATCCCTGCGGCGACGATCGAGTGGCTCGAACGGGCGCGCGCCGGCGACGGGCCGATCGCAGTTCATCTCGCCGACTCGGAGCAGATCTTCCGCGAGCTCGATCCCGGCGAGCGCGCCTGCCTGCCGGTCCACGATGGCGAGCTGCTGCTGCGGTTGCACGCCACCGGCTGCTACAGCTCGCGCGCCGAGCTCAAGCGCCGGCACCGACAGGCCGAGCAGCTCGCCCATGCCGCCGAGCGCGCGGCGACGATCGCCCATACCCTGGGTGTCCGCCCGGCCGATCGCGCACGGCTGCGCGAGGCCTGGCTGCGGATCCTCGCCCACGAAATGCACGACGACTTGACCGGCACCAGTCTCGTCGAGGCCTACCGCTACTCCGCCAACGACCTCGCGCTCTCCTGCAACGAGCTCCGGCAGGAGCTCGAAGAGGCGGTGGGCGCCGTCGCCGCGACGCTCGACCTCGCGACCTCGCCGGAGGTTGCCCGCCGGCCGCTGGTCGTCTTCAACGCCCTGGGCTGGGAGCGTACCGACCTGGTGGAAGTCGCGCTCCCCCTTCCGCCAGCCGACGCGGAGAAGCTGGCCGTCTACGACTGCGAAGGGCGAGAGCTCCCCTCGCAGTGGCATCGCGAGGGCGACTTCTGGCGCGGCTGTTTCGTCAGCCCCCTCCCTTCACTGAGCTTTTCGCGCTTCGACCTGCGACCAGCCGGAGGATCCGCCGCGGTCGCGGTCGAGGAGCTCGCCGCCGGCGAGACGTTCCTCGAGAACGCACGCCTGCGACTGGAGATCGACGCCAATGGCGATATCGCGCGGATCTTCGACAAGCTTGCGGCGCGCGAGCTTCTCGCCGCGCCGGTGGGCCTCGAGATCCTCGACAACTTCTCCGACCGCTTTCCGTCCTGGGAGATCCGCTGGGAGGACACTTCCCGGCCGGCCCGCACACGCGTCGCCGGACCGGTGCGCACGGTGGCCGTCGAGCGCGGCGCGGCGCGCGTCGCGCTCATCCTCGAGCGCACCGCCGAGGGCTCGCGCTTCCGCCAGACGATCTCCCTCGCCGCCGGCGAGGCGGGCGACCATGTCGTCATCGATACCGCGATCGAATGGCGCACGGACGGCGCGCTGCTGAAGATGCGCTTCCCGCTC
>JAGOCP010000381.1 GCA_017998715.1 Thermoanaerobaculia bacterium | reverse complement strand
CGCCCGTGGAGCTGCCGAAGTAGATCCCGCATTCGAGCTCGTCGAGCTGCGACGGCAGGCCCGCCTGCGCCAGCGCCTCGCGCGCCGCGCCGAGCGCGAAGCGGTCGGCGATCGAGCTGCGCTGCATTCCCTCGGAAGCGGCGGGCGCGCGCGATTCCGAAGCGAGCTGGGTGCGGAAGCGCGCATGTTCGAAGCGCGCGAAGGGGCCGATCGCCGAAGTGCCGGAGGCGAGGCCCGCCCAGAGAGCCTCGACGCCATCACCGTAGCCGCTCACCGCGCCGAGGCCGGTGATCGCGATCGGGGTGCCGGCAGTGCGGCCGGCGACCGGGCGGTCCGCGCTCACGGCTTCGCGGCCTCGCGCCGGCCGTCGGCCGCCGGGCTCGGAACGCTCTGGGCCAGGCGCTCGGCGAGCCAGAGCGCGAGCGTGCGCACGGAGTGGAAGACGTCGTGGTCGACTTTGCCTTCCGGAATCGCCACTGCGAACTCGCGCTCGATTGCCACCACGAGCTCGAGGGCGTCGATCGAATCGAGACCCAGGCCCTCGCCGAACAGCAGCTGATCGTCACCGATCGCCTCCGGCTCGAGTCCCTCGAGGCGGAGCGTCGCGACGATCAGTCGCTTGAGGCGCGCCGCGAGCTCCTCCGCAGGGATCGTGGCCTTGCTTCGCGCCCTCACGCGGGGTCTTCGGTCGGGTAGCCGGCGGCGGCGTCGCGGCGGAAGAGGCGCGTCGACGGGGAGAAACGCCGCTGTAGGGCGACGAGGCAGAAGAAGAGCTGGTTCATGGCTCGCGTCCAGGGCCCCGGACTCCAATTGCCGGCGAGCACCGTCACGACGGCGCGGAACACCATCGCCGGGGGATCGGAGGAGAAGAAGAGGTCGCGGAACTCAGGCGAGTAGAAGCCGACGACGAAGCGGCGAAAAGCCTCGAAACGCTTCGCCTGACGCCGCGAGAAGGCGGCGAAGGCGCGGCTCGAGAAGTCGCCCCGGGCGCTCGCCCGATCGAGCGCCATCGCGGCCTCGATGCCAGACTCCATGGCGATCGAGACGCCGCTCGAGAAGACCGGGTCGAGGAACGAGCCGGCATCGCCGGCGAGAAGCCAGCGTTCGCCGGCATAGGCCGAGGCGCTGTAGGAAAAGTCCTTCTCGACCCGTACCGGCCACTCCCGGGTGGCGTCGCGCATGAGCTCGCCCACGACCGGCGTGTCGTCGAAGGTCGCCTGCAGCAGCGCCTCCGGCGAGCCGTGCTCGAGCTGCATGTAGCGCTTCATCGGCATGACGACGCCGACGCTGGTGAGCTCGGCCGAGATCGGAATGAGCCAGAACCAGCCGGCGTCGGCGCGCGCAACGAGGCGGATGTCGTCGGGGCGGTCGCCCGCGAGGCGCGGGACGCCGCGGAAATGCGAATAGACCGCGATATTGGCGAGCTTGGGCTCGTCGACGCGGAGCCCGAGCTTCTTCGCTACCAGGCCGTGGCGACCAGAAGCGTCGACCAGCGCGCGGACGCGCATGGAGCCCTTGCCGCCGTCGTCGGAGGTGAAATCGAGCCTCGCCGCGGCGGGGTCGAAGCCGCACTCGCCGACGCGATGGCCCTCGCGTACGTCGACGCCCACTTCCCTGGCGCGCGTCAGCAGGATCGTGTCGAACTCCTCGCGGCAGACCTGATAGGTCTTCGCCCGCCGGATGCCGCTGGCGCGGGTGAAGTCGACGCCGCGGCCGGTCTTGCCGTCGTGGGTGTAGAGGCGCGCGCCCCACTTGGGCGGGAAGCAGGCGGCCTCGACCCGGTCGGCGACGCCGAGGGTGGCGAAGGCGTCATTGGCGGTCGACAGGAGCGATTCGCCGATATGGAAGCGCGGGAAACGCTCCTTCTCGAACAGGACGACGCGATGGCCCTTTTGCGCCAGGCAGATCGCCGCCGAGGTGCCGGCCGGGCCGCCGCCGGCGACAGCGAAGTCGAAGTCGTAGCTCGGATCGGGGCTCGTCATGGTCTCGCGTTCTCCGGAAAGGGGTCTCGAACCGCCTGCGGAGCGGAGGCCAAGTATACTCGCGGCGGTGTTTCGCGATCCGATTCTGAGCGCCTTCGACCGGCTGCACGCCGACCGCCCGGAGCGTCCGCTGGTGGCATCCTCGACGCGCCTCGCGACGGTCGGCGACGTGCATCGCCAGGCGGACGAGCTCGCCAGCCGTCTGCACGAGCATGCGCTCGTGCCAGGCCGGCTGGTCGGTCTGGTGGCACCCAACGGACCCGGCTACCTGGTCGGCTATCTCGCCCTCCGGCGCTGCGGCCTGATTCCCGTCCTCTGCGACTTGTCCATCCCGACGCATGCGCTGGAGGGCATCCTGGCGCGCTTCGATGTCGCCGGCTGCCTGTCGCTCGCCGACGCCTGGCCGCGCGGGGGCGAGCACTGGACCTTCGTGACCCGGCTCGGCGCCGTGGTGCGGCATCTTCCCGAAACGGTCGGGGCGATCAAGTTGACCTCCGGCTCGACCGGGCAGCCGCGCGGGGTGGTGGTTTCGGCGGCGGCGCTGGTGGCCGACGAAGCGCAGCTCGCGGCCGCGATGGGCCTCACCGGCGACGATCGCCACGTCGGCGCCATCCCGTTCTCGCACTCTTACGGCTTCTCGAGCGTCGTGATGCCGGCGCTGGTGCGCGGGGCGCTCGCGATCGTTCCGGACGAGCGCTCGGTGATGGCGCCGCTCGCCGCGGCGCGCGACCTCGAGGCGACCTTTTTCCCGGCGGTCCCGGCCTGGCTTTCTGCCTGGGTGCGGCTGGCTTCGCCGCCGCCGCTGCCGCCTAGCATCCGGCTGTTGACCAGCGCCGGCGCGCCGCTCTCCCCCGAGACGGCGCGCGGGGTGCGCGAACGCTTCGGTCTTCCGGTGCAGGTCTTCTACGGCGCCAGCGAGTGCGGCGGCATCGCTTTCGACCGCGAGGGAAGTGCGGCGGAGAACGGCACCGTCGGCAGCCTGGTGGACGGCGTCACCGTCGAGCTCGACGCGGAGTCCGGGCGCCTGCGGGTGCGGAGCGCCGCCGTCGCCGAGGGCTATCTTCCGGAGGCCGCGCCGGAGCTCTCCGGCGGGAGCTTTCTCACTGGCGACCTCGCAGCGTGGGACGAGCGGCGCGCCGGCGAGCTGCGACTTCTCGGCCGGGCGGACGATCTGGTGATCGTCAAGGGCAAGAACGTGCAGCCGCGCGAGGTGGAGAACCTCTTGCGCGATCTGCCCGGCGTCGAGGACGTCTGCGTGCTCGGCATCGACGGCCCGGAAGGGCCGCGCACGGTGTTGCGGGCGGTTTTCGGCGGGGCCGCGGGGGCGGTCTCTTTCGAGAGCGTCGTCGAACACTGTCGCGGCAAGCTCGCCG
>JAGOCP010000084.1 GCA_017998715.1 Thermoanaerobaculia bacterium | reverse complement strand
CGCGCCGCCAAGGCGGTCACCGGCCGGCAGAAGATCCTGTCGCGCTATCGGAGCTACCACGGCGGCACCAACGCGACGCTGCAGCTCACCGGCGATCCGCGCCGCTGGGCGAACGAACCCGGGATGCCTGGGGTCGTGCGGGTGATGGACCCGTGGCCCTACAAATACTCGTTTGGCGACGATCCGGAGTCGATCACCCGCAACAACCTGACCTACCTCGAGGAGGTCATCGACTACGAGGGCCCGCACACCATCGCGGCGATGATCGTCGAGAGTGTCACCGGCACCAACGGCATCCTGATCCCGCCGCCCGGCTACATGAAGGGCTTGCGCGAGCTCCTCTCCCACCATGGCATCCTGCTGATCTGCGACGAGGTGATGGCCGGCCTCGGGCGCACCGGCAAGCTCTTCGCTTTCGAGCACGAAGGGATCCAGCCCGACATCGTCACGATGGCGAAAGGACTGACCTCGTCGTACGTGCCGCTCGGCGCGATGGCGGTCTCGACCCCCATCGCCGAGTACTTCAGGAAAAACGTCTTCTACGGCGGCCTGACCTACAACGCGCATCCGTTCTGCCTCGCGGTCGCCGAGGCCGTGCTCGACGTCCTGATCGGCGAAGGCATGGTCGAGAACGCCGCCCGCCTCGAGCCCGTGATGCGCGAGGAGATGGAGCGCCTCGCCCGCCGCCACCCGTCGGTGCTCGCGCACCGCAACATCGGCCTCTTCGGCATCGTCGAGCTGCGCAAGGACGCCGCCGGCACACCGCTCGCGCCTTACAACGGCAGCCACCCGGCGATGGCGAAGTTCAACCGCGCTCTGCTCGACGCCGGCCTCTACACCATCTGCCGCTGGAACAACTTCATGACCAACCCGCCACTCTGCATCACCGAGAGCGAGCTCCGCGAAGGCTTCGCCATCCTCGACCAGAACCTCCACCTGATCGACGAGGCCTTCGAAGGATGAACCGGAGAGGACCAGCGGACGGACGGCCCTCTGTCCCGGAGACCCACCGATGAACCGCACCACCGTCATCCTCCCTTTACTGGTCCTTTTTCTCGGCATGCAAGCCAGCTCCGCGATACCGGAGCCTCCGGCGCCAGCGGACGAAGCCGACGCGGTCATCGCCGGCCTGCCCTGGCGTCTCATCGGTCCGTTCCGCGGCGGCCGCGTTCTCGCCGTCGCCGGCGTGCCTGGCGAGCGCGAGCACTTCTATTTCGGCAGCGTCAACGGCGGCGTCTGGGAGACGATCGACGCCGGACGAACCTGGAAGCCGATCTTCGACGAGCAGC
This sequence comes from Thermoanaerobaculia bacterium, assembly GCA_017998715.1. Taxonomy (GTDB): domain Bacteria; phylum Acidobacteriota; class Thermoanaerobaculia; order Multivoradales; family JAGPDF01; genus JAGPDF01. Next base: position 11,251 of record JAGOCP010000084.1, on the reverse strand, counting down.
CGATCGCGTCGATCGGCGCGATCGCGCTGGCGCCGTCGAACCCGAAGGTGCTCTACGTCGGCACCGGCGAGGCCGACATGCGCTCCGACATCGCGCAGGGTGAAGGCCTCTACAAGTCGACCGATGGCGGCCGGAGCTGGACGTTCTCCGGCCTCGCCGACAGCCAACAGATCGCCCGCATCCTCGTCCATCCCACCGATCCCGAGCGCGTCTACGTCGCCGCCCTCGGCCATCCTTACGGACCGAACGCCGAGCGCGGTGTTTTCGTCTCGCGCGACGGCGGCGACAATTGGCGCAAGGTCCTCGGGCCGGATGCCGACACCGGCGCGGTCGATCTCGCCTTCGAGCCCGGCAATCCGGAGGTGCTCTACGCCGCGCTCTGGCAGACGCGGCGCACACCCTGGAACATCTACCCGCCGTCGACCGGCCCCGGGACCGGCCTGTGGAAGTCGGTCGACGGCGGCGAGAACTGGAAAGCGCTCACCGGCTACGGCTTCCCGGCGGCACCCGGGCGGATCGGACTCGCCATCGGCCGCACGGCGCCGCAGCGCGTCTACGCGATCGTCGACGGCACCGGCGATGGCGCCAACGGCGGCCTCTACCGCTCCGACGACAGCGGCCTCAACTGGTCGCACGCGAGCTCCGATCCGCGCATCTGGGGGCGCGGCTGGTACTTCGGCGGCATCAAGGTGGATCCGCGCGACGCCGACCACCTCTACGCCCTGAACACGGCGATGTTCGAGACGCGCGACGGCGGCAAGAGCTTCGTGCCGACGAAGGGCGATCCGACCGGCGACGACTTCCACGAAATGTGGATCGACGACAGCGACCCGGCGCGCCAGATTCTCGGCGTCGACCAGGGTGCGATCGTCACCCTGAACGACGGGAGGACGTGGAGCTCCTGGCTCAACCAGCCGACCGGGCAGTTCTACACCGTCTCGACCGACAACCAGTTCCCCTACTGGGTCTACGGCTCGCAGCAGGACTCCGGCGCCGCCGGCGTCCCCAGCCGCACGACGGTACGCGCCGGCATCAACCTCACCCATTTCCGCGAGTCGACCGCCGGCGGAGAGAGCGACAACATCGCCCCGGATCCGCTCGACCCGCAGATCCTCTATGGCGGCCGCGTCGACAAGCTCGACCTGCGCACCTATCAGACACGCTCGGTCGATCCGACGCTTGCGGCTCCCGATCACTACCGCTCGGTCTGGACGCTGCCGCTGGTTTTCTCGCATCGCGATCCGCGCGCGCTCTACTTCGCCAACCAGCGTCTCTTCCGCACCGTCGACGGCGGCGAGCATTGGCAGACCCTCAGCCCCGACCTCACGCGCGAGGATCCGGGGACGCCCGGGAATCTCGACCCGACGACCGCTGCACACCATCTCCAGATCGGCTCGCGCCGCGGTGTCATCTTCTCCATCGGTCCGTCGTACCTCGCCGACGGCGAGATCTGGATCGGGACCGACGATGGGCTCGTCTGGCGGACCCGCGACGAGGGAGCGCACTGGGAGAATGTCACCCCGCCCACGCTCACCGGCTGGTCCAAAGTGGCCAGCGTCGAACCGTCGCACCATGACGGCGAGACCGCCTACCTCGCCATCGACCGGCATCGACTCGACGACTTCGCTCCCTACATCTTTCGCACGCGAGACGGCGGCAAGACATGGGCGCTCGCCTCTGGTGGAATTCCCCACGGCAGCTTCGTCAATGGCGTGCGCGAAGACCCGCTCCGCCGCGGCTTGCTCTACGCCGGCACCGAACGCGGCGTCTACATCTCCTTCGACGACGGCGAGAGCTGGCGCCCGCTGCAAACCGGCCTGCCGGTGACCTCGGTGCGCGATCTCGAGGTGAAGGGCGACGATCTGGTGATCGCGACGCACGGCCGCGCCTTCTGGGTCCTCGACAACCTCTCGCCGCTGCGCCAGCTGGCGCCGGGCGCCACCGCCGCCGGCGCCGAACGCGGCGCAGGTGGCGCGCGGCTCTTCGAGCCGGCCGTGGCCGTCCGCCTGCGGGCCGCCGGCTTCACCGGTACGCCGCCGCCGGCCGAGGAGCCGGCGGCGAAGAATCCCCCGTTCGGCGCCGCGATCGACTACTACTTTCAGCGGGCAGCGGCGCAGCCGATCGTGCTCGAAGTGCGGGACGCTCAGGGAGGGCTGGTGCGGCGCTATTCGAGCGCCGAGCGCCCGAGTCCGGTCGACCTCGCCAGGATCGGCTCTGCCCCCGAGTGGCAGCAGATCCCGTCGACGCTCGAGACCAGCGCCGGATTTCACCGCTTCTACTGGCCGATCCGCATGCCGGCGCCCGCCGAGCTCGCCAAGGGAGACCCCTATGCCGACGGCGTCTGGGCGCTACCCGCGGGCTATCGGCTCGCACTGATCGTGGACGGAGTGCGTTTCGAGCAGTCGCTCGAGGTCCGGCCCGATCCGCGCCTGGCGCTCGCGCCCGAGGACTATCGCGCCCAGTTCGAGCTGGCGCGGGCCATCGAGAGCGAGCGCGTTCGCCTGGCGGTGGTCGGGAAGGCGATCGATACCACCCTCGATGGACTTGCGACCCTCCTGCCGCGGGTCGCCGCGGGTCGCAGTGGCTCGAACCTCTCTGCCGACCTGCGGTCGCTGCGCGATCGCCTCCTGCTGCTCGCCGGCAAGCCGCCTGCAGGCTCGCCGGCCAACGCCTGGTGGCTCGGGGCGCGCGAGCGCGAAAGTGTCGCCTTCGCCGCGGGGCAGCTCGCCAACCTCGCCGAGGCCGTGGACGGCGCCGATGCGGTTCCGTCGCCGGACGCGCGCCAGGGACTGGCCGCTACCCGCCCGTTCGTCGACGCCGTCGAACGCACCTGGAAAGAGATCGTCGAACAGGAGCTGCCGCGCATGGAGCGCCGCCTGCGCGCCGCCGGCGCGCCAGCGATCGGCTCGCCCTCCGGAGTGAAGGGCTAGGGAATCAGGGCTTCAGATACCAGCCCCACGGTTCGGAGGACTCGTAGGTCGTCACCTGCTTGACCTCGAGGTAGTTCTCCAGACCCCATCGCCCGAGCTCGCGGCCGATGCCGCTCTGCTTCATGCCGCCCCACGGCGCCTGGCTGAAGGTCGGCTGCGAGCAGTTGATCCAGACGATGCCGGCGCGGAAGCGCCGCGCGACGCGGCGGCAGCGGTCGAGGTCGGCCGACATCACGGCAGCCGCAAGGCCGAATCGCGTGTCGTTGGCGAGCCGCACCGCCTCGTCTTCGCCGCGGAAAGAGCGCACGGCGAGCACCGGCCCGAAGACCTCCTCGCGCCAGAGCTCCGAGTCGACCGGCACGTCGGCGAAGATCGTCGGTTCGAGGAAGTACCCGCGCTCGAGGCCCGGCGGGCGGCCGCCGCCCGTCAACAGCGGGATCTTTTCGGCGCGCGCGCGGTCGATGAAGCCGACCACCTTTTCGTACTGGCCGCGCGAGACCAGCGGCCCGAGGAGCGTTCCCGGTGCGAAGCCGTCGCCGATCGGGATCTTCCCGGCCTCCTCCGCGAGGCGCGCGAGAAGACGTGGCGCCAACGCCTCTTCGACCAGGAGCCGCGAGGTCGCGCTGCAGACCTGCCCCTGGTTCCAGAAGATGCCGAACATCACCCACTCGACCGCCGCCTCGACGTCGGCATCGGCGAAGACGACGAACGGCGACTTGCCGCCGAGCTCGAGCGAGACGTTCTTCACCTCCTGCGCTGCCGCCATCATCACCCGCCGGCCGGTCGGCACCGAACCGGTGAAGGCCAGCTTGTCCACCTCGCGGTGCTGCGTCAGCGGCTCGCCGGCCTCCGCTCCGGTCCCGGAGAGGATATTGAGCACGCCGGCCGGCAGGCCGATCTCGTCGGCGATCGCCCCCAGCTCGAGGGCGGTGAGCGGAGTGAGCTCGGAGGGCTTGAGCACGACGGTGGCGCCGGCGGCGAGCGCGGGAGCGACCTTCCAGGCGGCCATGAGGAGCGGGTAGTTCCACGGAATGATCTGGCCGGCGACGCCGACCGGCTCGAGGCGGACCTGCGAAGAGAATCGGCTGTCGGGGAGCGCGAGCGAGCTCTCCTGCCGCCCGTCGAGCTCGACGGCGAGATCGGCGTACATCGCGAAGCAGCCCGCGGCGTCGTCGACGTCCCAGAGCGCCTCCGGCAGCGGCTTGCCGTTGTCTCGCACCTCGAGCGCCGCGAGCTCCTCGCGGCGAGCGGTGATGCGCTCGGCGAAGGCACGCAGGAGAACCGCCCTCGCGGCGCCTGTCGTTGCGCCCCATGAGCCCGTGAACGCACGCCGGGCAGCGAGAACCGCTCGATCGACATCGGCCGCTGTCGCAGCAGGTGCCTGGTGAATGACCTCCCCGGTCGCCGGATTCTCGACCGCGAACGTCCCGCCCGCCGCCGGTGACTGCCACTGACCGTCGATGTAGAGCCGGTCCCGCATTCGCCTCCCCTCCCAAGGTCGCTCTGGCCCGGCAAAGCTACCACCCAGATCCGCGAAAGGCCCTCCAGTGTGTTACTTTTTACGGCCGGCTTCCGATGACTCCTCCTGACGCGACCAGCACTCTGGCGAGTTGTTCACTGCTTCGCCCGTTTCGCTTCGACGGGCTCTCCGTCGGGCAGTCGGAGTCTGCCCCGAAGGCACCTGCCGGGGACGCCAAGGGTTTCGACGTGCTGCTGGCGCTGGACTTTGCCGGCTCCACCGGCGCCGGTCTCGACGAGCGACTCGTCGACGCCAGAGGCCGCCTCGGCCGCAGCGGCGTCCTGCTGATCGCGCTGCCCAATCGCTTCGGCCTGCGCTTCTGGTCGGGCTGTCCCGAGCCCGTGACAGGCCAGCTCTTCGCGACTCTCGCGAGCGACCACACCTCTGCGCAAGCAGCGCCGGCGGCAAGCGATCGGCGGCTGTTCGTCTCCCGGAACGAGCTTGCCGCGGCGTTGGAGCAGGCCGGTTTCGAATCTCTGGAGTGGTTCTGCGCCGTTCCCGACGCGCACGGATCCGGAGACTCGGGCGCGCTTCTTTCCGAGCGCCTGGTGGCGGCTGCGCCGGAGCTCGTCGCCGACATCGCCTGGGCCAGACCGTCGGCTGACCCGCTGCGGCCCCGGCTCGACCTCTTCGTCGAGGCGCTGGTCGGCCGCGAGCTCGCGCGAGCCGGGCTCTTCAGTGAGTTCAACAGTCATTTCCTGGTCGCTGCGGCGGTACGGGGAGGTTCTGCCGGGACGTCGATCTGGCCGCGCCTGCGCCCACCAGCGCTGGAGGTCGGCTGGCACTTCGCTGCCGGTCGGAGGGAGCCGATCGAGAGCATCTTCGAGCTCGTCCCGGCGGGCATCGTCGTCGACAAGCGCCGGCTGACCAGCGCGGCGCCGCTCGACTTCGGCAGATTCCTCTGGACGCCGCCGGCGAAGACCGCCCTCGAACCCGGCGAACCGCTGCGCCTGCGACTGCAGTCGCATCTCGTGGCCGGCCGGAGCGCAGCGTTCCTCGGCGAGTTCGGCGACTTCTACGCTGCCACCGCGCAGCGCTTTCGCCCGGCCGGGGAAGAGGGCAGCAAGTGGATCGCCGGCGAAGCGCTCGATGCACTGCTCACCAACGCCACCCGCGCGAGCGACGGGGAGTTTCACTTCTTCGATCTCGAGTGGCGCTCGCCCGGCGACCTTCCCGCTTCGTGGTGGATCCTGCGCAACGTCGCCGCCTGCCTCGACATGCTCGGGCCGCGGTTTCCAGAGGCCGCGACGGGGGCCGAGCTCTACGCCTTGCTCTGCCGGCGGATCGGCGTCTCGCCGCAGCTCGAAGCGGACCTCGCCCAAGAGGCAGAATTCGGCGCCGCCGTGCGCTCCGGCGGGGCCGAGAATCCCGCGGCGCTTGCGACCGCACTCGGCCAGCTCTGGCCGACCCCGGTCGCGCAGGGCCTCGAGCCGGCAGCGATCCGCTCCGCCACCCAGCTCGCGGCGACGCACCAGGGACTGATCGCGGCCTACCGCGAGCTCGAGCTCTGGGCGGAAAAGGCGCAGCAGCGGGCAACGAGCGTGGAGATCGAGTACCACCGGCTGGCGAGCTGGGCGAAGCAGGTCGAGCAGGAGCAGGAAGCCGTTCTGGCCGAGAACCGCCGCCTGGCGACCTGGGCAGTCGAGCTCGAAGCCCAGCTGCTGCGAAGAGATCGCGAGCACGCGCGATGACCGCATCCAGGTCTCCGGCGCCCCCGGCGGCGGGCGGGCAGCCGCGGATCCGCGTCTTCGTCATCCACCATCGCAATTCCGAGCTGCTCGACCACTGTCTGCGCGCGGTACTCGCCAGCTCAGGGGTCGACATCGACGTGGTTCTGTTCGAGAACGAATGCCGCGAGGCTCTGCCCGCCTGGATCCAGGACGAGGCGCGAATCCATCGCACCTCGTCGCCCGTTACCCTCGGTTTCGGCGAGGCCAACAACCGCGCAGTGGCCTGGAGCCGGACTCACCTGCCTGCGGCGGAGGCCTACTTCTTCCTCAACAACGATGCCGTCGTGCGGCCGGACACGCTGGCGAAGCTGGCAGAGGTCCTCGAAGAGCATCCGGACGCCGCGGCCAGCGGCCCGCTCATCCTGATCTGGGGAGCCGCGGATCACCTGAACAGCCTCGGACTCAACCTCTCCACCGCCGGCGAGGCCTGGGACGAAGGTATCGGCCTGCCCCTGGCCAGCCACCTCCCGCTCCCCGGCCGCGAGGAGATCCTGGCGGTGACCGGCTCGGCCCTGCTTGCGCGGCGCAGCGCTTACGAGGCCGCCGGCGGCTGGAGCCGGCTCTTCGACTTTTACATGGAGGATCTCGATCTCTGCCTGCGCTTTCGCCGGCGCGGTCAGTCGGTCTGGCTGGTGCCGGACGCGGTGGTCCTGCACGCCGTCTCCGCGACCGCCGGCCCGGCCTCCGAGTTCAAGCTGTTTCTCTTCTGGCGCAATCGCTGGATTCTCATGCTGCTGCACTGGCCTTGGTGGCGCCTGTTCCGCATGCTTCCCGGACAGTTCCGCATCGAGCGCGCGGCCTATCGCCACCGCCGGGCGGCTGGCGACCTCGCGACGGCGGACCGCCAGCGGCGCGCCTGGCTCGGCGCCCTGGCACTGCTGCCGAAGATTCTCGTCGCACGACTTCGCCACGGCGCCGACACCGCGTGGTGGAAGCTGCTCAAACCTTCGGGCTCGGTCCCGATCATCACTCTCCCCGAGGTCGTCACGCGCGGCCGGCCCTGGGAATCAGGCAGCACCGGAGACGCCCCACAATGAGCCGAATTCTGATCTGCGGGGTCGCTCCGCTGCCCTTCGAAAACACACGGAAGAACTACGGACCGGGCATCCGGACCTGGCAGTTCGCGCGCTCGCTCGCGGAGGAGGGGCACGACGTCCGCCTGCTCGCAGTCACACTGGAAGACGCCTATGCGGCGCCGCCGGTGGAGATCGAAACGGTCGATCGCGTGCGGATCGAGCGCCTCGCACCGGGCCTGTTCGTCAATCACGAGCGCATCCGCTCGCAAATCGCCGAGTTCGCACCGCACTGCGTCATCGGCGCCACGATCTACGGTTCGTATGCCCTGGCCATCGCGCGGCTCGGAGTCCCCTTCTGGGCCGACCAGTTCGGTCACGTCATGGCCGAGGCGCAGGCCAAGTCGGCGCTCGACGGGCATTCCGACGTCGTACCTTACTTCTGGAAGTTGGTCGAGGAGGTTCTGGGCTGCGCGGATCGCTGCTCGGTCGTCTCCGAGCGCCAGAAGTGGGCGGCGGTGGGCGAGCTCGGGGCGATCGGGCGGCTGAACTTCCGCACCATCGGTCACGACTTCATCGCCGTCGTGCCCTGCGCCCTGCTGCCGGCGAGCGCAGAGAATCCGGCGCCTCCGGCGCGGCGACGCCTGCACGCCGAGGAGACGTTTCAGGTCCTCTGGAGCGGCAGCTACAACACCTGGAGCGATGTGCGGACGCTGGTCAAGGGCCTCGAGCGGGCGATGGAGAGGAACAGCCGGATCCGCTTCGTTTCCACCGGCGGCGAGATTCCCGGGCACGACGAGTCGACCTACGGCGAGCTCGTCGAGCGCGCCGGGCGATCGCGATTTGCCGACCGCTTCGATCTGCGCGGCTGGCTGGTCGCCGATCAGCTGCCGGCCGTCGTGGCGGAATCCGACCTCGGAGTCCTGACGGAGAAGCCGATCTACGAAGGGATGCTGGGGAGCAAGAACCGTGTCGTGCAGTGGATGAGCTCCGGCCTCGCGGTGGCCTACAACGACATCGGCGATCTCGGCGAACTGCTCGACAATCATCGCCTCGGCCTGACGTTTCCGGTCGGCGATGCCGAGACCCTGGCCGACCGGCTCTGCTGGGCGGCCGACCACCCGCAGGAGGTCGCCGCGATGGCGCAAAGGGCCTGCCGATTCGCTCAAGAGCACCTGAGCTTCAAGGCGACCACGACGGAGCTCCTCGCCTGGGCGGCGAATCCGACTTTCGCACCTGATCTCGGCTTCCGACCGGGCGAGGTCAAAGCCGCGGCTGCCGCCGCGCGCTGATTTCAACAGCGCCAGAGGCGCTATACCAACCGTCGCCGAAGGCGCTTGGTCGACCGTCGCCGAAGGCGCTTTTTCAACCGGCGCCGAAGGCGAAGTAGAGCAGCAGCCCGGCCCCCGCGGCGCCGAGCGCGAGGTCGGCGGCCGGGATCGGTAGTCCCTCCGCCCGCCGCCGCCGCACGGTCTCGACCGTCCACGCTACCCCGAGCAAGAGCAACGGCAGCAGCGTCAGCCGATAGCGCGCCTTGACGTGCACGAACCAGAACAGAAGCAGCTGGCCGGCGAGCAGGGCGGCGATCATCGACGCGCCCGGCCGCCGCTCTCGCACCAGGCGGATCAGCCCGAACGGCGCGCAGCAGAGGATCGCCACGTAGAGCACGACTTCGCCGAGGGCGAACAGGCGGGCGAGCCGCGGCGGCGCGGCGCGGTAGCCCTCGCCGGCCAGGTACCGGCGACCGAGCGGCGGGAGCGCGGCGCTGAAGTACGACTCGCGGTCGAACAGCCGGAAATACTGGCGCGGAAACTGCGCCGCCATGACCGCCGGCAGACCGCGCGCCTGGACGAGGTCGCGCAGTTGTCGGCCGAGCGCCGTCTGGCGCTCGGCAAAGCTGGCTCCGCTCGCGCGATAGCGCAGGTACTCTTCCCAGGTGCGGTCCTCCGCCAGACTGCGCGACGAGCGATCCGTGAGGCCCACCCAGAGATTGAAGCGCGCACTGCCGCCCACCGTCCACGATCCGCTGGCGGCGTGTTGAAAAACGGCTACTGGCGCGAGCACGACGAGCAGAGGAATCGCAACGAGCCCGGAGCGCGCCAGTCGCTGCGTCCACCCCGGTGCCCGCAGCACCGGAAGCAGGAGCAGCGGCAGGAACGGCAGCAGAAGGCTCTTCAGCGCGATGGCCGCGCCCAGCACGAGGCCGAGCAGGATCAGCGGCACCCGCCGGGCCCGCTCCTCCGTCGCCCGCGAGGCGCGCAGGACGAGCAGAAGCGCGAGCAGGAAGAGAGCCAGATGCAGCGCTTCGGGGCGGTAGAGCCAGGCGAAGCCGGCCACCTCCGGGTCGATGACGAGGAGCGCCGCAGCGAGCGCCGAAACACCGCGGGAGGCGCCCAGCTCGAACGCGATGCGCCCGAGAACGACGCCGGCGACGAGAAGCGCCGCGATCTGCAGGCCGATCATCCACGAGAGCTTGCCGCCGCAACCCAGGACCAGCGCGACCGCCGCCGGATAGCCGGGCGGCCAGAGCGGATCGAGCTCCGCCGGCTCCCCCGCCGCCCAGGCGGTCGCCACTTCGACGTAGCGTTTTTCGTCCCCGGAGAGCGGTCGTTCCACCGGTGCCGCGAACGGCCCCTGCAGGCGCGCCATCCCGAGATGCAGCAGCGCGGTGAGCAGCACGAGTCCACCGAGCGTGAACAGGGAACCCGGCAGGCGCACGCGGCGGCTTCCGGCGGGAGCGCGCGGGCGCGAGCTAGGGAGCGGAGGCGGGGACATCGGCGGCAGCGGCGGCCGGCGAGGCGAGAGGCGAGGGCAGCGCCAGGCGCAACGCCGGATCGCCGAGCAGGTTGTACTGGCGAATCAGGTCCGGATGCGACGACCGTCGCTTGACACGCGCGATGGCCTCGCCCACCGTGTCGCCCCGCAGCAGCTCTTCGAACAGAGCGCGGCTCCACTCCTCCCGCGGTCCGTTGCGCCACGACGCCGCGAAAACCGCCACGGCGCCTTTCCCGGGCTCGCGCAGGAGCTTCTCACCGATCGAATCCGCCGTCGGATGGTCGAACGGCGCCGAGTAGCAGGTCATGCTGAGCACCAGCGGCAGCATGCCGTTGGGCGCCAGCGCCTCGACGTCCGAGAGGTCGAAGAGATCGCGCTGCGAAGCAAGGTCCGGGGCCGCCGTGCGCCAGATGTAACGCCCGCCGTGACCGAAGAAGTGCACGATGAGCGCCCCCTCGTCGAAAGCCTCGCGCAGCGCGACCTGGTCGTCCCCGGTCGGCGGAATGACCGGCACGGGATAGACCTTGCGCGCCGCGAAGCCGCGCGGCGCGAGCTCGGTGGAGAGGATGTCGCTGCTGCGTTGGGTGTAGCTCTCCTCGTTGGTCACCCAGAGAATTCGCGAGTGCCAGTCGCCGGGCACGGGCGCAGTCTCATAGGCAACGATCTTGGCGACGATCGCTTCGACCTCGCCCGGCGTGATCACCGGGAAGCGTCCGACAGCGAGATCCGGCAGCTCGTCGTCGCCGTCGATGGCGACGAAGGCATTGTCGCCCGCGGCATGCCCTTCGGAACTGCCGTAACCCCAAGTCGGAATCAGGTTGCGCGACGCCGCGAGCTCGTCGGAGGCATACGGTGTGCTGCCGTTCTGGATGAACTCGGCACGGTCGGTGAGCCTGAAGGCCCAGTCGGGAGAGGCTCCCACCGGCCGCTCGTTCTTGCCGTCCCAGCTCGCGTCACCGACCAGAAGAAGGAATCGGGGGGCGGGCCGCTGCCAGTTGTGGAAGGCGTAGTCGACGAAGTCGCGCAGGGCGCGCGGGTCGGTCACCCCGGCGCTCCACTCGTCGTAGATGTCGCGGATGTCGATCTCGGCCACGACAAGGCCCTGGTTGCGACGAAGAGCGACGAGAGGCGCCACGGCACCGGCGAGGCGCGGATGCGCCACGACGAGGTAGTCGGCCCGGCGGGCCGGACTCTTCCACTCCGAGGGCCGGTCGAGCTCGAGCGCCCTCGGCGCGAGGTAGCTCCCGGCGGGCACCACCCAGGTCGCGCTCGCCGCCGGGATCT
>JAGOCP010000083.1 GCA_017998715.1 Thermoanaerobaculia bacterium | reverse complement strand
CCAACACGGTGGACAAATGCACCCTGTGCTACCACCGGATCACCAAGGGCCTGACCACCGCCTGCTGCGAGGTCTGCCCGACCACGGCGCGCCTGCTGGGTGACCTGCGGAATCCCGCCGATCCGATCCACGAGCTGCTGCGCACCCACAAGGTGCAGGTGCTCAAACCGAACCTCGCCACCGGCTCGAAGGCCTACTACAACGGCCTCGACGCCGCGGTGCGCTGAAAGCGAGCCGACCGTGCACTCCCTCCCCGGTGTCGAAGGTTTCATGTATCCGAACGAGATGGAGCTCCAGTGGAGCATCCTCATCGTGCTCTATCCGTTCATCACCGGCCTCGTCGCCGGCGCCTTCATCCTGGCCTCGCTGCAGCGGGTGTTCAAGGTGGAAGCGGTGAAGCCGACCTATCGCCTGGCGCTGCTGACTGCGCTGGCGTTCATGCTCGTCGCGCCGCTGCCGCTGCAGCTCCACCTCGGCCATCCCGAGCGCTCCTTCCAGATGTTCACCACGCCGCATACGACCTCGGCGATGGCGATGTTCGGCTTCGTCTACCTCTGGTATCTGCTGGCGGTGCTGGTGATCGAAATCTGGCTCGAGTTCCGGCCGCTCATCGTGCACCGCGCCGCCTCGGAAAAGGGCCTCCTGCGCCTCTTCTACCGCGCCCTGACGCTGGGCTCGACGAATCTCTCACCCCGTTCGCTCGAGATCGACGACCGGGTCGGGCGGTTCATCACCGTGGTCGGCATTCCGTCGGCCTTCCTTCTCCACGGCTACGTCGGCTTCATCTTCGGCTCGATCAAGGCCAACCCCTGGTGGTCGACGCCGCTCATGCCGATCGTCTTCCTCTTCTCGGCGATCGTCTCCGGCATCGCGGCGGTGCTGCTGATCTACATCATCTACTGCAAGTCGCAGAAGATCCCGATCGACGTCCCTTGTCTCGACACGATGGCGAAGTACCTCTACTACGCCTTCATCGTCGACTTCTCGCTCGAGATGCTCGACCTGATCCATCGCATCTACGTCTCCGACGAGTCGTTCCAGTCGCTCGACTTCATGGTCAAGACGCGCCTCTGGGGCTCGCACGTCCTCCTGCAGATCTTCATCGGAACTCTCGTTCCCCTGACTCTTCTCGGCCTCACGCAAGTGCGCAAGATCACCATCGCCGTGCGCCAGCGGATGTACGTCCTCGCCGCCGCGCTCACCATGGTCGGCATCTTCGCCATGCGCTGGAACGTCGTCATCGGCGGCCAGCTGTTCTCGAAGAGCTTCCTCGGCTACACCACCTACAAGATGGGTTTCGCCACCCGCGAGGGGCTGCTGCCGGCGCTCATCGTGATGGCCCTGCCGGTCTTCATCCTCTGGGCGCTGGTCAAGCTCTTCCCGCCGATGGAGGAAGAGGGGGCGGGCGCCGGGCACGCACCCCACCCTTGAGGAACCGGGGACACACAAATGGGACACTCGCTGGCGAGTGTCCCATTTGTGTGTCCCCAATCCGGCTGGCATGACGTTAGGCTCTGGTGAGGAGATCCACTATGAGCCAGGTGTGCGCCGGGGGCCGTCTGCTGTCTACGCTGACTCTGTTGGGGGCCCTCGCCTGCGGCAAGGGTGATGCCGGCCCGGCGACGAAAGGCGCCGAAGGGACGGCTCCGGTGCCCGCGGCCGAAGCGAAGCCGCAGCCCTACACCTACCCCGCCCCCGTCTCGGGGCACTACAAGGAAGGCAACTCCGGTGAGTTCGACCTCGTCGACGGGTTGGCCTGGGGGCCGACCCGCGCCGGTGAGACCGCGATCTATGTCACCGACAAGCTGATCGCCTCGCCGGTTCTGGGCACCACCTGCCCGATGGCCGAGGCGCGCGCCCTCTCGGTCCTGCGCAACGCCCGCTGGAACGCGGTGAATCTCGACGCCAAAGGCAAGTCGCGCTACTACGGCGCCGGTACGCAATACGACGGAACGAGCCGCTCGGAGGATGTCGGGAGTCACGACTGGAAGTTCGCCCGCCGCGACGTCGCCGAGGGGCGTATCGCCGGCAAGGTGACGAACCGTTACTACGGCAGCTTCGAGTTCGACCTGCCGGTACGCAAGCCGGCCGTGCCCGAAGTCAGCGAGATCGAACGCATGGACGGCGGCCTGTCCAAACCGGACATGCCGGCTCCGGACGCGGCTGCCGTCAGCGCCACTTTTGCGAAGATCCGCTCCGCCGCGCTCGCCAAGGACTTGAAGGGCTGGCTCGCGGCCCAGGGCTTTTCCGCCGAGCAGATCGCCGCGATCCGCGGTCTCGCCGGGATCGACGCCGATCTCGAACAGCACGCCCTGCACTTCCTCTCGCCGGAGATGCCGAAGGAGGCCGAGGAGACCGAGATGCACCCGGGCGAAGGTTATGTGCGCGCCGAGGGTGCCAACTCCGCCGGCGCGAAGTTCATCAACTACTACTATCTCGTGCCGTGCGGCGATCGGCTGCTGCTGGGGATGGTCGGCGAAAATCCGCAGTGATTAGAGCAACTCGACGGCTGTCGAGTTGCAGGAGTAGATCGCAACTCGACGGCTGTCGAGCTGCAGGAGTGGATCGCAACTCGACAGCTGTCGAGTTGCAGAGAAAACGGGTCGGTAGGTTGGTGAAAGTAGCTGCCTTCAGCGATGGTTCACCGCGACGCGAGGGCGCTCGGGATCCAGAGTGGGCGACCACGCTTCAAATAGGAGCCCACTCTGGATCCCGAGTGCCGGAGCAGCGCGACCTCCGACGCCGCGCTCACTCCCACCAGAAAGGCGCCCGGAGCTTGGCATCCGGCGCGATCTCGTTCATCGTCGCCGAGTCGTAGAGGCGACCGTTGGCGAGGACGTAGCGCAGCTTCGTCGACTGCCGGATGTCGTCGAGCGGATTGGCGTCGAGGACGACGAGGTCGGCGAGCTTGCCGGCCTCGATCGACCCGATGTCCTTGTCGAGACCCACGTATCTCGCACCGGCGATCGTCCCGGCCTCGAGCGCCTGGTGCGGGGTCATTCCGCCCTGGACGAGCATCCACAGCTCCCAGTGCGCCGCCAGCCCTTCGCGCTGGCCGTGCGCGCCGAGCTGCACCGAGACGCCAGCGTTGCGCAGGTCGGCGGCGTTCTTCGCCGCCAGCAGGTGATTCCATTCGCCCTCGGGCGCCGTCGCCCGACGGCGCGAGCGCGGATCGAGGATCTGTCGCGGCACCAGGGAAGCGAGCGGCTGCTCCGCCCAGACGTCCGTGTGGGCGTACCAGTACTCCTCGCCCATCAGGCCGCCGTAGGCCACGCCGAGCGTCGGCGTATAGCCGACCTTCGTCCCTGCCCAGAGCTGCGTAACGTCCTTGTAGATCGCCCCGACCGGCAGTGAGTGCTCGACGCCGGTATGGCCGTCGATCACCTGGGTGAGGTTCTGCGCCAGGAGCGAGCCGCCCTCGGGCACGACCATCATGCCGAGCGCACGGCCGGCGGCGATGACCTGCTGGCGCTGCTCGCGCCGTGGCTGGTTGTAGCTCTTCACCGAGAAGGCTCCAGCCGCCTGCAGCCGGCGGAGGTTCGACAGCGCGTCCTCCTCCGAGTCGATCTCGGCCTTGAAGTCTCCTTTGGCGCCGTAGAGGATCGTGCCGGTCGAGAAGATCCGCGGCGCGACGACGGCGCCGGCCTTCTGCAGCTCGGCGGCGGCGAAGATCTCGTTCGTATCGTTCGACGGGTCGTGGACCGTCGTGACGCCATAGGCGAGGCTGGCGAGGTTGACCCAGCTCTGCTCGGGGATCAGCTTGTCGCTCCCCTGCGAGCCGTGCCAGTGAACGTCGACCAGGCCCGGAAGGATCGTCTTGCCGGTGACGTCGACGACCTTCGCATCGGCCGGCACGACCGGCGCGCCGGCGCCGCTGCGCGGACCGACGGCGACGATGCGGTTGGCCTCGACGAGCACGACGCCGTCCTCGATCACTTCGTCGATCGCGTCGTGTCGCATGGTCACGATGCGCCCACCAACCAGCGCCATCCGCCCGGAGGGCTTGGCGTAGAGAACGTTGAAGCCGAGCTTCACACCCGCTGCCGGCGGGTCGGGGAGCTTCTCCGGCGCCCCGGCGAGAAAGGCGAAGGCATCCTTCATTTCGCGGGTATAGAGCTCCGGTCCCAGCGACCAGTGGAGGCTCCTCGAGTCCCCCGACCAGTGCAGGGCCTCGCCGGCGTCCTTCGACGCCCGCGCGAGCGGAATCGCGCTCGCCTTGGGGCCGATCTCGATCGCCTTGCCGGTGGCAACGAAAGGCGTGACGAAGACGTTCCAACGCTCGGTGAAGGCGAGCCAGTTGCCGTCCGGCGAGAGCCGGAACTCGGTCGCCGCCTCCGAAGTCGCGTGGGTGCGGAGATCAGCGCCGGCGAGGGTGAGCGAAACCAGCGAGCGCTTGTCTTCGTCGCCGGAACGCATCAGGTAGACGCGCTCCCCCGTCGCACCGAACTGCGGCTGCGTCCCGTCGTCGGTGACGAGCGCCGGCGTGCCGCCGGCGCTGGGTACGATGTAGATCCCGGCGTCACGACTCCACGCCTGACCGCGCAGGTAGTTACCCGTCCCCTTGCGGTAGACGACCGACTTGCCGTCGGGCGTGAACACGGGATCGAAGTAGTGGCCAGGCTCGGTGGTGATCACCCGGCCTGCGCCGCCGGCTGCCGGCGCGATGCAGACGCTGCCGTACATCCCGTCGTCGAAGGTCGTGTAGACGATCCACTTGCCGTCGCGCGACCAGGAGGGGAAGTACTCGAAACGATCGCGCTCCGGCGTCAGCGGCTCCGGTCTGCCGTCGGGGAGATCCTTCACCCATACATCGCCCATCGCCTGGAAGGCGACACGCTTGCCGTCCGGCGAGGTCTGCGCGAAACGGATCATCTTGAGCGGAAAGGTCTCCGGCGCGACCTCGACCGGGAAGCGCAGCGCTTCGGTGACCTGGCGCTTGTCGCGCACGCGGAACGGCACGACCGCGTCCGCGGTGGCCGCTGCCAGGCCCGGCGTCTGTCCGGAGGCGTCCAGCGTCGCCGGCAGGCTCAGGCGATGGATCTTGCCGCCGGCCCAGAAGACCAGCGCGCTCGAGTCCTTGGTCCAGCCCATCGCCGGATAGACGCCGTGGATGGCCCAGGTCTCCTGCATGTCGCGGTCGAGATGGGCATAGACCTGCTGCTCGCGCCCTGAGGCCAGGTCCTGGATGAAGAGCACCGACTGGAAGCGCACGCGGCGGACGTAGGCGAGACGCTTGCCGTCGGGCGATGGCGTCGGACGGATCGCGCCGCCGGGGCCGTCGACGAAGTCGAGGATCTTGCCGGTCTCGCGGTCGAGGCGGCGGATGACGTAGATCTGGTCGTTCGAGTCCTTGTTGTAGGCGAAGGTCTTGCCCGGCGTCGTGTCCTGACTGAAGTAGATGTAGCGGCCGTCGGGCGAGAAGGCCGGCTCGCCGACGTCCTTCTGGTCGTTCGGCTTCTCGGTCATCTGCAGGCCGTCGCCGCCGGTCCGGTGCCAGAGCCAGATTTCGCCGCTGCCGAGCGAGCGCTCGGCGGTGAAGTGCTTGTGGCCGGCGATCCACTCGCCGTCAGGGCTCCAGGCGGGGCTGTTGACCAGGCGGAAGCTCTCCTTCGACACCTGCTTCGGCTCCGAGCCGTCGCGCTTCATGATCCAGATGTTGTCGCCGCCGGCGCGGTCGCTGGTGAAGGCGATCCACTGCCCGTCGGGCGAGAAGCGCGGTTGCATGTCCCACGACACACCGGCGCTGATCGCCTTGGCGTCGCCGCCGGCGGCGGGCATCGTGTAGATGTCGCCGAGCAGGTCGAAAACAATCTCTTTGCCGTCGGGGGAGATGTCGACCGTCATCCAGGTCCCCTCGTCGGTGTCGATCGCCACGTCGTGGTGCGGACCGGGCGGGTTGTTGACGTCCCACTTCGGCTTGTCGTCGTTCTTGTCGTCGGCCTTCTCGTCGCCCTTCGCCTCCTTGTTCGTCTCCGCTGCGACGGTGTCGGCAACTTCGCGCGGATAGGGATTGCGCGCGGTGAGGACGGGCCCGTGCGCGTGGCCGTCATCGGCGCGTGCTTCGCCCGAAGTAGCGAAGAGCACGGTCAGGGAAAAGACTGCGATCGAAAGGCGGGCGCGAAGCGTCATCGTGCGGATCTCCGGACGGAAGGGGTGTTGTTCGGCTTGGTACGGCCAGCCGGTGCCAAGGTTGCCCGGCCGGGGCGTGGGGAAACTAGCAGATCCGTTGTGGATGCGGCGCTGGGCGGGTCACTCCGGCACTCGGGATCTAGAGTGGGCTCCTATTTGAGGCGTGGTCGCCCACTCTAGATCCCGAGCGCCAGAGCGCCCCTGCCGAACGCGGCCAAAGCGCTTCTCTCGAGACTGTATCGACGAGGGGTGGCCGGACCGAGGGCTCCCATGGGCGCGGAGCGCTTCTTCAGCGCTTGCACCCTTGGGTGAGCACCCATGGGAATCGGGCCGGACAGGACCCCGAGCGAAAAATCCGCCCGGCACAAATACCAAGCCGCTCAGCGCAGCCTGTACGTCCCCATCAATCGGAAATTGAACAGCGGGTCGTTCTCGCTCGGGCCCTGGCCGGTCGGGTCGCGGACGACGTCGAGGGGGGAGTAGAAGAGCTCGCCGGCGAGGCGGAGCTTCTCGGTCGCCTGCCAGCCGGCCCCCGCCGTCCAGGCGAGGTCGTCGCCGTCGTAGACCAGGCGGTTGCGGTCGACGAAGCCGCTGTAGGTCGCGCGCACCTGGAATTCGCTGTCGAGTTGCTGCCAGAGGCCGGTCACGAAGAGATCGACCGTCGGAGTCGCTTGCCAGGCGTAGCCCAGCTCGAGCCCCCACGAGGTGATCGACATGGTGTCGTTCGAGGCCTCTTCGCAGCCGAAGGGGTTACCCACCGGATCGTCGCCGGCATCGACTTCGTCCTGCGGACAGCTGATGTCGCCCTCGATCTTGCCGTCGAGGTAGAAGAGCTGCGCGCCCAGCCGCCCGCGCTCCCCCGTCCACAGCGGCCGCGCGAGAGCGATCGAGAGCAGGTTGGGGGTGACGCCGTCGAAGTCGATCGGCGGCACCCAGCCGGCGGAGAGCGTGAAGTCGCCCGGCAGACCGAGGCGGACGACCGGCCTCCCGAAGAGCGGCGCGCGGTTCAGATCCTCGACCTTGGTGCCGTTGAAGCCGACCCGGCGCTCGTCCTCGGAGAGCGACGGAATCGAGCCGCCCTCGAGCGCCAGGTCGAAGCTCCACGGCTCGGTCTCGGAAGCGACGCCGAACATCGTCGGCGTCGCCACGGCGGCGAACCAGCGCATCGCCCAGGCTTCGGTACGGGTGGCGTCGAGCTCTTCGGTGAAGCCGGGCAAGGCCACCGCAGGAGTGACGGCGGAGATCAGGAGAAAAAGGCCGGCGGCCAGGCTGCGGCCGCCGGTTCGGAGAGCTCTGGCTGCGTGGATCACGGACAGGTCGCGAGGGCGTTGATGTCGCCGAACGAAGCGAAGTTGCCGACGTCGTTGTGGTAGGTCTTGGTCACGCAACGGGTGGTGTCGAGAACTTCGTAGTCGAGCCCGACGTTGCTCGCCGCGGCGTAGAAGAACCAGTAGGCGTTGAGCGAGGTGCCGCAGCCGCGCACCATCTTGACCAGCAGCTCCAGGTTGTTCGGGTTGGTGAAGAAGTAGAAGAAGCCGGAGTCCGGCGTGAACGGCACCGCCTTGCCGGGGCCGCTTGCGCCGGCGAAGTCGGTCCAAGTGACGCGCACCCGGAAGCGATTGGGATCGCCCGAGCCGCCGGCCAGGCAGAGCGTGTTGGCGTCGGCGACGCACGGCGCGCAGGTGATGTCGTCGTCGGAGATCGTTACCGTCGAAGTCGGAATGTTGCCGATCGAAGCGCCGCCGGTGGGTGCCGAGAGCGTGGCGGTGAAGGTCTCGCTCGGCTCCTCGACCGCGTCGTCGAGCAGCAGGACGTCGATCGTCTTGTTGGCGGTGTCGCCGTTGCCCCAGGAGAGGATGCCGTTCGAGATCGCCTGGTAGTCGAAGCCAGCAGCGGCCGAGCCGTTGGCCGTGTTGACCAGCGCCGAAACCGGGCCGGTCGAGCCGCCGGTGCGCTCGGCGGTCAGCGTGACGCTCGCCTGGCCTTCGCTGACGGTCGCCGTCGCGCTGGTGAAGCGAATGCTGCCCGGGCCACCGGTCGGGGTGTCGTCGTCGTTGATCGTCACGGTGATCTCGTCGTTGCCACCCAGGGTCGCGCCGCCGCCGGGGCTCGTCAGCCGCACGACGAAGCTCTGCGCCGGCTCCTCGACGCTGTCGTTGGTGATCGGCACGGCGAACGTCTTGTTGTTGTCGTCGTTGTCGGCCCAGTTGAGCGTGCCGTTGGTCTGGGTGTAGTCGTTGGCGAAGGTGGCGCTGCCGTTCACCGTCTCGTAGTTCACCGACACCGGACCGTTGTCGCCGCCGGTGCGCGTGACTGTGATCACCCTGGTACCGGCGTTCTCGTTGACCGAAGTGCTGGCGGTGCTGAACTGCAGCGTGCCGGCGTTGCCGCCGCCTCCGGTGACGACGACGGTGCCGTTCATCGCATTGCTGTTCGCCGCGCTGTGGACCTCGCAGTAGTACTCGAACGAGCCGGCGCCGCTGAAGGTGTGGCTAAAGGTCGTCCAGGAGCTGCTCGCCGCGTTGCCGAACGAGTCATCGTCGGCGCGCACGTTGTGGGTTCCGCCGAGGCGCGTCCAGATGACGGTGTCGCCCACTGAGATGCTGACGTTCGCCGGCGAGAAGTTGTTTCCCGGTCCCACACTGACGTTGTGGTTGGCCGCCTGCACCAGGCCGGGCAAAGCGAAGGCAGCGAAAGCGAGCAGGAGGGCTGTACGTTGGCGCATGGATCTTCCTTTCGAGAGGGGTCCGGAGAGTGAGACAGCCCCGCAGGGCGCCTGGAACAGGTTCACGCGCGGCAGGCTAGCAAGGGCCCCTACCGGAGGACCATGCAGAAAGTCGCAGGGGACCCCTAACTTTCGTCAGGGGTCGGCGTTCGGTCGAGTTGGGCCCTCGTCGGAAGACGGCGGGGAGTCGTCGTCCATGAGAATGCGGTGGGCAGGCCCTTCAAGGTCCTCGAACTGGCCGGAGCGCACGGCCCAGAAGAGCGCCGCGACCGTCCCCAGGGCGAGCACGGCGGCGAGTGGCACGAGCAGGAAGACCGATTCCATCAGGCCGCCCTCTCCAGACTCCGTCTCGCTGCCCGCCGCGCCCCGACCGGCGGATCGACTGCCTTCGCCGGACCGCCTGGATCGCGGCGCAGTCGCAGGGCGTTCAGAACCACCATCGCCGAGCTCGCCGACATGCCGATGGCGGCCGCCCACGGTGGGATGCGCCCCATCGCGGCGAGCGGGATGACGATCAGGTTGTAGCCGAAGGCGAGAGCGAAGTTCTGCTTCACCCGCGCGATGGCGAGCGCGGCGTGGCGCACAGCGAAGCCCAGGTCTTCGGGCCGGTTCGACAGCAGCACGGCGTCGGCGGCGCGCGCTGCGAGGTAGGCGCCGCTCCCCATCGCCACCGAGACCGGCGCCGCAGCGAGAGCGGCGGCATCGTTCACCCCATCGCCGATCATCGCCACCACGGCCCCCTGCTCGCCGAGCTCGCGCACCCGCGCCACCTTGCGCTCGGGCGACGCTCCCCCTTCCCATTCGTCGATGCCGGCGGCAGCGGCGATCCGCCGCACCGCGCCGGGCTCGTCGCCGGAGAGGAGCAACACCCGTTTGCCGACGCGGCGCAGTCCGGCGACCAGAGCCGGGCTCGTCGTACGCAACGAGTCGTCGAGGAGAATCGCGCCGCGCACCGCCGATTCGCCGGCGAGCACGACCAGGGTGCGCTCGCGCGCCGCCAGGGCGACGACCGCCTCCGGCAGGGCGAGCCCGAGCTGCTCGCTGACGAAGCCCGGCGAGCCGAGGGCGATCCGCTCGCCGGCCAGGGTCGCCGTCATGCCGCGTCCAGGAATGTTGCGCAGGTCGGCGAGCCCTGTCCCGCCACCGGGCGCGCCGGGCGAAGCGACCTCGGCCGCCGCGCGCGAGATTGCCGCAGCAATCGGATGCTCGGAGCCCCGTTCGAGCGCGGCGGCGGTCGCGAGAATCTCACCGGCGCTCCACCCCGGCTGCGGCTCGACCCCGTCGACCCGCAACTTGCCGGTCGTCAGGGTGCCGGTCTTGTCGAAGACGAAGAGGTCGGCGCGGCCGAGGGTCTCGATGGCGTGGCCGCGGGTGGCGAGGAGCCCCCGTCGCGCCAGCGCGCCGCTCGCCGCGGCAAGCGCCACCGGTGTGGCGAGCGACAGGGCACACGGGCAAGAGACCACGAGCACCGCGATGACCGTCGGCAGGAGCTTCTCCGGATCGGCCCAGGCCCAATAGAGACCGACGACCGCCGCGAGCACCAGGATCCGGCGCACGAACCACTGCGCAGTGCGATCGGCGACGCGCGAGATCTCGGGCTTGGCGGCAAGCGCCTGCTCGACGAGGCCGAGCAGGGCCGAGAGGACGGTCCCCTCGCCGACCGCGGTGACCCGCACGACGAGCGGACTCTCGACGTTCACCGCCCCACCGATCACCCGCTCCCCTGCGGCGCGCGCCACCGGCACGCTCTCGCCGGTGAGCAGCGCCTCGTCGAGCGACGACAGACCCTCCTCGATCACGCCGTCGGCCGGCACGCTCTCGCCGGGCAGAATCCGCACCCGGTCGCCGACCGCGAGCTCGACGGTGGCGACGATCGACTCGGAGCCATTGGCTCCAGTACCGTCCAGCCGGCGGGCGGTCGCCGGCACGCTGCGCACGACCGACTCCTGCTCGCGCACCGCGCGCTCGCGCGCGACGAGCTCGAGGACACGGGCGCCCAGCAACAGGAAGACGAACATCACGACCGAATCGAAGTAGACCTCGCCGCGATCGGCGATCGTCGCCCAGACCGAACCGAAGTAGGCGAGCGTCAGGCCGAGCGCGACCGGTACGTCCATGCCGACACGGGAGTGCGCCAGATCGCGCGCGGCACCGGCGAAGAACGGCCGCGCCGAATAGAGCAGCACCGGCGCCGTGAGCAGGAGGCTCGTCCAGCGGAAGAACTTGCGGAACTCCTCCTCCATGCCGGAGAAGGCGCCGGCGTAGAGCGCCACCGCGAGCGTCATGACCTGCATGCCGAGCGCTCCGGCGACGAGGAAGCGCAACAGGCGGTCGCGGCGCTCGCGCGCCAGGACCTCCTGGGCGCGCTCGCGATCGTAAGGGTGGGCGGTGAAGCCGATCGCAGCGACGGCGCCGAGCACCTGCGACAGCGTCGTGACCGCCGGATCCCAGCGCACCAGCGCCCGGCGGGTGGCGTAGTTGATCGAGAACTCGTGCACCCCGGCGCGCGCGCCGACGCTCTTCTCCGCCAGCCAGACGCAGGCGGCGCAGGTCAGGTCCTCGAGCAACAGCGCCGCCTCCTTGAGATCGCCGGCATCGCGGACCATCGTGCGTTGCACCGCCGGATGGTCGTAGGCCGCGAGCTGATCGAGGAAGGAGGGCACGAGCTCGCGGCCCTGTGGCGGCAGCTCCGTGCGCAGGCGGTAGTAGTCGGCGGCGCCAGCGGCGACGATCGCCCGCGCCACCGCTTCGCAGCCGGCGCAGCACAGCGGACGCACGGCGCCATCCAGCTCGACGCTCCAGGATCCGGCGCCCGCAGAGTCGGGCACCGGCAGGCCACAGTGGAAGCACTCCGTCACGCCGCGAATGCTATCCGCTCCCGCACCCCCAGCTTGCCGCCTCGGTCACCACCCGTCCGGGTAGCCAGTCTCACGCGACTCCTCGTTAGAGTTTTGCCAAAGAAGTACTCATCCGATCGCAGGCGAAGGGAGAGGGAATGGCCGAAGAAGATACCTACAATGTGAAGGTCGTGCGGCAGTTCGCCGTCATGTCGGTGGTCTGGGGGGTCGTCGGCATGCTCGTCGGCCTGTGGATCGCCGCCGAGCTGGTCTGGCCGGCGCTCAACTTCGATCTGCAGTGGATCAGCTTCGGCCGCCTGCGGCCCCTGCACACCAACGCGGTGATCTTCGCCTTCGGCGGCTGCGCACTCTTCGCGACGTCGTACTACATCGTCCAGCGCACCTGCCAGGTGCGGCTGTTCGCCGGCAAGCTCGCCGCCTTCACCTTCTGGGGCTGGCAGCTGGTGATCCTCTCTGCGGCGGTCTCTCTGCCGTTGGGAATCACGACGAGCAAGGAGTACGCCGAGCTCGAATGGCCGATCGACATCCTGATCGCCGTGGTCTGGGTGGCCTACGCGATCGTCTTCATCGGCACCATCGCCAAGCGCCGGGTCAAGCACATCTACGTCGCCAACTGGTTCTTCATGGCCTTCATCCTGGCGGTGGCGATGCTCCACATCGTCAACAGCCTGGCACTGCCGGCCGGCTGGTTGAAGTCCTACTCGGCCTACGCCGGAGTCCAGGACGCCATGGTGCAGTGGTGGTACGTCCACAACGCGGTCGGCTTCTTCCTCACTGCCGGCTTCCGCGGCATCATGTACTACTTCATTCCGAAGCAGGTCGGCAAGCCCATTTACTCCTATCGC
>JAGOCP010000380.1 GCA_017998715.1 Thermoanaerobaculia bacterium | reverse complement strand
GGCTTTCCCGGGTCCTGCGGCTTCAACCGGCGGCCCTGGACGCTGTCGGGGATCTCCTCCACCGTGCCGCGCCAGCGGCGGCCGTCGTAGCCCTCGGCGGCGATCGCCACCGCCGATCCCACCACCAGCTTGCCGGCGTCGAACTCGTCCACCTCGGCCTCGATGCGCACCTGCGCGAGGTCGGCGATCGTCACGATGCCGGCACGGGCTTCGATCGCCTCTCCCGAGTCGACGTGCCGGACGATGACTACGCCATCGATCGGCGCGACGATGCGTCGCTTGGCGATCTCGGCTTCGAGCCGGGTAACGGCGGCGAGGGCAGTCGTGCGGCGGGCGTTCGAGACCTCGAGGTCGCGCACCGCCTTGTCGCGCCGCGAAGCCGTATCGACCTTCTGCGCGTAGAGGCTCTCGGCGCGGTCGCGCTCCGCTTCGGCGAGACGGATCTCGGCCTCGCATTCGACCACCCGCGCCCGCGCCTCGGCGAGCTGGGCGGCGAGGTCGTCGGCGCGCAAGAGGGCGACGAGCTCCCCTTTGCGCAGGCGCTGCTTCTCGGCCACCGGCAGGCTCACGATCGTGCCGGCGACCTCGCTGCCGACGAGCACCTCCGCGCCGGGGTAGGTCGTCAGCCGGCCTTCGGCCACGACGCGCGTCGCTGTCGCTCCGGAGTTGACGAGGGTCGCTGGCGCCGCGGTCGGCGCCTGGTTCGCCGAAACGCCGCGGATCTGGAGAGCGAAGAGGCCGACGGCGGCAAGCCCGGCGACGAGAAGCAGGGGGCGGGTGACGGGGCGGCTCATGAGGCTCTCTCCTGGCGCTTCTTGGGGCGTGTGGTGACACGGCTGGCGAGGGAAGCGGGTGCGACGTCGGGGACGATGCGGCCGTCGCGGATCTTGACCACCCGGTCGGCGATGGTGCGCACGTTGGGATCGTGGGTGACGATCAGCAGGCCGCGGTTCTCGCGTTTCGCCAGCGCGCGGAAGAGCTCGAGAATCTGCGCGCCGACGGCGGAGTCGAGGTTGGCGGTCGGCTCGTCGGCGAGCAGCACCGCGGGTTGGCCGGCGAGGGCGCGGGCGATCGCCACACGCTGCTTCTGACCGCCCGACAGATCGCGCGGCAGGAAGCGCCGGCGATCGACGAGATCGACCGCGGCGAGCGCCTCCTCGGCCCGGTCGCGCGCCATCCTCCCCTTCACGCCCTTGATGTTGAGGGCGTACTCGACGTTCTCGAGCGCGGTCAGGGCGGGAAAGAGGTTGTACTGCTGGAAGATGAAACCGATCGAGCGCTTGCGGATTTCCGGCAGGCGGCCCGGGCGCCGCGCGTCGATCTCTTCGCCGTCGACGACCACCCGACCGGAGGTCGGGGTGAGGATGCAGCCGAGGATCGAGAGAAACGTCGTCTTGCCGGAGCCCGACGGCCCTTCGAGCGCGACGATCTCGCCGGCGGCGAGGGCGATGTCGACGCCGTTCAGCACCGAAACCTCTTCGCGCCCTTCGCGGAAGACCTTGGTCACGGCGGTCGCCTCGAGAACCTTGCGGGCGGTGGTCGGCTGCGGGTGAAGTGTCGGCGTGGCGATCTGCATCGGGAGACTCCGTTCAGCCGCGGAAGACGAGCGCAGGATCGATCTTCGCGACCTTGCGGAAAGAGACGAGGGCGGCGACGAGGCAGAGCACCAGCGTGCCGACGAAGACGATCGCCGCGAACTCGTTCGAGATCATCAGCTTGAGGCGGATGCTCGCCATCGCCGGCGCGAGGGCAAAGGCCATCAGCCGGCCGGCGAGGAAGCCGATCACAGCGGCGATCACAGCCTGCGCCCCGAGGATGCGGTAGATGTCGGCGTTCGAGCCGCCGATCGCCTTGACGGTGCCGAACTCCTTGATGTGCTCCATCGTCGAGGTATAGAGCGTCTGGGTCACGACGACGACGCCGACCAGGCAGCCGAGAAAGACGGTCAGGTACATGTTGAGACCGATGCCGGTCGAGGCCACCCAGTAGTTGCGCGAGCGCTTCGCCCAGGCGGCCTTGGTGTAGACGTCGTTGTGCGGCAGGCGGCGGCGGAGCTCGGCCGCTACAGCCGTGGCGTCGGCAGCCGGTGCCAGCTTCACCAGGATGTAGGTCGTGCGGCCGTCCATGCGGCCGCCGGAGAGCTCCTGCACGAGGTCGTAGGTGAGGAAGGCGATCGGCGACGTGGTGAACGAGACCGCTTCGCGGCTGCGGCCGATGATCTTCACCCGCCGGCCCATGACCTCGCGGTAGTCGCCGACGGCAAAGGGGCCGAAGCGCCGCTCGGCCGAGGCGTCGAGGAACATGTAGGCGCCGCGGCGCAGATCCTCGAGGTTGCCGGATTCGACGTTCCAGGGCATCCCCCAGTGGCGGAAGTCCTCGAGGCCGTAGACCAGCATCCCCTCTTCGGCCCCGTTGGGGAGGGTCAGGTTGAGGAACTGCACCAACAGGTTGTCGGCGCGCTCGACTCCAGAGACCGAACGCACGCGCTGCACGAGACCCTGCGGGAAGCCGTGGGCGAAGTCGACGTTCGGCGTGTTGCGCGAGGTCACCCAGAGGTCGGCGTCGAGGTGGTCGATGGTCACCGAGGCGTTGTCGAGGATGCCCATGAAGAGACCCACCTGAACGAAGACCAGGGTGACCGCGAAGGCGACGCCGGCGATGGTCATCGCCGAGCGCAGCTTGTCGTGCAGGAGGTTCTTGAGCGCGAGATTCGGCACGGCTCAGGCCCTCGCCTTCCGCGCGCGGCCGCCCGGCGCCGGTGCCGCAGGCTCGCGCAGGATGCCGCGGATGGTGACGTCGATGACCGCCTCGATCGAGCGCTTCTGCGGCCGCCAGTCGACCCAGGGCTCGTTGCACTTGGTCATGCGCAGGGAGACCCAGCCATGAATCGCCGCCCAGACGATCTGCGCCACGAGCTGGGCGTCGTCGAACTCGGGCCGTAGAAGCCCCTTCTGAATCGCCTCGCCGACGGTCCAGAGCACGAAGGCGTAGGCATCCTCGTCGCGGTTGCCGACCTCGATCACGCTCTCGTCGGGAGAGTGCGGCGGGTGCGGCGTCATGAACATCAGGCGGTAGTGATTCGGGTGGCGCATGGCGAAGTCGGCGTAGGCGAAGCCGGCTGCCTTCAGGCGTTCGATCGGATCGCCGACCTCGGCGATTTTGCGGAAGCGGCTGGCGAGCTTCAGGAAGTCGGTGTCGCAGAGCGCGTTGATGACCGCCTTCTTGTCGCGGAAATGAAGATAGATCGCGGTCGGCGAGTACTCGATTGCCGCGGCGATCTTGCGCATCGTCACCGCCTCGTAGCCCTCTTCGACGAAGAGCTCGCGCGCGGCGTCGAGGATCTTCGCCCTCACCTCTTCCTTCTCGCGCTCCCGGCGTTCCTTCATTCCCATGAACA
>JAGOCP010000379.1 GCA_017998715.1 Thermoanaerobaculia bacterium | reverse complement strand
ATCTTGTACCGGGTCGCCTCCCGTACGCCCTGGAAACGGAGCTTCAGCAGCCCGGCGTCGACGCAGCCGTCGACCGGCGAGATCCGCGCCGGCACGGTGGCGTCGGTGTCGAGGCGGAAGGTGGAGGCGCCCGCCGTTCCCTCCTCGACGATGCCACTCTCGCGCAGCGCCGGCCCGACGACGCGCACCCGCCACTGGAAGAGCTCGACGTCGTGATCGGCGGGGAAGAAGTACTCCTTGGCGGTGACCTCCGGCGGCACCTCGAACCACTCGCGATGTTGGGCATCGGGGTTCCAGAGGAACGAGTCGTAGGGCTGCGCCTCGATGAGGAAATGGTCGGCGCCGCGCACCGGGCTCCATTCGAACTGGACCGGCCAGGGATAGACGAGGGCGTTGCCGGCCGGCTTGATGACCGAGACGACGGGCTTGGTGGTCTCGAACATCCGCGTCGCCGACCAGTTGCCTTCGGCCGACGCTGCCGGGCCGTTGCCGTCCGCGTGCGCCGTGGGTCGCACGCGCCAGTAAAGCGTCTTCGCCACCAGCACGTCGAGGAAGGTGCTGGTGCCGGCGACCGTGACGACCGGGAAGAGTCGCCCGCCGCTGGTGAACTGGCTGTCGCGAGACACTTCGAGGGTGTAGCTCTCGGCGCGCGGCACCGCGCTCCAGTTGAATTCGAGCTCCCACGGGTGGTGCTTCACGCCGACGCGCGGCAGCGTCACGGGCGAGCTCGGGGTGGTCGTGACCGCTGCGGTCTGGAAGCGCTGCGCCGGGCGCCAGCAGGCGGTCTCGGCGTCGGCGCCCTGGGTGCCGGGCAGACCCTCGGCCCGCACCCGCCACCAGATCTCCTTGCCGCCGGAGAGGTTGAGAGTGGTTCGCCCGACCGTTCCGATCCCCGGCTGCTGCGCGGTCGTCGCCACGACGGCGTCGTGGATGAGCTCCGTGAACGTGTCGTCCGCCGCCACCTGGACGCGCCAGCTCGACTCGCGATTGCCGCGCCGCCAACGCAGGTCGACGGGCCACGGCTGAACGCCGACGCCGTCGGCGGCAGGCTGCGTCCACGGTGTCGGCGCCGTCGCCACGTCGCCGACTCCGACGTTGTACCAGGCGGCCCAGACCGTGTTGCGCTCGGTCGCATAGTCGCCGCAGCGCTCGGCCGCCGCCTGGAGCGTCGCTTCGCGGGCGCTCGGATAGTTGAGCACGAGCTTCTCGCGGACACCGGCCCAGAGGAGGTCGCGCGCCCGCTCCAGGCCGAGGCCCGGGAAGCTGTAGGAGCTGCCGTCGGCGAGCAGGTAGAACCACTTGTTGAACGGGCCGTTGTTCATGTGGGCGCCGCAGCGATCATTGGCCGCCGTGCAGACCTGGTCGGTCCGGATCCAGTTCGGGCCCTCGCGGTAGCGATCGGGCTGGGTCCGGTAGGAGGCGGTCGGATCGTCGAGGTAGCGCGGGATCGAGCTCAATCCCGCTCCAGTGAGAGCTCCGCCGGCCATCCAGTCGTTCGCCCCGAGGACATGGTTCTCGACGATCTCGCCGAAGGCGTCCGAGAAGCCCTCGCGAATCGCTCCACCCTCGGCGATGGGGTATTGGGCGCCCAGAGCGGTGAGCGCCGGCGTCGTCGTCAGGCAGTGCCCGACCTCGTGGGCGAGGGCGTCGAGACTGGCGAGCGAGGGCGCGCCGGCGGGGTGCACGGTGTAGATGTAGCGCTCCTGAGTGGAAAAGGCGAGCAGGGGATCGGGCCCGGCGAAGTAGTAGAAGGCCAGCGGCAGGCCCTGCGCGAGACCGCCGTAGTCGCAGGTGGTGGCGAAGAGATCGCGGGCCGCCGCCATCGCCTCGTGGAGCCCCCATAGGCTGGCGCCGGCCGCCTTTTGATCGGCAGCCTCATAGCGGCCGTCGGGATCGAGGAAATCGACCGCCATGGCGAGGTTCCCGTTGCCGCCCGGCAGATCGGCGGGGCGCCCGTCGAGAACATGCACGAGGTCGCTCTTCAGCCGGTAGGTACCGTTCGCGCTCTCGCGCTCGGCGGCGGCCGACAGCTGCCCGTGGTATTCGGAGGGCACCTCAGCCGTCGCCGGTTGCCAGGCGTGGCTCACCAGCTCGACCGCCCACAGGGTGGAGGCGCTTCCGGCAGCCATCGCGTCCACCGCGACGGTATAGGCGGTGTGCTGGACCGTGAGGCGCAGCGGGCATTCATAGGCCAGCCGGTAGCTCATCGGGTTGTCGAAGTCGACCGCTGGTGCGATGACGAGCCGGCAGCTGGCGCCGGCGGCGAAGACCGGCGCCGGCTGGCCCGCTGCCGCAAACAGATTCTGGACCTTGCGCTTCGCCGCCGAGAGGGCCTGAGCGGCGGTGACGGTGGGCAGCGTGCCGGATGTGATGCCGGGAACCAACCGGCCGAGGCCCGAGAGCACCTGCCCGTTGCGCAGGCTCAGCGAGTAGCCGCTGCCGAGCACCGGCAGCCCCGAGTACCTCTGCTCGTAGTAGGCCAGCCGATCGCCGGGAACGAAGCTCGGGCTCTCCTGCATGAGGACCATCTGGTCGCGGCTGCCAAGGCCGAGCTGGGTCCCGTAGCGGCCGAAGAACTGGTCGCGGGTGACCGACAACCCTTCCGCCACGGTGATGGCGTAGACGTTCGGCAGCGGCGAGGTCTGGTCGGCCGAGGCCATCGGAACCAGCCCCGGCAGCAGGGCCAAATGGACGAGGACGAGGCCCGCACGCAGAGTGCGGCAGTTCGCGGTTGTGCTGTCACCGGTCGGTCTCATATCTGGTAGAACGCAAAGCGCGCGATTCGGGGCACATTTCCCGCTGCCTCGCCGGCGCTGACTGCGGCTGCGGCCGGAAAATCGGCTGGCACCCGCGTGGGGCGGTTCCATGTCCCCAGCTGCGGGGCGCAGCGAGATGCGACCTAGCCTCGAGGGCCGAGCGATCAGTTGGCACTTCGACCGGGCCTGCTCCGCCGTTCAGGGCGCGACGCCCGACCAGCCTTCGCTCCCGCCGGTCTCGAAGTCGTCCGAGAAGACCGCGCGGCGCACGTAGCGGCGGCCGCGAATGTCGGTCGAGACTCCGGGCTCTTGCCAGGCGAGGAGGTACTCGCGGAGACCGACGCCGGCGTCGATGTTGTTGCTGGTCGTGTCGCTCGGCGTCGCGGGTCCACCGGTCAGGACGGCGCCGGTGCGCGTGAACTCGAGCGCTCGCGCCGAGTTCGGGTCGCTTTGGTCAGCGTACGAAACGACGAATGCGCCGTCGCTCGCCATGTTCACGTTTCCCATGAGGACGCCGAGCGCGGTCTGGGCAACCAGCACATCGCCCGCGAACGCGGTCGGCGGGACCTCTCCGGGTTCGACGAAGAATCGACGCAGCTCGACGCGGTTGTCAGGCAAGTCCTGCTCTCCCCAGGCGACGACGAAACGGCCTGCGC
>JAGOCP010000378.1 GCA_017998715.1 Thermoanaerobaculia bacterium | reverse complement strand
CGAGCACATCCTCTCGCGTGGCGCGCCTTCCGAGGCCGCTTCGAGCGAGCTCCGCGTCGAGCGCGACCGCTGGTTGCTGCTGCCCGAGATCCGCCTGCCGCTCGCCGAGATCGTGCGCCAATCGGCGCAGAAGATCGGCGCCTATCAGCTCATCGAGCGCATCGGCGCCGGTGGCATGGGTGAGGTCTATCGCGCCGTGAACGTGCACGACGGGACGCCCGCAGCGGTGAAGATCCTCTTCCCCGAGCAGACCGCCGATCCGACGGCGCGCAAGCGCCTGGAGGGAGAGGGCGAGATCGTTGCCGCGCTCGAGCATCCGGGCATCGTGCGACTGCTCGAGCGCGGCGAGCACGCCGGGAGGCTGTACCTCGCGATGGAGCTCCTTCCCGGCGACACGCTGGCGCAGCGCCTGACGCGCGGCAAGCTCTCCGAGCGCCGGGCGCTGCAGATGGGCACGCAGATCGCCTCGGCCCTGCAGGCGCTGCACGCCCACGGCGTGATTCACCGCGATGTCACCGCCGGCAACATCATGTGCTTGCCGAGCGGCCGCTTCGTACTGCTCGACTTCGGACTGGCGCGCGGCGCCGCGCGGACGACACTCACCGAGGCGGCGACGATGGTCGGCACGCTGCCGTACATGGCGCCCGAGATCCTGCGCTCCGAGGCGGTCGACGAAGCGAGCGATCTCTGGTCGCTCGGCGTCGTGCTGTTCGAGGCCCTCGTCGGCCACCTGCCGTGGGGCGAAGGTCAGCCGACGCTGCAGATGGCGCTCGCCATCGCGCGCCTCGACGCTTCGCCGGAGGTGCTCGCGCGCGCCCCGCTGCGCAGCGGCGTCGCGCAACTCCTCGCCGAGCTGCTCCATCCGGACAGCCGCAAACGGCTGCGCGACGCAGCCGAGGTGGCCGAGCGCCTCGGAGCTCTCGCCATCGACGCCAACGCCGCCAGCGGCGAGGTCGCGCTGCACATCGGCTGAAGGTACTTGCCTGTTGTGCCACGCGCACACGCGCGTGCGGCACGCACACATCTTGCGCCTCAGGCGGGCCCCACGGTTATCGGTAAACCTAGTTACTGGAGCTTTTAGCTTTCTCAATCGAGTTGGCGCGACGTGTGCTCCGTGCGCAGTCAGCCATGCCCAGCATCTATCTGACGAAGCGTCCGGAGGAGAAGTCGACGGACGGCCGGGGGGCGACGAACCCGCTCGACTCGCTCGAACATTCTGCGGCGACGGCGATCGCCGCTTCCGTGCCGCGCTCGCTCGAGCTCGCCGACTGGATCTACGCCGCGGGCCTCGAGGCGCGCGGCTGGCACGACGTGACGCGCATCCTCTCTGCGGCGCTGGGTGCGTCGCGCTGCTGGCTGGTCGCCGCCGAGTCCGGCCGGGCGCGGATCGTCGCGGCGAGCGATCTGCCGGTCCAGGCGGGATCGAACGGCGGCGCGCAGGGCTCCGCCGGCTCCGAATGGGCTGCCGATCCGCCGGGCGATGCCGCGGTGGAGATCGGCGGCGACGAAGGGCTGCGCTTGATCTTCGAACGCAAGCCGTTCGCCCCCGAGGAACGCGACTTCGTGCGCATGATCGGCCGGCACGTCGTGCGCTCGCGCTTGCTGGCGCGCGCTCTCGCCCGCGCCGAGGCACGCGGCCGTCTCGCTTCGGCGGCCCTCGACCGCATGGCGATGGGGGTGGTGATCCTCGACGGCGAGGGCCGGGTGGCGCATCTCAACCCGGCGGCGCGCCGCCGGCTGGGTGCCGGCTGTGGGGTGACGCTCACCGCCGACATGCTGGAGTGGAGCTCGCCGGCGATCGACAAGCAGCTGCGCGCGCTGCGCGGTCACGCGCACGTGACCGCCGGCGAGCCGCGCCGCCTCGCGTCGGAGATGCTGCGGCTGCCGCGCGCGGACGGCCAGCCTCCGCTCGAAATCCTCGCCGTCTCGCTCGAGGGCCTCGACCTCGCCGAAGGCGGCGCCGCGATTGCGCTCTTCCTCTCCGACGCCGACCAGGCCGCCGAGACCCCGGCGACCGTTCTGCGAAGACTCTACGGCCTCACCGCCGCCGAAGCCCGCGTCGCCGGCGAGATCCTGCGCGGCAACGGCATCGACGAAGCCGCCGCCCGCCTCGGCCTCAAACGCGAAACCGTGCGCACACACTTGAAGCACATCTTCACCAAAGTCGGCACCACAAGACAGGCGGACCTCGTCCGCTTGCTGCTCACGGGTGCGGCGGGGGTGCGATGGGAGTAGAGCTCCCGACCCACGACCGGAATCGAAGAGCATCCCCCGATCGGGGGATGCGCCGACCGCGCCGTTTGATTCAGCATCGCCAGCCTATCTTCGAGGAGACGACCGCATGATCGCTTCGCGCTGGAGTCGCACGATGCGCTACGCGGCAGCGAACCTCTTCACGCCGGCCTTGCGCGCTGCTTTCAACAGCTTCTCGTCCAGGGTCGCCAGCGCCAGGCCGGTTCGCAGCGCAAGCTCCAGATAGGCGGCATCGTAAGCGGAGATCTTGTAGCGGCGCGCCAGTTGCAACGTAGCGGCAAGGGCCTGTGCCGACGTTGCCGAATCGACGGAAATATCCAGCTGCTGCAGCATGCCGAGGAAGGTCTCGCTGCGCGCCTCGCTCACCAGGCCGGCGGCTTCCGCGCGCGCCAGGACATTCGCCACCTCCAGGCTCCACAGGCCCGGGACGACGGCCTCGTCGGCTTTCATGGCGTCGAGGGTCCGGCTCGCGTAGGCCAGATCCCGCGGCGTACCATCACCGAAGAACCATCGCATGGTGACCGAGTTGTCGAGGACGAAACTCAACGCCTACCAGCCTCGATCAGGGCCTTGATGTCGACGTCGGGAATCGGTGCCTCGGCCATGAATCGCTTCATCCGCTCGACGGCGTCGGCGGCCCCGTGGCGGCGGTTTGCCACCGGCACGAGCTCGGCGATCGGCTCGCCGCGGTGGGTGATGGTGTAGCGCTCGCCCGCCTGAACGCCGCGCAACAACTCCGGCAGTTTGGTCTTCGCCTCGTAGGCGCCTACAGCGGTCATCGTGGTGGCTCCTGGCAACCTGCTGCAGACCAGTGTATAGACCAGTCGATGAGCCGTCAACGGCCGCGGGAGTCAGCCTGGTTCGCGCTCGGGAGTGTGGTGGGAGTCGGTTCGCCACCCGGCGGTCAGCGTGGCGCAAACCCGCGCCGGCAGGGTCAGGGAGTCGAGGGGCTCGAGGCGGGAGACCAGGCCTGCCACTGGTCGGCCTCTTTGGTTCGGTCCGCGGCGCGTAGCAAGGCCACCAGGCGGTCGTAGCCGGCTCTCTCGCGCGGTGCCCAGGTGATGGCGGTGCGGAAGGCGGCCTCGGCACTCGCTGTGTCGCCGCGCCGCTCGGCGACGTCGCCGACGGTGAGCCAGGCGAGCACCTGATTGGGGCGCAGCGCCAACGC
>JAGOCP010000082.1 GCA_017998715.1 Thermoanaerobaculia bacterium | reverse complement strand
GCTGCTCGCGCGCCTGCTCGAGGTGATTGAGATAAAGGTGCGCGTCACCGAGCGTGTGCACGAAGGCTCCCGGGCGCAGGCCGGTCACCTGCGCGACCATCGCCGTCAGCAGGGCGTAGGAGGCGATGTTGAACGGCACGCCGAGGAAGACGTCGGCGCTGCGCTGGTAGAGCTGGCAGGAGAGCTCACCCCGGGCAACCCAGAACTGGAAGAGGGCGTGGCACGGCGGCAGGGCCATGCGGTCGATCTCCGCCGGATTCCAGGCCGAGACGATGTGCCGGCGCGAGTCGGGGTTCGCAACCAGACCGTCGACGAGGCGGGCGATCTGGTCGATCTCGCCCCCATCCCGCGCCGGCCAGGCGCGCCATTGATGGCCGTACACCGGTCCGAGCTCACCCGCCGCATCGGCCCACTCGTCCCAGATGGTGACGCCGTGGTCGCGCAGATAGGCGACGTTCGTGCTGCCCGAGAGGAACCAGACGAGCTCGTGCACGATCGACTTGAGGTGAAGCTTCTTCGTCGTCACCAGGGGAAAGCCGGCGGAGAGATCGAAGCGCATCTGGTGGCCGAAGATGGAGAGCGTCCCGGTGCCGGTCCGGTCAGCCTTCTCGACGCCGTGGTCGAGGATCTGCGTCAGGAGGTCGAGATAGGGTCGCAACTTCCGCACAGTCTAGCGAACCGCCCGCGGTTTGCGGCAGTCCGCGCGCGGCTGGGTGAAGGCTGCCAGATTGCGGAGGTTCGCCGCGTCTTTACACTGCAATGCTGGCCCGTGCGCTTTCCGCCACCCCCTGGGGAATCGAAGCCCGTCCGGTGCAGGTCGAGGTCGACGTCCAGACCGGCCTGCCCCAGATGCTAATCGTCGGACTTCCGGACGCCGCCGTGCGCGAAAGCCGCGAGCGGGTGCGCAGCGCGCTGCGCAACTGCGGCTTCGATCTGCCGCCGCGCGCCGTGACGATCAACCTCGCGCCCGCCGACCTGCGCAAGGAGGGCAACCACCTCGATCTCGCGATCGCCCTGGCGCTGCTCGCCGCCCACGGCGCGCTGCCGGCGGAGGCGCTCGACGGCAGCCTCTTCTGCGGCGAGCTCGGGCTGGACGGCAGTGTGCGCCCGGTGCGCGGCGGCCTGGCGATCGCCGACCTCGGGCGCCAGGGTGGATGCCGGGAGCTCCTGCTGCCGGCGGCGAACGCCGGCGAGGCCGCCGCGACCGGCGCGCTGCCGGTGCGCGGATTGCGGACCATCGGCGAAGCGGTCGAACACCTGCTCGGCACGGCGTCGCTCCCCGAGACTCCCGCAGCCGGACTCTGGGAGCTCGAATCGCCGCTTTCGGGCGCTGCCGACTTCGCCGAGATCCGCGGCCAGGAGGCGGCCAAGCGCGCCCTCGAGGTCGCCGCCGCCGGCGGACACAATCTGCTGCTCATCGGCCCGCCGGGAGCCGGCAAGACGATGATGGCGCGCGCCCTGCCGTCGATCCTGCCGCCCCTGACGCTCGCCGAGGCGGTGGCGGTAACCAAGATCCACTCGCTGGTCGCCGAGCGCCCGCCGGCGGGGCTGCTGCGGCGCCGGCCCTTCCGCGCTCCGCACCCGGGAGTCAGCGCCGCCGGCATGGTCGGTGGCGGTCCGCTGCCGCGCCCGGGCGAGGTCAGCCTCGCCCACGGCGGCGTGCTCTTCCTCGACGAGCTGGCCGAATTTCACCGCGACGCCCTCGAGGCGCTCCGCCAGCCGCTCGAAGAGGGTCAGGTGACGGTGGTGCGGGCACGCGCCTGGCTGCAGTTTCCCGCTCGTTTCACGCTGCTCGCGGCGATGAACCCCTGCCCCTGCGGGCATCTGGGCGACAGCCGGCGGGCCTGCCGCTGCCCGCTACCGGCGATCGAGCGCTATCGCGCCCGCGTTTCTGGCCCGCTCCTCGACCGTATCGACTTGCACGTCGATGTGCCGGCGATTCGCCTGCAGGACTTGAAGGAGCGTCCGCAGCAGGCTTCAGGCGATCTCGCGGGCCGGGTGCTCGCGGCGCGCGAGCGCCAGCGCCACCGTTTCGACGCCGATCACCCGAGCCCGGTGAACGCCAGCCTGACGGCGGCGGCGATCCACCGTGAATGCCCGCTGGCACCGGCCGGCCAGACGCTGCTCGACGCCGCCTTCGAACGCCTCGGACTCTCGGCGCGGGCACTCCACCGCGTGCTCAAGGTGGCGCGCACCATCGCCGACCTCGGCGCCTCGGAGCGCATCGAACCGGCACACGTGGCGGAGGCGATTCAATATCGTTCGCTCGATCGCCGGATGGCAAAGTAGAGCCGCGTCCATGGTGAATAACCATTTTCTTGAATTACAGGTTGACAGAAGCGTCACAGCCGGTACAATTCCCCGGACGCAAGCGCTCAGCGGTTGGTCGCCGATCCGGCTCCATTTCCTCGAGACGAGAAGGGCATGCACTCCAAACACTACACGCTGATACTCGTTCGCAACGAAGGCTCGCGGTTCCGCAAGTGGCGGGTGAGCCAGATTCAGTTCGTCACCCTCGCGGCGCTCGTCGGAATCTTCACGCTCGCCGCTGTCTGGTCCACCTGGTCGGCTTTTTCTTCGCGGGTCAATCGCAGCGAGCTCGCCCGCCTGCAAGAAGAGAACGAGACCCTCCGCCTCACCAACCAGTCGTTCGAGAATCGTCTGGACGGCCTGCAGTCGCGCCTCTCCGACTCGGAAGACCGGACGCGCAAGTTGGCGATCGTCGCCGGCCTGGAAAACCTCGGCGCGAGCTCCGAAGTGGGCGTCGGCGGGCCTCTGTCGCCGGAGTCCGGAGCCGGGTCTCAGGCCGAGGCCCAGCTCGCGTCGGTCGAAGGGCGCTCCGAGTTCCTCAACCAGACGCTCGAGCAGGTCGAATCCCGCCTCACCGATAACCTCCGACTGATCTCCTCTACCCCGTCGATCGCTCCGGTCCGGGGCATCTATACCAGCAGCTTCGGTTACCGGCGCGACCCGATCACCGGCCAGCGCGCCTACCACTCGGGCGTCGACATCTCGGCACCTCCCGGGAAGCCGGTCAAGTCCACCGCCGATGGCGTGGTGACCAAGACCGAGCAGTACGGCAACCTCGGCCGGGCAGTCTTCATCGCCCACGGCTTCGGCGTGACGACGGTCTACGGTCATCTCT
Source organism: Thermoanaerobaculia bacterium (assembly GCA_017998715.1). Classification (GTDB taxonomy): domain Bacteria; phylum Acidobacteriota; class Thermoanaerobaculia; order Multivoradales; family JAGPDF01; genus JAGPDF01. Next base: position 9,633 of record JAGOCP010000082.1, on the reverse strand, counting down.
CGCGCATCAACGTCACGCCGGGTCAGCGCGTCGAACGCGGAGCGATCGTCGGCCTGGTCGGCAACTCCGGGCGTTCGACCGGCTATCACCTGCACTACGAAGTCCAGGTCAACGGCGAGGCGACGAACCCGCTGGCCTACATCCTCGATCGCGCCGACGGCGCCCTCTGAGCCGGCCGGCGGGGCTTCCCCTCGCCGCGCCACAGCCTCCTGCCTTCCCGCTCCGGCTTGCGGCCGGGCGGCTTCACTCGTGGAACCGCTCGCCGGGGTTCTGCGGCGCGCTCTGCTAGAATCCGCTTTCGCCCCCGCGTTCCGCGACGGCGCCTCCTCCGGATGAAAATCAACGCATGCTGAACAAAGTCATCACGTCGGTTTTCGGCAACAAACACGAGCGCGACGTCAAGCGCCTGCAGCCGATGGTCGCAGCGATCAACGCCCTCGAGCCCGGGATCCGGGCGCTCTCCGACGAAGAGCTGCGCGGCAAGACCGCGGAGTTCCGCCGCGAGCTCGCCGCCGGCAAGACGCTCGACGACCTGCTCGTACCGGCCTTCGCGGTGGTCCGGGAGGCAGCGCGCCGGGTCCTCGGCATGCGTCACTACGACGTTCAGCTGATCGGCGGCATGGTGCTCCACCAGGGCAAGATCGCCGAGATGCGGACCGGCGAGGGCAAGACCCTCGTCGCGACCCTGCCCTCCTATCTCAACGCGCTCGCCGGCAAGGGTGTCCATATCGTCACCGTCAACGACTACCTGGCGCGCCGCGACGCCGAGTGGATGGGACGCGTCCATCAGTTTCTCGGTCTCACCGTCGGCATCGTCCAGCACGACATCTCGGACCAGAACCGCCGCGCGGCCTACCAGTGCGACATCACCTACTGCACCAACAACGAGCTCGGCTTCGACTACCTGCGCGACAACATGAAGTTCGACCTCGCCGCGATGGTTCAGCGCGGGCACTACTTCGCCATCGTCGACGAGGTCGACTCGATCCTCATCGACGAGGCGCGGACGCCGCTCATCATCTCCGGCCCTTCCGAGGAGTCGGTCGACAAGTACTACCATGTCGACAAGATCATCCCCAAGCTCGAGCGCGGCGAGGAGATCGAGGACAAGGACGGCAACAAGAGCACCACCGGCGACTTCCTGGTCGACGAGAAAGCCCACACCGTGGCGCTCACCGACCAGGGCGTCGGGCGGGTCGAGAAGCTCCTGAATATCGACAACCTCTACGACATGGAGAACATGGACCTGATCCATGGCGTCAATCAGGGGCTGCGCGCGCACTACCTCTACCGGCGCGACGTCGAGTATCTGATCAAGGACGGCCAGGTCGTCATCGTCGACGAGTTCACCGGCCGGATGATGCCCGGGCGGCGCTGGTCCGACGGCCTGCACCAGGCGGTCGAAGCGAAGGAAGGGGTCAAGATCGAGCGCGAGAACCAGACCCTCGCGACCATCACCTTCCAGAACTTCTTCCGCATGTACTCGAAGCTCTCGGGCATGACCGGCACGGCGGTGACCGAAGCCTCCGAGTTCGAGCACATCTACAAGCTCGACGTGGTCGTCATCCCGACGAATCGCGACATGGTGCGCGCCGACCGGCCCGATCTCGTTTTCCGCTCGGCGCGCGAGAAGTGGGACGCCACGGTCGAGGAGATCGAGGACTGCCACAAGCGCGGTCAGCCGACCCTCGTCGGCACGCTGTCGATCGAGAAGAGCGAGATGCTGTCGGGGATGCTCAAGCGCAAGGGCATTCCGCACGTCGTGCTCAACGCCAAATACCACGAACGCGAAGCGTCGATCGTCGCTCAGGCCGGGCGCAAGGGGGCAGTGACCATCGCCACCAACATGGCCGGCCGCGGCACCGACATTCTGCTCGGTGGCAACCCTGAAGGGCTGTCGCGCTCCGAGGCCGACCCGAACGCCGAGGCCGAGGCCGAAGCGTACAAAGCGGCCTATGAACAGTACCTCGTCACCTGCGCCCGCGAACGCGAAGAGGTGCTCGCTGCGGGCGGCCTGCACATCATCGGCACCGAACGCCACGAGTCGCGACGCATCGACAACCAGCTGCGCGGTCGCGCCGGCCGACAGGGCGATCCCGGCTCCTCGCGCTTCTTCATGTCGCTCGAGGACGACCTCATGCGGCTCTTCGGCTCGGAGCGCATCCAGGGCCTGATGGGCCGCCTCGGCATGGAAGAAGGCGAGGCCATCGAGCACAACATGGTCTCGCGGGCGATCGAACGCGCGCAGAAGCAGGTCGAAGGCAGGAACTTCGAGACCCGCAAGCACCTGCTCGAGTACGACGACGTGATGAACAAGCAGCGCGAGGCGATCTACAAGCTGCGGCGCGACATCTTCGACGGCAAGGAAGGCCGCGACTACGTCATCGGCGTCTCCAAGGACATCGTCGAGACGCTGGTCGCGACCCATTGCCCCGAGAAGACCGAGCCCTCCGAGTGGACCCTCTCCGAGTTGGTGAAAGACGTTCTCGCCTACTTCGACATCGACCTCCACGCCCGCGGCCTGAAGCTCACCGAGATGACCGACGGCGAGATCTCGGAAGAGGTCTGGACAATGGCCGAGGCGAAGTACCTCGAGAAGGAAGCGCGCCTCGGACCCGAGCTGCTGCGGATGCTGGAGCGCGACGTACTGCTGCGCTATGTCGACCTCGCCTGGAAGGATCATCTGCTGGCCCTCGACCATCTGAAGGAAGGTATCGGCCTGCGCGGCTACGGCCAGCGCGATCCCCTGCAGGAGTACAAGAAGGAGAGCTACGAGCTCTTCCAGGCGCTCAAGGAACGGGTCGAGGACACCGCCATCAAGACGCTCTTCCGCATGGAGCCGGTCTCCGAGCAGCAGCTCGAGGAGGAGCGCCAGCGGCGCGAGCGGGCGGCGCCGGCGCAGCGTCTCGTCTTCTCCGCACCGCAGGGGGTGGGCGGCGCTGCGGCAGCTGCCGCGGGCTCAGCGCCGGGTGCGCCGGCTGGACCTCCTGGCCGCCCGGGCCCGCCGCCGGCGCCGCAGCCGATCCGGGTCGAAGACAAGACCGGCCGCAACGACCCCTGCCCTTGCGGCTCGGGCAAGAAGTACAAGAAATGCCACGGAGCGACGGCCGGCGGCGCCGCCTGATCGGGGATCGGCCGCAGGCCGCGCTCGTCGGTTCTCCTTAGGGTTTGGCGCGGCGCAGCACGATTTCCATCGATTTCCACTCCTTGCCGCCCGGAGCGGTGTCGAACATCTCCATCACCTCGTCGTCGGCAGTAGGCCAGCTCACCGTCGACCTCGTGGTCTTCGCCTTGCCGGTCATCGGGTCGACGGAGGAGCTGACGAAGCTGCAGCCCTTCTTGTGATCCGTATCGCACGTTCCGGTGCCGGTCATGACGCCGGTGCTGAAGTTGTCCGACCAGGTCGACCACCACTTGCCGCTCGCGTTGTCGTAACCGGTCATGCCCAGGCCTTCGAAGGGCATCCCCATCATCGAGCCGGTCCAGTGGTCGATCATGACGCGACCGCCGAGGCCCATCGTGCGCTCGGACTTGCCGGGACTGATCTGCGGCGCGGCTCCGGGGGCCTCCCACATCGAGACCTTGCCCTGCCAGGTGCCGATTCTCGAGGCCATCTCCTGATGCTCCTTGCCCGGGGTCATCGCCTTGGTCCAGGCGGCCATCGCCGCCTTCTGCTCGGCCGACATCTGCGGCTCACCTGGCGCCTGTGCCAGGCCACTCACGGCCCCGGCGCCGCATGCCACGAGCACCACAATCCCCATCCGCCAAGCGCTTCGACTGCCCTTGTGCATCGCTCGACTCCTCTCGCCTGTGATGTCGGAACCTTCCGACGTTTGATATCTTAGACGCGGCGGGCGAGACGGTTGCAATCACATCCCCCTCCACCCCAATCGATGACCGAACCCCAGAGCGCCCCGCGCCTCGCCCTCACCTTCGACGATGTCCTGATCGAGCCCGGCTATTCGAGCGTGCACCCCAACGAGGTCGACCTGCGCACCCGCCTCTGCCGGCAGATCTATCTCAACATACCGATTCTCTCCGCCGCCATGGACACGGTGACCGAGTCGCGGCTGGCGATCGCGCTGGCGCAGGAGGGCGGCCTCGGGATCATCCACAAGAACCTGTCCATCGACCTGCAGGCGGCGGAAGTGGACAAGGTGAAGCGCAGCGAAGCCGGCATGATCGTCGATCCGGTGACGATGCGACCCGAGCAGCGGATCTCCGAGGCGCTCGAGCTGATGGCGCACTTCAAGATCTCCGGCGTGCCGGTGACCGACGCCGAAGGGCGGCTGGTGGGCATCCTGACCAACCGTGACCTGCGCTTCGAGAGCAACCTGAACCGGCGCATCTCGGACCTGATGACGCGCGACAACCTGGTCACCGTGCCGGAAGGCACGACGCTCGACGAGGCCAAGGCGCTGCTGCACAAGCACAAGATCGAGAAGCTCCTCGTCGTCGATCGCGCCGGTGGCTTGAAGGGCCTGATCACCGTCAAGGACATCCAGAAGATGATCGAGTACCCGCGCGCCTGCAAGGACGAGCTCGGCCGCCTGCGCGTCGGCGGTGCGGTGGGAGCTTCGGGCGAATACCTCGAACGCGCCGCAGCGCTGGTCGACGCCAAAGTCGATCTGCTGGTGCTCGACTCCTCGCACGCTCACAGCAAAGGCGTTCTCGATGCGGCAGCGGTGCTTCGCCAGCGCTTCCCCGACGTCGCCCTGATGGTCGGCAACGTCGCCACCGCCGAGGGCACCCGCGCCGCCATCGAGCGCGGCGCCGATGCGGTGAAGATCGGCATCGGACCGGGCTCGATCTGCACCACGCGCATCGTCACCGGCGCCGGCGTGCCGCAGATCACCGCCATCCAGGAGTGCTCCCGCGCCGCCGCCGAGCGCGACATTCCGATCATCGCCGACGGCGGCATCAAGTTCTCGGGCGACCTGACGAAGGCGATCGCCGCCGGCTCCGGCGCGCTGATGATCGGCTCGCTCTTCGCCGGCACCGAAGAGAGCCCGGGCGAGACGATCCTCTACCAGGGCCGCACCTACAAGGCCTATCGCGGCATGGGGTCGCTCTCGGCGATGGCTCGCGGCAGCGCCGACCGCTATTTCCAGGAGGGCGAGGCCACCCTCTCGAAGCTCGTGCCCGAAGGGATCGAGGGCATGGTGCCGCACAAAGGGAGCGTCCACTCGATGCTGCCGCAGCTCACCGGCGGCCTGCGCGCGGGGATGGGCCTCGCCGGTTGCGCGACCATCGACGAGCTGCGCACCCGCGGCAAGTTCCTGCGCGTGACGGCGGCGGGCCTCAAGGAGAGCCACGCCCACGACGTGGTCATCACCAAAGAGGCCCCGAACTACTGGGTCGACCGCTGAGCCGTTGACAGCCCAGGCGGCGCGTCAGCGCCGCCGATCCCCATCGAGCCGGCGCGTCAGCGCCGCCGGTCGCCGTCCTGCAGGCGCTTCTCGAGCTCCTTCAGCCGCACCTCGAGCTCGCGCATGCGCTTCTCCACTTCGGCGTCGACGCGCAGCTGATAAGCCCGGATCTGATCCCGGAAATCGTCGCTCTCCAGGAGTCTGCCCAGGCGCTCGAGCGCCGGGCCGACCGCCGGCAAGGCCGGCGCGGCAGGGGCGGCAGCGACCGGCGGCGGGCCGGGGATCGCCGGCATCGGCGGGAAGATCCAGCGCCCGACATCGACTGCCTCGCGTTCCCGTCGCTCGAGGGTCGCCGCCAACTTCCGTTCCCGCCCGGCGCGGACGACAGTCATCTCCAGGGTGTCTCCGCTCTCGCGCGAGCTCACTTCGCCCGAGAATCCCCAGCTGTCGTGAACCGGTTCCGTCCCGACCAGGGTGACGACATCGCCGACTTCGAGGCCGGCGCGCGCCGCGGGGCTGCCGGGCTCGACGCGCCCGACCATCACTCCGGCTTCGCGCGCGGCGCCGAAGTGCTCGCGCAGCTCCGGTGTCAGGTCGACCAGCTCGATCCCCAGGTAGCCGCCGGAAAGACGCGGAGCCCTGGGTGCACGCGGCGCGAGCGGCGGCGGAGTCGCCGCCACCGGCGCGACTGCGGCGAGGGGCGCTGGCGACGGCAGGGCAGCTGGGGCTGATGCCGGTCGCGGGAGCGGCGGCGGCGTGACCTGGGCAAAGCCTGGGACAGGGCTGGCGACCGCCAGCAGCACTGCCGCGGCAGAGAGCTGCAGGAAACGGAGAGGCGTGCGCATCATCCTGGACTCCTCGTCGTTGGGGTGGTTCGCCCGTCGGCTGCGCCGGCCGGGATCTTCGTCAGGTCGAGATAGAGATCGGTGGACTCGTCGCCGCCGAGGGAGATACGCGAGCGCCTGTCAGCCAGGGCGCGCAGCTCCTCGAGTTCGCTCTGCAGACGGCGGTGCTCGTCGACCATCGCGGCACGGCGCGAGGCGCGCTCCGCCGCCACTTCGAGACTCCAGGCGCCCAGACCGACCGCGACGACGCAGGCTCCGGCGACAAGCGATAGGCCCTGCCGCCGGCGTCGCGCACGTCGCACCGCCGCCAGCTCGGCGCGGGCCAGGACTGCGGCCCGAAAATCGGCGTTGATCCCTGGGGCGGGCTCGGCGCGCAGGGCGCGGCCGACCACGGCATCGAGATCGGCGTCCGAAATCGGCAGGTTCACGATTCGCCTCCATTCCAGTAGGGCGCGAGAAGCACCCGCAAGCGCTCGCGGGCACGGAAGAGCCGGCTCTTGACCGTCGCCTCGCGCAACCCGAGAAGGCGCGCGATCTCGGCAATGGGCCGTTCCTCCAGCGCCGCCAGCACCAGCGGCGCGCGAAAGGCGAGTGGCAACTCGGCCACGGCGCGCGCGATCGCCGCCTTGGCCTCCTCGCGGAGCAGTCGCTCGCCGGCCTCGGCCTCCTCGAACGGCTCCCTGCCCGGACGGTTCCCGATCCAACCGAAGCGCCCCAGAGCCCCGGAGAAGAGAGCGCGCAACTGGACCCGGCGGCGGCGCTCGCTGCTCTGCGCCAAGCGGGTGCCGATGCTGTAGAGATAGGCCTCGAAGCGCCCCTCTTCTCGATAGCGGCGGGAGGCCAGCCAGAGGCGGACGAACGCCTCCTGGGCGAGCTCCTCGCCGCGCTCGCGGTCGCCGGTGAGGCGGGAGAGATAGCGCACCAGGGCGTCGCGATGACGCTCGACGAGGCCGCCGAAGGCCTCCCAGTCCCCCTCCCGGCTGCGCGCCATCGCCAGCGCATCGGCGCCGGCTTCGGCGCCGGGGTCGGCCACGGCGGATTCGAGGACGCTCATCACCTGTACCAACGCGCGGCGGGCGTTTTGGTTCCCGGCGCGAGCGGCGTCCGGCGAAAGAGAGCGCGCGTCAGGCGCCCGGCCGGGGCAGCCAGACGAGCCCGACGCGCACCACCTCGACGTCGGTCTTCTTCGGCTTGAGGCCCTTCGCGGCGAGAGCGAGGTTCTGCGGGTCGGAGCGGCTCTCGACTTCGGCGATTGCCGCCGCGAGCTCGGCCTGGAGCTCGGCGATGCGCGCCTGCACGGCCTCCACCCCCTCCTCGGCGAGGCCGACGTCGCGCGACTCCTTCATCGAGCGCGAGGCCGAGCGCGCCGAGCTCGCTGCGCGCGAGAGCGTCGCCGTCGAGAGCTTGCGACGGCCGAAGAGCGCACCGGCAACGGCACCGAAGACCGAGGCAGCGGTCGAGATCGTCTGCGCCGTGGCTTGCGACTTCTGCTCCGCCACCTTCGCCTGGGCGCGGCGCATGCGCTCGTCGAGGGCGGTGAACTTGGGGGCCAGTCGGGCCTTGACCTTGTCGACCTCGCCGTCGCGCCGCTGCCGGGCGGCGTCGGCGAGCCGGGAGCGGAACTCTCCTTCGCTCTCGCCCGGCTTCGAGCTCAAGCCGAGCTCCTTGCTCGAATAGACGGTCAGCTCCTCCGAGCGGGCGAGAAAGTCCTTGAACGACTTCGCCCAGGCCTCGAAGCTCTTCGCCCGCGTCGCCTCGGGCGGCAACGCTGCGAAACCCCGCGCCCCCAGCGGCGCGGCGTCGGACAGCCCGGCGGCCTCGATCGCCGCGGAGTCTGCCCAATCGACGAGGAGCGCTCCCCCGGCGGCGACCGCCAAGGCGCGCGTGACCTCCCGGGTGAAGCTCCAGCCGGCGTCGGCACTCTGGAAGTGGACCCGACCCTGGCCGAGAACCGCACCAGAGTACTGCGCCGTCGCGCCGTCGGCGCGCGCGAACAGGACCGGAATCTCGCTCGGCAGGATCGGCAACGCAACGCCGGCCCCGGCTGCACTCATTGCCGGCGCTGCCGGCACTGCCGCCGGCGTGGCCGCGGAAGCCGCAGGAGCCGGGCTGGGCGCCTTGAGGCGGCGGATCTGGTCGCGGGTGAGCGGGCCAGCGAGGTAGGAGAGCGCCCAACGGCTCTCGAACAGCACCGGCTTCTCCTCGTGCACGTTGTGCAGCAGGAAGCGCCGTGAGCCGAGGCCGGCGAGCAGGCGCGAAAGCTCCTGGCGGTCGATGCCGCCGGCGACGCCCTCGAGTCCGTCGAGGACGCGCGCCAGATCGCGCTCGGTCTGCAGCCGCCCCAGAAGCCAGGTGCCGATGTTCGACAGCGCCTTGTAGTCGAGATCGACCGGGTTCTGCGTCGCCAGCACGACGCCCAGGCCGAAGGCGCGAGCCTGCTTGAGCAGCGTCAGCATCGGCTTCTTCGACGGCGGATTGGCCGTCGGCGGCAGGTAACCGAAGATCTCGTCCATGTAGAGAATCGCCCGCAGGCTGCTCGTCCCCTGCCGGGTGCGCATCCAGGCGAGGGTCTGGTTGAGCAGCAAGGAGACGAAGAACATCCGTTCGGCGTCGGAGAGATGGGCGATCGACAGTACCGCCACCTGCGGCCGTCCGTCGCTCGTGTAGAGGAGCTGCTGGACGTCGAGCGGCGTGCCTTTCAGCCAGACCTCGAAGCCGGGGGCGGCGAGCAGGGCGTTCACCGTCATCGCGAGCTCGAAGCGCTCCTTGGCCGGATAGAAGCTCTCGAGCGGCAGCACGCCCACCTTGTCGAGCGGCGGCTTCTGGATGTCGGCGATGAGCTGCGCGAGATCGTAGCTCCGGCCGTCGCGCCAGGCGCGATCGAGCAGCGACGAGATCAGGATGTGCTCGCGGCTGCGCAGCGGATCGCCGGCGATGCCGACGAGTCCCAGAAGGCTCGTCGCCGTCGACTGCACGCGGTCACCGAAGAGCTCGGCGTCGTCCACCAGCTCGGGCGGCGGTGCGGCGAAGGTGGCGAGGATCGAGACCGGCTCGCCGGCGTAGCTGCCGGGGGTAAAGATGCGGTAGCTCGCCGCCTCCTTGAGACGCCGGATGCGCTCACCGTCCTGTCCCCAGGAGGCCAGGCCCTTCTTCCACTTTGCCGCCTCGGCCGCGGCGTAGGCCGGAAGGTCCATCCCCTTGCGCTCGGCCTCCTCCTGCTGCACCCAGGGCTCGAAGTCCTTCGCCGCAAGGTCGGGAAAGGTGAGCAGCATGTTGGTGAGATCCCCCTTGGGATCGATCACCAGCGCCGGCACGCCGTCGATCGCCGCCTCCTCGAGGAGGGCGATTCCCAGACCGGTCTTGCCGCTCCCGGTCATGCCGAGGCAGACCGCGTGCGTCACCAGATCGCGCGAATCGTA
>JAGOCP010000377.1 GCA_017998715.1 Thermoanaerobaculia bacterium | reverse complement strand
TGGCACGCTCCGTGTAACCTGTTGCCGCCAGGGGAGCGGAACGGGGCGCCGCCTCCCGCTTTGGGGAGATCGCTCCCGAAAGAGAGAGGCAGACCCGGATTCAGGGGGACGGATGGGACTTGTTCAAAGAAAAGCTGCTGGTAGAGGGGTTCTCTGCGCGTTTGTCGGCCTATGCGGAGCTTGGGTAGCGATCGGCGCCATCGCGCAACCTCCATTTCCGGAGGGCGTGATCGGCGAGCGCGCGCGGGCGATGGTAACGATCCTCACCGGGCCGGCAGCGGATGCCGCCGGTATCGAGCCGCTGGTGGCAGCCAACTGGGCGGCCACCGCGCTCGCCCAGCGCCCGGCCGGCGAGCGGGCGAAGGCGCTGGCGGGCGTGCGCCTCGATCTCGGGAGCGCCGAGCTCGCGGGAGTCGAGCGTCGCAGCGAGAACGACCTCTCCCTGGTCTTTCACTCGGCCGCGAAAGGGCTCTGGTTGACGGTCGGCATGAAGCTCGAACCGCAGGCGCCGCGCGGGATTCTCGGCGCCTCGATGCAGCTCGACTCCAATCCGCCGGCCGATGCCGGCGCCGCCTTGGGACCGAAACTCTCGGCGCCGCAGGCGATTGCACAGGCGGCGGCGCGGATCGACGCGCTGGCGGCGGAGGACGCCTTCTCCGGTGTCGTCCTCATCGCCCGCGACGGCGCCGTGCAGCTCGAGAAGGCGGCAGGCAAGGCCGACCGCGAGCGCGGCGTCGCCAACGCCCCCGCCACCCGCTTCAACATCGGCTCGATCAGCAAGGCGTTCACCCAGGTGCTGATTGCGCAGCTCGCGGCCGAGGGCAAGCTCACCCTCGAGGACAAGCTGATCCGCCACCTGCCGGACTATCCGGACCGCGCGATCGCCGAGAAGGTCACCCTGCAGCAGCTGCTCGCGCATCGTTCCGGGCTGGGCGACATCTTCAACGAACGGTTCACTCCAGAAGCGGCTGCGGCTCTGCGCACGCTCGCCGACTACCTGCCGCTCTTCACGGGCAAGCCCCTCGAGTTCGAGCCCGGCACGGCGCAGCGCTACTCGAACGCCGGCTACGTCGTCCTCGGGCTGGTGGTCGAGCGCATCACCGGCAAGCCGTTCGCGGAAGTCGCGCGCGAACGGATCTTCGCGCCGGCGGGAATGGCGGCGTCGGGCTGGCTGGCGCGCGACGCCCTGCCCGCCGAGGCCGCGATCGGCTATACGCGTGAAGGCTGGCAGGAGGAGCGCGGGCATCCGGGGCCGGCCAAGGCCGGAGGGCGACCGAAAGCGCCGATTTCCCCGCGCCACGCGAACTCGAGCGCTTTGCCGGCCATCGGCAGCTCCGCCGGCGGGAGCTACTCGACGGCGCGCGATCTTCTAGCCTTCGCCCGCGCACTGGCGACGCAGCGGCTCGCCGGCCCGGAACGCCTCGCCCAGCAAGGAGGGCTCGGCATTGCCGGCGGCACGGCCGGTGCCAACGCGGTTCTCGAGGCCGACTTCACGCCGGGGGGCTGGACCGTGATCGTGCTGGAGAACCTCGATCCTCCCGCGGCTGAAAGCCTGTCGCGGGAGCTGCGGGCCCTGCTCGACCGCATCGAGCCCCGAGGCGGCACCGCGAACTGACCGCCCGGACTCAGAGGTAGCCGAGGGCGCGCAACTGGCGTTCGCTCTCGCGCGCCGCCTCGAGGGAGGCCTCGGGCACCGGACGCTCGGCGTCGAGCGCCCGGCGGAGGAGGGCCGCCCTGCGGCGCTCTTCCGCCGCGAGGTCCGCAGTCTCTCCGGGGTCGAGTGCCAGATCGAACAGGTGCTGGCGACCGCGGTCCGGGTTGAACATCAGCTTGTGCCGGCCGTCGACCGCCGCGCGCCAGCCGGAGAAGGCGGCGGTCTGCAGACGGGCGGGAAGGTCGGCGCCGCGCTCGATCGTCGCGCGCAGCGAGCGCCCGGCGAGGCGGCCCGGCGGCACCTCGATGCCGGCGATGTCGAGCAGAGTCGGCACGATGTCGAGATTCTCGGAGAGTGCCGCGCTCACGACTCCGCGCGGCAGGTCCGATCCGGCGACGATCAGCGGCGTGCGGATTTCACTGTCGAAAAGCGACCGGCAATGGGCCAGAGTGCCGTGCTCGAGAAAGCTCTCGCCGTGATCGGCTGCGAGCACGACGAGCGAGGGGCGCGTCGGCTCGAGGTGCTCGAAACTGGCGATGACCTCGGCGATGCGGGCGTCGACCCAGGCGATCTCGTCGTCGTAGAGGTCGATCCAGTGGGCGATGCCGGCCGCGTCGATCCCTGCCGGTTCCCCACGGTCGATGCGGGCGGCAGCCGCATGCGGCTCGCCGGAGCGCACCTGGGGCTCGAAACCCCGTCCGGAACCGGGCCGCGCGAAGCGCCGCCGGCCCTGGACCTTGCCGGGCGCCTGGTACGGGCCGTGGGGGTCGATGTAGTGCAGAAAGAGGAAGACGGGTTCGCCGGTCTTGTGGCGCGCGAGCGCCGCCAGTGCGCGTTCGTTCACGCAACGCGCGTCTTTCCACAGGCAGTCGTCGTCGAACAGGTCGAAGCCGCGCTCGAAGCCGCCGGTGTGATTGAAATGGGTCGGGTTCTTGCGCACGATCGGGCTGGCCGAGAAGGCGGCGGTGACGTAGCCCGCGGTGTGCAGGAGCTCGGGCAGGGTGGCGACGTTCGCCGGAATGCTCATGTCGCCTTGAGGCTGGCCGAAGAAGGTTTCGACCGGCTGCGAGGTGAGCAGCGAGTTCATCGACGGAAACGTGCACGGCGCCTGGGCGCGATGATGGTCGAATCGGACTCCGCGAGCCGCCAGGGCGTCGATCACCGGCGAGGTCTGGCGGGCGTAGCCGTAGGAGGAGAGATGGTCGGCCCGCAGCGTGTCGACGACCAGCAGGAGGATGTTCGGCGGGCCGGCTGCCGCACGACTCCCCGTCGCCGGCCTTCCGCCCGAGTCGGGCGCGCAGGCGATGAGCAGGGCGGAGAGCAGCCACAGGCGCCTCCCGGCGAAGCGAGTGAACATCGGAATCCCAAGCCTAACGTGACTCGGCGCGCGGAGTAGAATCCTGCGGCCGGGAGGATCCGGCGATCAGGGGAGAGCTATGGCGAACGACACACAGTGGTACGTGGCGGTGAACGGCCAGCAGGAGGGGCCGATGTCGGCGGAAGAGGTGGCGGGGCGGGTGCGCGCGGGACGGCTCGACCGCAACGCGCACGTCTTTTCCGCCGCGATGAAGAACTGGACGGCGATCGGCTCGGTGCCGGAGTTCGCGAGCGCCTTCGGCGGCGCCGGAGCGGCGCCACCGCCGCCGCCCCTGGGAGTCTCCGGCAAGGGCCGGATGCACGAGATCGACTTCGAGGTCCACGGCGAGGAGATGCAGTACGTCGAGATCACCCTCGATCCGCAGGAGGCCTGCGTCGCGGAGGCCGGCGCCTTCTTCTACATGGATCCGGCGATC
>JAGOCP010000081.1 GCA_017998715.1 Thermoanaerobaculia bacterium | reverse complement strand
AGCGGCTCGCCGGCAAGGCAGCCACCTACTCCGACATCGCCGACGGCGCCGCCTATATTGCCCGCTATCCGACCGGAGCCTACGTCGAAGCGGTGACGCTGCGGCTGAACGCGCTCGCCGAAGGACTCTTTGGCGAGCTCCTGCTCTACCAGTCGGTCGGCGACCAGTTGAAGGCGATGGATCGCATCCAGCGCATTCTCACCCACGCGCCGCTGTCGCCGGCAGCCTCGCGGCTGATGGCCAAAGTCACGCTGCCGGCCTGAGGCCGGCCCGAAGCGGACCGGAGCGCCTGACGGATCGGTGGGGACGCCTCGCGAGAGGCGGAGAAAATGGTGCCCAGGACCGGATTCGAACCAGTGACACCGGCATTTTCAGTGCCGTGCTCTACCAACTGAGCTACCTGGGCGGTAAGAGGCGCGCGAGCTTCCGCGGTGCGAGGCGTTTTTTAGCAGCTTCGAGACCTTCCCGTCAACTAGAATAGCCGCGATGCAGCTCTTCGGCCGTTCCGCGCTGGCAGTTTCGCTCGCTCTGCTCGCACCCGGAGCCGTCTCCGCCTGGAAACCGGCGACCCAGAAGGCGATCGCTCTCGAGGCCGCGGCGCTGGCGCCGCCGGACCTCGCGCGCCTGCTCGTCCGGCACCGCGAGGCGTTTCTGCGCGGCACGGTCGGCCCGCTCGCCGACGGCAACGCCGCCCACCACATGAAGAACCCCGATGGCACGGGAAGCCTCGACCAGGTCGTCGCAACCGAGATGAAAACAGCGATCGAGCTCATTCGAGGCCACCGGCCGTTCGCCGAAGTGGTCGAGCACCTGGGACGGATCTCCCATTTCGTCGCCGATGCCAATCTGCCACTGAACACCGCGAACTCGGATCCGCGCGAGGGCGCCTACTTCCGCGACTTCCTCGACTACGCCGACGCCGCGCGGCCCCGCTTCGCGGTGGTTTTCTACGGCCTCGGCGCGGACTGGCAGGGGCCGCGCGACGTCGACGCATGGACCCGCGCGACGCTCGCCCGCGGCCGCAAGCTCTACCCGGCGATCGGCGAGGAGTACCGGAGAATCGGCGGCGGGATCGCGGGGAGCTCCGGAATCACCGGCACCGCCGCCTTCGACGACCGCTCGACCGCCTTTGCCGTCGCCGCCCTCTCCTACAGCCACGCCATTTCGGACGTCGCCCGTGCCCTGCGCCACGTCTGGCTCGCCTCCGGGGGCTCCGATCCGCGCACCCGGCTCGCCGAGCGGCGCGAGAGCCTCGTCGTCGTCGGCTCCGGCGCCGGACGCTGACGCGCGCTCCAAACTGGAATCGAGGACCTGCCCATGACCGCTTCACCTGCCGTCGCCCCCGCGTTCCGCGCTCTCCTCTCCGTCTCCGACAAGACCGGCCTCGCCGAGTTCGCTCGCGGCCTCGCCGGGCTCGGCTTCGAGCTCGTCTCGACCGGCGGCACGAAGAAGCACCTCCAGGCAGCCGGCCTGGCGGTCACCGGGGTCTCCGAAGTCACCGGTTTCCCGGAGATACTCGACGGTCGGGTCAAGACCCTGCATCCGAAGATCCACGGCGGCATCCTCGCCGACCGCTCCCAGGCCTCGCACAGCGCGGCCCTCGCCGAGCACGGCATCCAGCGCTTCGACCTGGTGGCGGTCAACCTCTATCCGTTCGAGAGCACGATCGCGCGTCCCGGCATCGCCGACGCCGAAGCGATCGAGATGATCGACATCGGCGGACCGGCGATGATCCGCGCCGCGGCGAAGAACTTCGCCAGTCTCGCCGTCGTCGTCGATCCGCGCGACTACGAGCGCTTCCTCGCCGAGCTTCGGGCGCATGGAGGGGCCGTCTCGACCGACCTGCGCCGCCAGCTGGCGCAGAAGGCCTACGCCCACACCGCCGCCTACGATGCCGCGATCGCAGCCTGGATGCTCGCCACCCAGCCGGCGTCGTCGCCGACGTCGACAGAGGCTACCGCCGCCGAGCTGCTGCCGGAGCGCCTCACTCTCTCGCTGGCGCGCGAGTTCGAAACCCGCTACGGCGAGAACCCGCACCAGCCCGCGGCGGTCTACCGCCTCGCCGGCGGACCGGGCCTGCTCGGCGGCATGCGCCAGGTCCAGGGCAAGGAGCTGTCGTGGAACAACCTGCTCGACGCCGACGCCGCGCGGAAGCTCGTGGCGCTCTTCGACGAGCCGGCGGTGGTGATCGTCAAACACAACAATCCCTGCGGGGTCGGTCGTGGCGACGACCTCGTCGCCGCCTACGCCCGCGCCCTGGAGTGCGACCCGGTCTCCGCCTTCGGCTCGATCGTGGCGGTGAACCGGCCGCTCACCGAAGAGTTGGTCGCCGCCTTCGGCGACCTCTTCATCGAGGTCCTGGTCGCATCGGAGGCCAGGGAGAGCGCCCTCGCGGGCCTCTCAGCGAAGAAGAACCTGCGCCTTCTCCTCTGCCCCCCTTACGCTCCCCAGGCGCGCGAAATCGAGCTCCGCGGACTCGACGGCGGCTTCCTCGCCCAGTCTCCGGACGGCTTCGCGGAGGAGCCCGCCGCCTGGACCTGTCCGACGCAGCGCCAGCCCTCGCCGGCCGAGCGGCGTGCGCTCGGCTTCGCCTGGGCTGTGACGCGCTACACCAAATCGAACGCCATCGTGCTCGCTGCCGGCGATGGTGACCGCACGCTGGGCGTCGGCGCCGGACAGATGAGCCGGGTCGATTCGTGCCGCATCGCGATCTCCAAGGCGCGCTTCCCGGTCGCCGGCTCGGTGGCGGGATCGGACGCCTTCTTCCCCTTCCGCGACGGGCTCGACGTGCTCGCCGAGGCGGGTGTCGCCGCGGTGATCCAGCCCGGCGGCAGCCGGCGCGACGACGAGCTCATCGCCGCCGCCGACCAGCACGGGATGGCGATGGTCTTCACCGGCCGGCGGCACTTTCGCCATTGAGCCGCGCGCGCCCCTCCGCGCCTCGGTTCGCCTGTCTCGCGGCGGGCGCTCTGTTCCTGGGCCTCGTCACGCCGGCGCTCGTGGCTGCGGCCCCGCAGGCGCCGGCGATCGATCCGTGGCGGGCTCTGACGGAGCTCCGCCTCCACCTGGCCGCCTCGGGCGCCCTGGGCGCGAAGTTCCGGCAGAGCTACGTCCCGGCTGGGTTCGCCACCGGCGACGAGGAGACCGGCCGCGTCGCCCTGGCCCTGCCGGACTGCCTGCGCTGGGACTACAGCGAGCCCTATCCCAAGGCCTACCTGCTCTGCGGCTCGCGCCTCCACACCTGGGTGACCGGCGAGCCGCAGGGCGAGCGCCTGCATGTCGAGGCCCGCGACGAAGCCGGGCTCGACCTGCTGCTCCTGCCGGTCGAGCAGCTCCAGGAGCGCTACCGGGCGGTCGCGAAAGTCGCCGCAGGCGGCGCCATCGACGTGGAGCTGGTGCCGACCGATCCCGGCTCGCGCATCGCGCAGGCTCAGATCACCTTCGACCTCGCCTCGCAGCGCCCGACCGCGCTCGCCTATCGCGACCGCGACGGCAACCGGTCGAGCTTCCGCTTCGAGGCCTTCGAGTCCGTGGGCGACGCCACCCTCTTCACCCCTCCGTCGACGCTCATCTGGAAAGAGCCCTAGAGCTCTCGCGCCTGCGAACTGTCGCGCTCTGGCTGCCGCCGCGCGCGACGTTGTAGGATTCGCAGGCCTTCCAGGCATCGCCCATGGCCGACACCAACTCTTTCGATATCGTTTCCGAAGTGGACTTCGCGGAGGTCAAGAACGCCGCGAACCAGGCCGAGAAGGAGATCCTGACGCGCTACGACCTCAAGCGCGTCGGCTCGAAGCTGCTGATCGAGGACGAGACCCTCGTCCTCGAGTCGGCGGACGACTTCACCCTGGAGCAGGCCCGCGAGGTGGTCGAAACCAAGCTCGTGCGCCGCGGGGTGCACTTGAAGTCGGTGCGACGCGGAGACATCGAACCGGCCTCCGGCGGCCGGGTGCGGCAGAAGCTCACCTTCCAGAGTGGCATTCCGCAGGAGACGGCGAAGAAGATCGTCGCCGAGATCAAACGGCTGAAGCTCAAGGTGCAGGCCGCCATCCAGGGAGAGACGGTGCGCGTATCGGGTAAGAGCAGGGACGATTTGCAGACCGCGATCGCCACGCTCAAGGCTCTCGAACTGGACGTTCCGCTCACCTTTACCAACTACCGCTGACCTCGGCTACCCCCGGACCACTGCGCTTGCCCCACAAACTGCTCGACGCCGCGACGCCTTCCGACTCCCGGGAGGCGGAACAGTTCATCTCCCTGGTCGCCGACAAGCTCGCAGCCACGGATCGGCTCTTTCGCGACTGCCTGGCGTCGGACGTGCCGTTCATCCAGATGTCCGGCGAGTACATCTTCGACGGCGGCGGCAAACGGATGCGGCCGGCGCTGCTGCTGCTGTGCGCCCGCATGCTGGGGCGCGACGGCGACGAAGAGGTGACCTACGCGGCGGTCGTCGAGCTGATCCACACGGCGACCCTGATCCACGACGACATCATCGACCATTCGACGCTGCGCCGCGGGCGCCGGACGCTCAACGAGCTGTGGGGCAACAACCTCACCGTGCTGCTCGGCGACTGGCTCTACACCACGGCGATGAAGATGGCGCTGCGCCACGGTTCGGTGGCGGTGCTCGACCGGCTCTGCGACGCGACACTCCGCATGACCGAGGGGGAGCTCCTGACCCAGAAGCGCCTCGGCGCGATCGACCTGACGGTCGCCGAGTATTTCGAGATCATCGATCGCAAGACGGCCCAGCTCTTCGCCGCGGCCTGTTCCGTGCCGGCGCTCATCCAGCCGGTGCGGGAAGAAGCGATCGCACCGCTCGAGCGTTTCGGCCGCGCGCTCGGCACCTGCTTCCAGCTCGCCGACGATCTCCTCGACTTCACCGCTACCGCCACCACCCTCGGCAAGCCCGTACTCTCCGATCTCAAGGAGGGCAAGCTCACGCTGCCGCTCCTGCTCCTCCTGCCGCGCATTCCGGCCAGCGATCGCGCCAAGATCGAGCGTGTGCTCGCCGAGCGCGCCTTCGCCGCGGTCTCCGCGGAGGAGATCCTTGAGATCGTCGAGCGCGAAGGTACTCTGGAAGAGGTCGCAGCCGAAGCGCGACGGAAAGCGGCGGAGGCGCGGGAGGCCCTAGCGATCTTCCCCGACAGCCCCGCCCGCCGTGCGCTCGAGTTCGCGCCAGACTTCGTGCTCCACCGGCGCGCTTGACGGCGGCGGCCGGATGCCGAGAATCCCGGCGACCGGCTCCTCGGGCAGCGCGAGCGCCAGCGACGCCTCTGGTGTCGTCGCGAGCACCTCGGCGCTGAAGAGGCCCGGCAAGCCGGCGACCGCCACGTAGCGGAAGCGGCGCACCGTCGAGTCCTGATAGAGCCCCGCGCCGGGAATCGGCTGGAAGATCGCCTGGGCAGTCCACGGCAAGCCGGACACCGGCTCGTCCCCGAATGCGAGGAGAACGGACAGCGGCCGCGGCGCAGGTCTTCCGCGCGGCTCCTCGCGAAAAGCGAGCTGCAGGTAACCCGTCCGTTCGACGCCGAAATCGAATTCGACCAGCGGCCCGAGGCTCGGCGGGCGGCGGTTGCGGCGGACGCTGCGCATCCACGTCCCGGCGCCGCCGAGAAGACGGTGGAACGCGGCCGGCAGCGGCTCCGCCGCCGCCAGCGTCGTCGGGAATGCCGGCCGCGCCGGCCCCAGGGCCGGGGAACCCCAACGGCCGAGGGGGCTGCGGCCGAGCAGACGCGGCCGGTCGCCCGGCGGCATCGGGCGTTCGCCGAAAAGGCCCCGCCAGTTGGTCTCGTAGATCGTCCACGAGGCGTCCGAACGCGCCAGCTGCTGCCCGCCAGCCGCGAGCTCGAACCAGAATCCGCCGGCGCCGGAGGGGCTGCGCAGCTCGACCACCAGACGATTGCGGCCGGGAATCAGATAGGGCTCGACGCGGTAGCGGTCGAGCGCCGCGCCGGAGGTATAGCGGTTCGAGCCGACGCGCTCTGCGTTCACCGTCAGAACGTACTCGGCGTCGCCGAGGATGCGGACCTCCGCCTCGGCTGGCGAGGCGACGAGATCGAGCTCTTTGACGGCGTAGAAGCCCGCTGCCTGAACGTGCCGGAGGTCGTGGTCGCGCCAGATCCAGGTCGGCGCGTCGCGGGCGGCGGCGCCGCCGAGCGCGACCGTTCGGTGCCGGAGCTCGACGACCGCGAGACCCAGGGCGACGACGACGGCCACTGTCCAGACGGCCCAGCGGCTCCGGAGGCGAGGCGATTCCCGAGGTGGATTCCGGCGCGGCACCGCGCGCGACGGTAGCACAGCACGGCCCCGGGCGCGGCCGGCCGCCTTCGATTCGGAGTTGCCGACAGGCGCTCGCTGCCGCGCGATTGACTCGCCCGGCGCGGCGAAGTAAATTGAGACGTGCACCCCTACTCAGACGTCGATCACGCCAACGGTCCGCCGAGCGCCCCCGCCGCGACCGCCATCATCGGCGCCATTCCGGCCCGGTACGGCTCGCAGCGGCTGCCCGGCAAGGCCCTGCATCCGCTCGCCGGAAAGCCGATGGTGGAACATGTCTACCGCCGCGCCTCCCGGGCCAGCGGCCTCGACCGGGTGGTCGTGCTCACCGACGACGAGCGCATTGCGCGCGCCGTCGAGTTCTTCGGCGGCGAGGTGGAGATGACTCCCGCCGAGTGCGCCAGCGGCACCGACCGGATCGCCTGGGCGGCGCGCCGCTGGAACTGTGCCGGAGTGATCAACATTCAGGGCGATGAGCCACTGATCGACCCCGAAGGTATCGGGCGGGTCGCCGAACACCTGCGTTCGCACCCGGACGACCCGATCGTCACCCTGGCGGCCGACGCCCTCGCAGGCGACCTCGACTCGCCGAGCGTGGTCAAGGTCGTCCTCGACTGCCAAGGCTACGCGCTCTATTTCAGCCGCGCTCCGATCCCTTTTCCCCGCCTGCCGGGCGGCGCCCAGCCGCTGCGCCACCTGGGGATCTACGGCTACCAGCGCGCCGCCCTGCTCGAGCTCGCCGCCCTCCCCCAGACACCGCTCGAGAAGAGCGAATCCCTGGAGCAGCTGCGGGCGCTCGAAAACCGCATGTCGATCAAAGTCCTCACTGGCGCCCGCCCCTCCCTGGGGGTCGACACCGCCGAAGATGCCGCCGAGGTGGACGCGCGAATCCGCCGGGAGATGGCCGAAAACTCCGACACCTCTGAAGGAGGAGCGCAGCGATGACGACGAAGTACATTTTCGTGACCGGCGGCGTGGTTTCGTCGCTCGGCAAGGGCGTCGCCTCGGCGTCGATCGGCGCCCTCCTCGAATCACGCGGCTTCCGCGTCACGCTGATGAAGTTCGACCCCTATGTCAACGTCGATCCGGGGACGATGTCGCCCTATCAGCACGGCGAGGTCTTCGTCACCGACGACGGCACCGAGACCGACCTCGATCTCGGGCACTACGAGCGCTTCACCCACACCATCACTTCGAAGCTCAACAACTACACCACCGGGCGGATCTACGAGACGGTGATCAACAAGGAGCGCCGCGGCGACTACCTCGGCAAGACCGTGCAGGTCGTGCCGCACATCACCGACGAGATCAAGGAGGCGATGATCCGCGTCGGCAAGGGGGTCGACGTGGTGATCGTCGAGGTCGGCGGCACGGTGGGCGACATCGAGTCGCTGCCGTTCCTCGAGGCGATCCGCCAGTTCCGGCTCGAGCTCGGGCGCAACAACGCCGTCAACGTCCACCTGACGCTGGTGCCCTACATCGCCGCCGCCGAAGAGTTGAAGTCGAAGCCGACCCAGCACTCGGTGCGCGAGCTGCGATCGATCGGCATCCAGGCCGACGTCCTGCTCTGCCGCGCCGACCGCGCCATTCCCGACGAGGTGCGGCGCAAGATCGCCCTGTTCTGCAACGTCGCGCCCGAACAGGTGATCGCGGCGCGCGACGTGTCGACGATCTACGAAGTGCCGCTGATGTTCGCCCGCGAGGGGCTGGACGAGACGCTCCTCGACCAGCTCAACCTGCCGCGCTACGAGCGCGACCTGGCGCGCTGGGAGACGCTGGTGTCGCGGGTCAAGAACCCGAAGCACAAGGTGCGCATCGGCATCGTCGGCAAGTACGTCGAGCTGCCGGACGCCTACAAGAGCCTCAACGAAGCGCTCGCCCACGGCGGCGTCGCCAACGAAACCAAGGTCGAGCTGGTCTACATCAACGCCGAGGAGATCGAGGCCGGCAACTGGCCGCGGGCGCTCTTCGAGGTCGATGGCCTGCTGGTGCCGATCGGCTTCGGCAAGCGCGGCACCGAGGGGAAGATCCGCGCCATCCGCTACGCCCGCGAGCACCAGGTGCCGTTCTTCGGCATCTGCCTCGGCATGCAGTGCATGACGATCGAGTTCGCGCGCAACGTCTGCGGCATCAAGGACGCGACCTCGACGGAGTTCGACAACGACGCCGCGCAGCCGGTCATCTTCAAGCTCAGGGACCTTCTGGGCGTCGAGGAGATGGGCGGCACCATGCGTCTCGGTGCCTATCCTTGCAAGCTCGAAGAGGGCACGCTCGCCCGCTCGATCTACGGCGAGGAGTTGATCTCCGAGCGCCACCGTCACCGCTACGAGGTCAACCACAAGTACCTCGATACGCTCGAAGAGCACGGCCTGGTGATCTCCGGCCGCAGCCCGGACGGCAAGTTCATCGAGATGGTCGAGCTGCCGGGACATCCCTGGTACCTGGGCTGCCAGTTCCACCCCGAGTACAAGTCGAAACCGACCGAGCCGCATCCCCTCTTCGTCTCCTACATCGCAGCGGCGCTCGCCGAGCAGCACAAGCGCGCCGGCCAGGCGCGGCCCGCCAAGGTCGAAGCGCGGGAGAGCCTGCTCGCGTGACGCTGCAAGCGATCGAGCTCGCCCCCGGCATCGCGATCGGCGGCACGGCGCCGGTGTGCTTTCCGGTGATCGCCGGGCCGTGCGTCATCGAGAGCGCCGCGACGACGCTCCGGGCAGCGGAGCTCCTCGCCGGCATCGCCCAGCGCCTCGGCCTGAGGATGATCTTCAAGGCCTCGTTCGACAAGGCGAATCGCAGCTCGGGCAAGGCGTTCCGCGGCCCCGGCCTGGTCGAGGGCCTCGCGGTCCTCGCCGAAGTCCGCCGCCAGTTCGGCCTGCCGCTGCTCACCGACGTCCATGAGCCGGCGCAATGCGCGCCCGCCGCGGAGGTCGTCGACGTGCTGCAGATCCCCGCCTTCCTCTGCCGGCAGACCGACCTGCTGCTGGCGGCAGCGGCCACCGGCCGGGCGGTGAACGTCAAGAAGGGGCAGTTCATGGCGCCCGACGACATGCGGCGCGTGGTCGACAAGATCCGCGCCGCCGGCAACGACAAAGTCACCGTCACCGAGCGCGGCGCCTCGTTCGGCTACCACAACCTCGTCGTCGACATGCGCAGTTTCGCCTGGATGCAGCAGGACGGCATCGCGGTGATTTACGACGTCACCCACTCGCTGCAGCTCCCGGGCGCGGGCGCCGATGGCACCGCCGGAGCCCGCGAGTTCGCCGAGCCGCTCGCCCGTGCGGCGGTCGCCGCCGGCGCCGACGGCCTCTTCCTCGAAGTCCACCCCGACCCCGACCAGGCGCTCTCCGACAAGGACACCCAGCTCCCCCCGGATCGCGCCGAGGCCCTCCTCGCCTCGCTGCTCAGGGTCCGCGCGGCGGTGGTCGCATGACCGTGCCGACCTCTTCCGCCTCCCCGAAGCGCACTCCACGCCCCTCGCGCGAAGTTGCCCGTCAGGTCCTGGAGATCGAAGCCGCCGCAGTGGCCGGGCTGGTGGCGCAGCTCGACGAGAAATTCGACCGCGCCGTGGAGCGCCTGCGCTCGGCCTCCGGTCGGGTGGTCTGCTCCGGCATGGGCAAGAGCGGCATCGTGATGCAGAAGATCGCCGCGACGCTCGCCTCGACCGGCACGCCGTCGTTCTTCCTCCACCCCGCCGAAGCGATCCATGGCGACCTCGGGATGATCGTCGAAGGGGACATCGTCCTCGCCGCCTCCTACTCCGGAACCACCGAAGAGCTCCTGCGGCTGGTCGAGATCCTGAAGCGGCTCGGCGTGCCGCTCATCGCCATGACCGGCAACTCGAACTCCCCCATCGCCCGCGGCGCCGAGATCCACCTGCCGGTGGCGATCGACAAGGAGGCCTGCCCGCTCAACCTCGCGCCGACCGCGTCGACCACCGCGACGCTGGCGCTGGGCGACGCCCTCGCCATGGCGCTGCTCGAAGCGCGCGGCTTCACGCCCGAGGACTTCGCCCGCTTTCATCCCGGCGGCCAGTTGGGCAAGCAACTCCTGCATGTGCGCGAGGTGATGCACGCCGGCGAGCGCCTGCCAGCGGTCGCGACGACGGCGTCGATGCGCGATGCGATCTACGAAATGTCGAAGAAGGGGCTCGGCATCACCGCGGTCGTCGATGGCGAAGGCAAGCTCGTCGGCGTCATCTCCGACGGCGACCTCAGGCGCCTGCTCGAGAAGGACGAGCAGATCCTCCGCCGCACGGCCGGCGAGTGCATGAAGCCCGGCCCACGCACCATCGACGGCGACGAGCTCGCACCGGCAGCGCTGCAACGGATGGAACAGAACCGCATCACGTCGCTGTTCGTCTGCGCCGCCGACGGCCGGCTCGAGGGGATCGTGCATCTGCACGACCTCTGGGGCCTGGAGCTCTTCTAGGAGGCGCCATGACTGCCCCGCTCCCCCGGACCGCTCCGGCCATCTGGACGCCCGAGCTCACGTCGCGCGCCCGCGGCCTCAAGTGGCTGCTGCTCGACGTCGACGGCGTCCTCACCGACGGCCGGCTCTGGTTCGACGCCGAGGGCGAATCCGTCAAAGTCTTCGACGTGCGCGACGGTCTCGGAATCAAGCTCCTGACCGGAGCCGGCATCGAGGTCGGCATCCTCTCCGCTCGCACCAGCCCGATCGTCGAGAAGCGCAGCCGCGATCTCGGCCTCTCGGAAGTCCTGCAGGGGCGCGAGAACAAGCTCGACACCTTCCGCGACTTCCTCGCCCGACGGGAGCTCGACGCCAGAGAAGTCGCCTATCTTGCCGACGACCTGCTCGATCTCGCGGTGCTCGGAGCCTGCGGCCTCTCCGCCGCGCCAGCCGACGCCGTGCCCGACGTGCGCAGCCGGGTGCACTACGTTACCGGCGCGCGCGGCGGCCGTGGCGCGGTGCGCGAGCTCGCCGAGCGCCTGCTCACGGCGCGCGGCGTCTGGGATGCGATCGTCGAGCACTTCGCCTCCCCGCGAGAGGCCGGCGATTCCTGAACGCAGGCGGCGCTCCGCCGGCAAGGCTTTGCGCTCGGCGTTGCTCACCGCGCTCGGGCGGTTCCTCGATCTCCTCTTCTCCACTCTGAGCTGGGCGCGCGCGCAGCGGCTCGGAGCGGCCTTCGGCCGCTTCGCCTGGCGGGTGGCGCGCCGCGACCGCAGGCGCACGCTCGATCATCTGGCCTTTGCCTACCCCGAGCTTTCGGTGGGCGAGCTCGGAGCGCTCGCCGAGCGCTGCTTCGTCCATCTCGGGACACTCCTCGGCGAGTGCCTTCATCTGCGCCACCTGGCGCCCGCAGAGCTCTTCGGGCATCTGACGCTCGAGGGTTGGGAGCATGTCGAGGCGGCGCGCGCGCAGGGCCGCCCGATCGTCATCGTCACCGGACACTGCGGCAACTGGGAGCTGCTCGCCGCCGCGCTCAACGCTCGCGGCCTCGGGATGCTGGTCGTAGCGCGGGAGATCGACGAACCGGGCCTGCAGACGATGCTGCTCGACCTGCGCGCCCGTTTCGGCACGCGCACGATCGTCCGCGGCACGCCCGGCGCGGCGCGGGCGCTGCTCGGCGCGCTGCGCGGCGCCGGTGCCCTCGGCATGCTGATCGACCAGGACACCAAGGTCGAGGGGGTCTTCGTCGACTTCTTCGGCCGTCCGGCCTGGACGCCGGTCGGTGCCGCCGAGCTCGCGCTGCGCTTCGACGCGGCGGTCCTCCCGACCTTCATCGAGCGCCGCGCCGACGGCAGCCATCGGGCGGTGATCCACCCAGTGCTCGCGCTGCCGGCCGACGCCACAGCGGCGACGGCGCTCATGACGGCGGCGATCGAAGCGCAGATCCGCTGCCATCCCGAACAGTGGGTCTGGCTTCACCGGCGCTGGCGCCGGCAGCCGCAGGCGCGCCCGTGATTCGCGCCGAGGCCGGCAGTCCGCTCAAGGTCTTCGGCCAGCCGACCGACGAGCGCCGCATCTGCCGGATGATCTTCGACGAGCTCTGCGTGCTCGCCAACGGGGACATGGTCTGCTCGTGCGGCGATCCCGCGGGCAAACTGGTCTACGGCAACGTCTTCCGCGATCGCATCGCGCCGGTCTTCGACGGCAAGACCTACCGCGCGATGCGCAGCTGGCAGTTGCGCACCGAAGCCACCGCCTGGTGCCCGGTCATCCGGCAGCGCTGTGGCGGGCGCGTCTCCAGACCGGAGTCTGGCGACCGGCCCGACGGCCGCCGCGTGCGAATGCTGCAGCTCGAGCCGATCTCACACTGCAATCTCGCCTGTCCGGCCTGCCCGGTGACGCAGTTCGCCGCCGATCCGGCGTACCGCGACGACCGGGCGGCGATCCTGCCGCTCGCCACCATGCTCGACGTCGTCGACCAATTGCCGGCGCTCGAGAAGATCCTGTTCTATAACTTCGGCGAACCGTTCCTGCATCCGGAAGCGATCGATTTCCTGCGCGCGATGCGGACTCGCCGCCCCGAGGTCGTGCTCCACACCAGCACCAACGGGCTCGCCTTCACCCCGGCGAAGATCGAAGCGATCCCCGCCGAGG
>JAGOCP010000080.1 GCA_017998715.1 Thermoanaerobaculia bacterium | reverse complement strand
CCGGTGATGAGCGCCGGCGTGATGATGGCGAACATCATCTGGTAGCCACAGAAGACGATCATCGGAATGGTCGAGTTGATCGGCGACGGCATGTCGAGCGTGATCCCGCGCAGCATCGCCCAGTCGAGATTGCCGACGAGGCCGGCGAAATCGGTACCGCTCTTCATGTCACCGCTGAAGCAGAGCGAGAACCCGAACGCCCACCACAGCACGGTCGTCCAGCCCATCGAGACGAAGCTCTGGATCATGATGGCGAGGACGTTCTTGCGTCCGACGAGTCCGCCGTAGAAGAACGCCAGCCCCGGTGTCATCAGCATCACCAGGCTGGCGCAGAGCAGCATGAATCCGGTATTTCCGGTGTCGATCGTCATGTCGCGGCCCTCCTGGGCCGGTACCTGCGGAGTTGGAAAACGCCTCCAAGGTACTCCGGACCACCGCAGAAGGAACCGCCCGAAAGGGGTGTTCGGCGGCTGCGCCCGCACCTGCGGCCTGTCGCCCGGAATCTTCGCCGAAGCGGCTGCCCTTTCGGGCTGAAAGCCCGCCGCCTCCCGCAAGCCGGATCGCGCTCGGATATCTTCGGACAGTGCGCGACGAATCAGGAGATGGAATGCCCGAGACGACTTCCAACATCGAACTGGCACAGATTCTCCACGAACGCAGCCACCATGGCAGAGCCTCCCATCCGCAACACGAGTGGATCGAGATCCTCGAGGCCGTCGTCCTGGCGGCCGTCGCCGTCCTGACCGCCTGGAGCGGATACCAGGCGGCGAAGTGGGATGCCGAGAGCGCCGAGGCGTACGCCATGGTCGCGGCGACGACGGTCGAGAGCCAAGAGCAGCAGACCCTCGCCGGCCAGGATCACCTCTTCGACGTCGTCACCTTCGATTCCTGGTTCGAGGCCTGGCACCGCCAGGACAAGGTCCTCGCCGAGTTTTATGAGGCGCGGTTCCGGCCGGAATTCGCAGTCGCCTTTCGCGCCTGGATCAAGTCGGACCCGTTCCACAACCCGCGCGCATCGCCAGGACCGAGCTTCATGCCCGAGTACAGGAGTGCCCGACTCGAGAGGTCCCGCGAGCTTGCCGCGCAGGCGAGGGCGTACTTCGAAACCGGGGTGGCGACCCGGCGAACCGGCGACGAGTACGTGCGCATCACCGTCGTCCTTGCCACCGTCCTGCTGCTCACCGCTCTCGCCCAACGCTTCCGCATCCGCCGGGTTCGCCTCGGCTTGCTCGCCGTCGCCACGGTGCTGCTCGCCTACGCCAGCTTCCTGATCGTCAATTTTCCGCGCGTCTGAGGGACCCGCGCCGTGCCGGCAGCCAGGCGCGCAGGCCGTAGATGCACATGACGAGGAAGAGAGCGTAGAGGAGCGCCGTCAGGTCGAGGTCGCGCGAGAGGTAGAGCGGCACGTAGATGGCGTCGACGACGATCCAGACGATCCAGTTCTCGAGCCGCTTGCGACAGAGCAGATACTGCGCCACCAGCGAGAGGACGGTCGTCAGCGCGTCCAGGAACGGCGCGGCATCGTGCACCGCCACCAGAACGGCCCATAGCCCCCAGGTGGCGAACGGCGCGAGCGCTGCGAGGACCAGGGCTTCGGTCCTCGGCGTGCGCGAGACCTTCAGGGTTCCCTCCTGCTGCCCGCCATGGAGCCAGTTCCACCAGCCGTAGACGCCGAAGGCGAAATAGACCGTCTGCAGGCCCATGTCGGCATACAGCCTGGCGTGCCAGAAGAGGGCGAAGAAGAGGATGTTGTTGGCGAGCCCCAGCGGCCAGTTCCACAGATGCTCCCGCACGCACAGCCAGACGCAGGTGCCGCCGGTGGCGAAGCCCAGCGCTTCGGTCAGCGACAGCGGCCACCAGCGCATCCAGGTCGCCAGCAGCAGCACCCCGGATCCGGCGGTCATCAGCACGACCTCGGGTCGCGAGAGCGGCCGCGGGCTCGCGGCCGGATGCGCGATCGGCTGGCTGGCCTCGGGAGTCGTCACGCCGCGTTGCCTAGCGACCGAGCCAGGGCAAGATGTCGCCGTAGCCGCGCGACGGCTCAAGGTGGAAATCCGCCGGCGGGAAGCAGTCCTGGCGCGCGATACCAGCGGTGGCGAACTGGTAGAGGAGCGCGCGATCCGTGTCGGGAAGCATGAGAACAGGGTGCTTCGGACGCAGGCCCGCATAGAGCTCCTGCGGCGTCGCGAATCCCGCGTCGAGCACGAGCACGCAGCCCGCCGGCTGACCGGCGATCTCCTCGAGGAGCCGGCCCCGGTCACCGAACACCGTCGCCACGCGGCGCGGCGGCTCCCGCAGATGTCGATACCGCCCGAGGTAGTAGCCGAGCGAGATCTGCGCCCATTGGTTGGTGGTGACGACGTAGGCGTCCGGCCCTCGCAGCGCCGCGGCCGCCCGTGCCACCGCCGGCCAATCGGGCCGGCCATGCTGCGCGTAGCCGACGATTCCGGTCACGAAGGAGGCGAGCACCGCCGCGGCCAGGAGCGCTCCCGTGGCGATGCCAGAGCTGCGGCTGAAGGTGCCGAGCAGACGCGCGCAGGCGACGGTGCCGGCCGCCACTGCGGTGAGCAGGAAAAGCAGGCCGAACTGGTTGTAGCGCAGGTGACTGAAACGCCCCATCGCGAGCAGCGCGACCTCGATCAGCGCGGTACCGGCAAACAGCCCGGCAAAGACGGTCAGGCCTCCCCGTCGGCGGGAGAGAGCGGCGAAGCCGACGAGCGTGAGCAAGGCGAGGAGCAGGCTGGCGCCATCGATCACCGGCTGCCCGACATAGCCGCGAAACAGCAGATCGTCGAAGCGCCGCTCGACCAGACTCCAGTCCCATTGCGCGGTCCGAATCACCTGCTGTGGACCGCCGTAGGCAGCGAGCAGGCCGAACCAGCCGGCGAGCGGCAGCAGCGACAGCACGAGAGCGGACGGCAGGCGAAGGCCGAGGGAAGCGACCCGGCCCTCGCTGCGCGCTTCGAACCAGGCGGCCGCGACCGGCAGCCAGAGCGCGACCGCCAGGTAGTGGGTGATCGCAGCGAGAGCGGCAGCGAGAGCGAGCTCGAGGGGAAAGCGGGCCGCGCCGCGCTCCAGCCATCGTTCGCTGGCGTCGAGAGCCCAGACCGACAACAGCAGCGACAGGGAATACGGCCGTAGCTCGTGGGAGTAGCGCAGGAGCACGGGCGACGCGGCCAGCAGGAGCGCGACGAGAGCCGCGGTCGGCAGGTCGAAGCGACGCGCCACCCAGCGCGAGAAGAGGGCGACGGCGGCGGCGCCGAAGAGCGCCTGAATCAGGCGCCGAACGAGCTCCTCCTGACCGAGTTCGAGCAGCACCCAGGTCAGCAGCGGCTCGAGCGGCGGCTGCGCCTGATCGAAGAACAGCCCCGAAAAGAGCTCGCCCAGCCCATCGCGGGCCATGAGCGTCTCCATGATCTCGTCGAGCCACATCGACGAGCCGCCGAGGCCGATCAGGCGAAAGAGCAATGCCACCGCGAAACTCGCCGGAACGAGCCACCGCTCCAGGAACGACCGAGCGCCTCCGGCAGCGGCGCCTGGCGTTGGCTGCGAGCCCGCGACGGCTTCGGTCGCGACGACGCGCACCGTCAGGGCACGGCGATCGGCGCGAGGGCGGGCACGAGCTCCAGCCTCTGCGCAGCGAGCGCGACGCGGTAGGTCTCGACCTCCCTGGCGTAGAAGGCGTTCAAGTCGCCGAGCGCCGACTCGAGCTGCTGCCGTGCCTGCCGCAGATACTCGAGGTGCGTCGGATTCGGCCGGCTCCACGACGAGCCAAGGTAGCCGCGAACATAGGCGAGGCGCGACAGGATGTCGATGTCGGGCGTGATGCCGACGGTGTCGGCAGGCCACCAGAAGCGCGTTTCGAGCTTCTCCAGCCCCTCGCGAACCGCCTTCGCCTCCTTGGCGAGTGGCAGGTCGGCCTCCTTCAGCGACTCGTTGCGCAACGCCTCGACGTTGGCGGAGCGGATGCGCTCGGCCACCGCGCCGAGATCGCGGCGCGTCGCCGCGATGCGCTCGATCGCGGCGACGGTCGCGTCGTTCAACCGGCCGGCCTCGAGGATCGCCTGCCAGCGCGCCTGCCAGTCTTCGGCGCTGTTGCCGGCGGCGGGATCGGCGAGCACGTTGACGAAGGTCCGGCGCTCCTCGCCGCCGAGCGTGAGCACGATTTCATAGCGACCTGGCGGAATCTGCGGCCCGCTCGGATTGAAGCCGGGCTCCTCGGGAGTCGAAGCCGGCGGGCGCTTGAAGGCATCGCGGGAGAGATCCCAGAAGACGCGGTTCAAGCCGCGCTTCGCGTCGACCTTCAGGCGGCGGACCCGTTGGCCGCCGGCGTCGCGGATCTCGAGCGTCGCCTTGGCGGCCTCCTCCTTGGCGGATTCCAACTTCTCTGACGCCTTGGCGTCGGCGTCGACAGGAGTGCTCGCGTCCTTCACCGCCTTTGCCGCCTCCAACTGGCGCGCGGCGACGAGGCGCGCGCGCTCGCGCTCCTTGTCGGCGATCGGCAGCGCGTCGCCGTTCGCCACGAAGGTGATGGCGGCGCCATAGGGGCGGCTCGCGCCGCGGAACTCGGTGGCGCCGAAGCCGAAGCCGCCGTCCTCCGCCGGCTGCCAGTACTGCCCGGCGTCGGCCACCGGGAAGAGCCGCAGCTGGTCTGCCAATCCCTTCGTGCCGAGCCCGCGCAGCGGTGAGATGTCATCGACCACCCACAGCGCCCGGCCGTGCGTCGCGACGATCAGGTCGTGGTCGCGCGGGTGAATCGCGAGGTCCATGACCGAGACCGTCGGGAAGCCGTTCGACCAGCGGGTCCAGCCCTTGCCGCCGTCGAGCGAAACCCAGAGGCCGAACTCGGTGCCGAGGAAGAGGAGCTCGGGGTCGACCGGGTCCTGGACGATGGCGAGCGCGTAGCCACGCAGCCGCGGCGTCGCGAGACTCCGCCAGGTCTTGCCGAAGTCGTCGGTGCGAAAGACGTAGGGAGTCCAGTCCGAGCGCCGGTGGTTGTCGAACACCGCGAAGGCCGTGCCGGCGGCGTGCGTCGAGGCTTCGATCGCCGGGATCCAGGTGTTCTTGGGGACGCTCGCGAGGTTGGCCTCGACGCTCGTCCAGGTGCCGCCGCCGTCGCGCGTCACGTGCAAGCGCCCATCGTCGGTGCCGACCCAGATCAGGCCGCGCTCCTTCTTCGAAGGCTCGACGGTGACGATCGTCGTGTGGTTCTCGGCGTTCGAGGAATCGCGCGTCAGGCCACCGCTCTCGCCGGCCCTCTGCCACTCCGGATTGTTCGAGGTCAGGTCGGGCGAGACGATCGTCCAGGTCTCGCCGCGGTCGGTCGACTTGTGCAGGAACTGGCTGCCGAGATAGACCGTCTTCGGGTCGAACGGATCGAGCGCCAGGCCGGCGTTCCAGTTGAAGCGCAGCGTGACGCCCGCCGGCGGCGCCGGCTTGATCTCCTTCGACTCGCCGGACCGCCAGTTCCAGCGCGAGAGATTCCCTCCCTGCCAGAGGGCGTAGCCCTGGAGCGAGTCGGTCGGATCGGGCAGGGTCTCGAAGCCATCGCCTCCGCCGACCACCTTCCAGAAGTGGTTGCGGATGCCGCCGCTCTGACGCACCGACGACGGACCGCGCCAGGAGCCGTTGTCCTGCAAGCCGCCATAGAGGTTGTAAGGCCGATCCATGTCGTAGGCGACATGGTAGAACTGCGCCAGCGGGAGATTCGCCACGAAGCGGTTCGTCTTGCCGCCGTCGTGGCTCACCGCGACGCCGCCGTCGTTGCCGGCGATCAAGTGGCGCGGGTTCGCCGGGTCGATCCACAGCGCGTGGTGGTCGCCGTGGATCTCGTCCCAGCGAATGAGCGTCGAGAAGCTCTTGCCGCCGTCGCTCGAGACCCGCACCGTGAAGTCGACGCTGAAGACCCGGTTCGGGTCCTGCGGGTCGACCCGAAGCTCGCCGAAGTAGAACGGCCGCGGATTGACGTTGGGCTCCGAGTTCACGGTCTTGAAGCTCTGGCCGAAGTCGTCCGAGCGCAACAGGGCGCTCTTCTTCGCTTCGACCATGGCGTAGACGATCTCGGGGTGAGAGCGCGACAGGCCGAGGCCGATGCGGCCGAGCTCACCTTCGGGAAGACCGTCTTCGACCTCGAGGCGCTTCCACGTCTCGCCGCCGTCGAGTGAGCTGTAGAGGCCGGAGCCCGGACCGCCCGATTTGAAGTAGTCGGGCCACCGTCGGTACTGCCACATCGAGGCGAAGAGGCGGTTGGGACTCCCCTCCACCATGGCGATGTCGGCGCCGCCGGTCTTCTCGTCGACGTAGAGCACCTTCTTCCAGCTCTTGCCGCCGTCGGTCGTCTTGAAGATGCCGCGTTCCGGGTTCTCCCCCCACTCGCGGCCGAGCGCCGCTACCCACGCGACATCCGGGTCGTCGGGATGCAGGACAATTCGGTGAATGCGCTCGCTGCCTTCGAGACCGAGGTGCGACCAGGTGTTGCCGCCGTCCGCCGAGCGGTAGATGCCGTTGCCGACCGAGGCGCTGTTGCGCACGTTGCCCTCGCCGGTGCCGACCCAGACGATCGCCGGATTGCGCTGGTCGATGGCGATTGCGCCGATCGCGGCCACCGGCTGCGTGTCGAAGATCGGCTTCCAGGAGATGCCGCCGTCGAGCGACTTCCAGACCCCGCCGGTGGCCGCACCGACGTAGACGATGTCGGGATTCGACTCGACGGCGTCGATCGCCGCCACGCGTCCGCTCATCCCAGCCGGCCCGATCGAGCGCGGCGCGAGGCCGGAGAGCAGGTCGGCGTCGAAGGCCGGAGGTGCCGCCGCGGCCGCCCCTGCGGACGACGCGCCGGACGCACCCGCGAAGGCCGCCGGCGCGCTCGCGAACGCGCAGAGTGCGGCGGCGGCGAAGAGACGTTTCCCGAGGCTCCACCCCAGGTGCGGTCGCAGGTCTTGGCTGTTCATTCGAGCATCCTACGAAAAACCGCTGCCCGTCGCCCGCCGCTGCGCGGCTAGAATCGGGCCGTGCCGAGAAACACCCAGCAGCGGGCGGCGATCCGCCAGGCTTTCGAGCTCGCCGACCGGCCTTTGTCGCCGGCCGAAGCGCTCGGCGTGGCGAAAGAGATCGTCCCGGGCCTGGGCATAGCGACGATCTACCGCAACGTGAAGGCGCTGGTCGAGGAGCAGTGGCTCTCGGAAGTGCAGCTACCCGGCGCGCCGAGCCGCTACGAGGTCGCCGGCAAGCACCACCACCACCACTTCCGCTGCCGCATCTGCGACCGCGTCTTCGACGTCGACGCCTGTCCGCCCGACCTCTCCGCCCTTACCCCGCGCGGCTTCCGCCTCGAGGGCCACGACATCACCCTTTTCGGTCGCTGCGCCGCCTGCGCCCGCGGCTAGCCTGGAGCCCGCGCCGGCAGCCGCAAAACTCTTCGGCGAGGAGTGCGTAGACAGCCCATGGCCCTCTGCTTGTCGAGCTCCTCGACGACTGCGCAGCCCCGACGGCGGATCGTCCGCGCTCTGGCCGTCGCCTGGCTCCTCGCACCCGTGGCAAGCGGCGTGTTCGCCGCGCAGACGGCGCGCGATCCGCTCGCAGCGGCGATCGCGCGCTGGCAGGAGAGGATCCGGTCGACGGCGCCGGCCGACGACGAGGTGCGCGATATCCGCGTCTCTTCCGCGCCGCTGGTGGCGGAAGCCGAGCAGGCCTTGGTTCAAGGCAAACGATGGCTGGCACTTTCGCGCCTCGAGCGCGTCTGGACCGACCTCGAGGCGGCGGAATACAGCAGTGGCATTCCCGGCGACCTGCGCCAGCAGATGAGCGAGCTCGAGCGCGAGTGGCAGCGCCTCGCCCCCGAGCTGGGCACGAACCGTGCCCCCGGACCGCGGCCCGCTTTCGAACCCCTGCCGGCGGCGGCGCGCGCGCTCGCCGAAGCGGCCCTTGCGCAGATGCCTGTCTACTTCGAAGCCAGCCTCGACTACGGCCGGAACACGGCCCCCGAGTACGGCCTGTTCTACCTCGGAGCCGCGCAGGCGCAGCGCGACTTCATCGCCCTCCTCGCCGGCCTTCCCCGCCGCCCGCAAGCCGAGTCCGCGCTCGCTCCGCGAGAGGTGAGCGGCGAGATCGCGGCGGTTCGCGACGAGCTGCTGGCGGCCTATCGGCCGCCGCTCTCGATCGACCGCCACGCCGTCTTCATCCGCATTAGCGCCCTGCTCAAGGAGGCCGACGAGCTCACGGCGGCCGAATCGCTCTACGGCGCGTTGCTGCGCCTCCTCGACGCCAAGGCGCGACTCGCGCGCCTCGCGCACCCCGGCCGGAGCCTGAGTCAGGAGGAGGCTGCCCGTCGCGGCGCTGCCTTCGCGGCGCGCCTCGCGGAGAGTCCACGCGATACGACGCTGCAGCGCCTCTTTCTCGAGACCGCCCTCTTCTCCGCCGCCAATCCCGATCCCGCCGCCGGGGGAGGCGAAATCGCTGCCGCGATCTTCGACGACGTCCTCCCTTACTTCCCTGTCGTCTTGGGTCCGGCGCCGCCGAGTCCTCCTGTCCGCCTCGCCGAGGCCACCGTGACACTCGTCCGGTGGCCCTACACCTGAAACGTCTCCGATCCAGCAGGTCTGCTGGCACAAAGCGTCGTCAGGCAGTTCGGTGGTCGGGTCCGGTTCGTGGTCGAGAACTACGGTGACTCCGAGCTCGCCACGCGATTCGGCGTGACCCGGTATCCGGCGATCTTCGTCGACGACATCCTGGTCGCTACACCCAAGGACTTCGGCTTCTACGGCAAAGGCGAGGGCGAGAACGCCGGCCGCTATGCCCCCTGGCGCGACGCCCGCAGCCACGAGCACTTCCGCGCCGACTTGAGCCGCATGCTGAACCAGGTGCTCGACGGCAAGCGCGAGGCGCTGCGCGGCGAGCACGCCGCGCCGGCAGCGGCAGGACGCTCGCTCTCACCGGCCCGCCTCCCCGATTTCACGATTCCGGCCTTGGGCGGGGGCAGGCTGAGCAGCGCCGGGCTCGTCGGCAAACCCGTGCTGGTCGAGTTCTGGTCCACCTGGTGCCCGCCCTGCCGCGGGACCCTCGTCTGGCTGGGAGAGCTCGAACAGCGCTACGGCGCCCGGCTCGAAGTCGTGGCGCTGGCGATCGAGTCCGACCCGGCCGACGTGCAGAAGATTGTCGCCGGGATGAACCTGCCGCTGCGTTGGGCGATGGGCTCACCCGACCTCGCCTTGCAGTTCGGAGATCTCTCGGCGGTTCCGACGCTCTTCCTCTTCGATGCGGAGGGGCGCACCCGCGAGATCTTCTACGGCGCCCCTCCCGACCTCCACGAGCAGGTCGAGAGAGCGCTCGCTACCCTCCTACCCTGAGCGGCTCTCGCGGCGATCCGGGCGCAGCGCCCGGCGGGGAGCGAGATGCACCAAACCGAGAAGGAGACCGCCGAGCAGGATGATCGTCGGGCCCGCCGGCAGGGCGTAGCCGGAAGCGAACGCTAGTCCTCCGACGGTGATGATCATTCCCACGCCGCAGCCGCCGGCGACGATTGCCGGCAGGCTGCGAAACAGGCGCAGGGCGACCAAGGGCGGAATGGCGAGCAACGCGATAGCGAGAACCACGCCGACCAGCGACAGTAGGGCCACGACCGAGAGCGCCACGACAAGGAGCAGCAGGAA
Organism: Thermoanaerobaculia bacterium; assembly: GCA_017998715.1. GTDB lineage: Bacteria > Acidobacteriota > Thermoanaerobaculia > Multivoradales > JAGPDF01 > JAGPDF01. The sequence goes on along the minus strand of JAGOCP010000080.1, from coordinate 3,208 downwards.
CGAAAAGCTGCCTACCGGAAGCCCCTGGAGACGCGCGTGCTCGTCGTCGAAGGCCGTCGCTACCAGTTCGCGGCCGAAAAGCAGCAGCAAAGAGATCATCGCCAGGACGAATCCGCCGAGCAGCGCAAGATCCCGCGATCGGACCTGCGTCAGGTCGCCGAACAGGATCGCTTCGACATCGAGATCGCTGTGCGCCGCTCCGGAAAGAAGGAGCATCCCGGTGGCCATGCCGATCGCCCAGAGGACGCCAATCGCTGCATCCAGCCGCGCCAGGCGCTCGCTGCGCAGCGGCGCGAGCGCCGCAGCGGCGAGAGCGGCAACACCGGCGGCGCCGAGCCGCGGGTCGAAACCGAGCAGCAGCGCGAGTCCCACCCCGCCGAAGGCGGCGTGCGCAATGCCGCCGCCGAGCGCGACGAGACGGCGAAGGACCACGACGGTGCCGACAAACCCGCAGAGCAGACTGGCCAGGAGCGCCGCAGCGAGCGCCGTTGCGGGGACGCCGAGGGCGGCAGCCGCGGAGTCGAAGAGCGCACCCACTTCAGCCGTGTCCATGGCCGCAGACCAGCGGGTGAGCGTGCAATCCCGCGAGCTCGATCGCTTCGAGCCGTCGGTCGACGAGCACGGCACGCTGCGCCGCGAAGGTCTCGGGGGCGAGATCGTGGGTCGCGAGAACGATCGCGGTCGGCCCCGGGAGCCCGGCGAGGAGAGTCCAGAAGGCTCGCCGCGAAGGCTCGTCGAGGGCCGCGGTCGGTTCGTCGAGGATGAGAAGATCCGGTTCGGCGACCAGCGCCCTGGCCACCAGGGCGCGCTTCATTTCTCCCCCGGAGAGCTCGTCGAGGTAGGCGCGGCGCAGGGGATCGAGGTCGAGCCGCGCCACGACCTCGTCCACCAGCTCGCGGTCGCGCGGAGCGCCGGCAGCGAAGGGTCGCAGCCGGTCGCGATCGCGCAGCCGGCCCTGCAGGATCATCTCCTCCACCCGCACCGGGAAATGCCGATCGAAGGCAGGAAACTGCGGCACATACCCCAGACGCAGACCGGGACGACGCACGATCGTTCCGCTCGCCGGCCGCAAGAGCCCGAGCAGGAGCCGCACCAGCGTACTCTTGCCGCCGCCGTTCGGCCCGAGCAACGCCACGCGATCGCCGGGGGCGAGCGTAAGGTCGATCTCCTCGAGGACGACGTCAGCACCGAAACGAAACGAGACTGCGCGCAGGCTGACGAGCTCGCGCCCCGGCGGGAGGGGCTGCGGTGCGGCGGGGTCGTACACTCGCTGATGATATTACATTCTCACGGAGCGTCGGCCAGCGTCGTCTGGACCCCGTGCCGGGCCAGGTAACCCTTGAGGTGGAGCTTGCGCGCGGTGTTGGCGGAGCTCATGTATCGCACCGTGCCGAAGATCGGCCGTTCCGGCCCCCAGGGCCGGTCGAAACGACCGAAGCACCAGAAAATGCCGCTGTAGGAGTTGGGATTCCGTCCGTCGAGGGCATAGCGGTTGTTGAGCTCGATGAGCGTGGCGACTGCCTCGGCCGGCGTCGCCGTCCACTCCAGGACTTTCTTGCCCCAGAGCATCCGCAGGTAGTTGTGCATCTGCCCGGAAGCGACGAGTTGCCGTTGGGCGGCGTTCCAGAGCGGGTCGTAGGTTCGCGCCGCCGCCAGATCCTCGAGCTCGTAGCGCGGCGAACGCAAGTCCGAAGCATGCTTCGCGAGGGTCGCGAGCGCCCAGGCCGGCAGGGACGAGAAGCGGTCGTAGTCGGGGCGATGGTGGCAGAAGTGGTACCCGACCTCTCGCCAGGTGACGGCCTGATCGAGGAACGCCTCGGCGGGCGGGGACATCCGCCACCAGCCCGCGCGCGCTCCGGAGGCGCCAGCCCCGACGTCCTCCGGCGACCACCTCTCCACCGCGGCCAAGTCGTTCAGGATCTGATGCACCGAGATGTGTCCGAAGTGCAGGTAGGGCGACAGTCCGCTCGCGCCGTCTTCGTCAGGCTGGTTGCGATTCTCTGCGTAAAGCAAAAGCTTCCGGTAAAGGAAGTCCTGCCAAGTCGTCTCGGCGGCTGCGCTGCCGCCATGCAGCGCGGCCGCTCCGACAGAATGATCGATCGGAAGTCTGGCGAGGGCTGCTGCCGATCCCGATAGCAGGTCGTCGGAGGCACGGTCGCACGGCCTGCCAGAACCCTTTACCAGCAGCTTTTCTATCGTTGGCAGCTCGAGAATGTCGACCGGCGAAGCCGTCGGCATCGAGTCCAGATATTGCGGCAGCTTCTTCTGCAGGATTCTGCGAAAAGCGTAGGCTGTCGGCGAGGCGGCATCCGTCGCCGCCAGCGGCAGAAGGCCATTTCCATCGACCGCTTCGAATCTGCACTCGACCTGTCTCGCGGCCGCGGCGACCATGTGCGGCAGGAAGAAGCACGGGAAGTCGTCGGTGATGATGAGCGCGGCGCGCCGCGACAGCGCACGCAACAGGCCCTTGCCGGCGCCCACCGCTGGCTCCACGTAGGGGAAGTAGAGCATGCGCTTCCCCGCCGCTCGCCGGGCGTTCTCCGCCATGCCCTCCAGCACGAAGCGATGGATGCGGTCGCTCGCCCAGGGGTAGTCGCAGCGCAGCGCCTCGAGGACGATCAGCGGCTTGCCGAGCGCCTCGGCCCAGGCGATCGCCCGGTCGAGGGCGAAGTTCCAGCTCAACCGCCGCTGGGCGATCATCCAGTAGAGGACGAACTCGCCATCGGGCCGCGGCGGACGGTCGACCAGAACGCGCAGGCGCTCCTCCGGGAAGCTCTGCAGGGTCGCGGAAGAACTGCCGGCGTCGGTCGTCATGCCCATCGTCGAAGTCTCTCACCCTCCCCTACGCCACGGCGGCCGGGCAGGATGAACCGCCGGCGTTCAGTTGACGATGTTCCACCACTCCGTGAAGCCGCCGCCCTCGAATGCGGCCGCCGCAACCACCTCGGGGGCGATGAAGTCGAGTTGCTCGACGTCCGTCTCGAGCACGATCGGGTCGCCCGCGGCGTCGAAGAGCGCGGTCGCAGCTCCCAACTCGACGATCGAGATCGTTCCGACCGGGACGTCGGCGCGCGATGGCATGACCACGGTGAAGATGGCGCCGTGGAGGGCCGCATTGTAGAGCCCACCGTCGGAGTGAAAGGTGACGATCAACTGTCCGGGGGCCGGGTGGGCAATCGAGTCGACCACGGTTGCGCCGTAGCGCAGG
>JAGOCP010000079.1:1708-12860 GCA_017998715.1 Thermoanaerobaculia bacterium | reverse complement strand
TCGTGGCCGTGCGGACGATGTTGGTGAAGGCGGCGTCCGTGGCGACCTCGAGCTGGTACGACGCGACTCCCACCTGCGCCGCCCAGCTGAAGCTGGTCGACAGCGGGACGTTCGTCGCGCCGGCGGCTGGTGAGGTCAGCGACGGCACCCCCGGCGATGCTGCATAGGCCGTCAGCTGGAGAGCCAGGTTGAAGTTGGTGACGCCGTCGTTGCCAGTGACCGTAATGAGGTGGTCGCCTGCGGCCACGCTGGCGGTATTGCCGATCGTCAGAGTCGAAACCGCCGGCAGCGGCCCGGTCACCGGATTCGGCGACAGGTTGGTCGTCGACGGCGATGGGTTGCCGGCGACGCTCAGTGTGACCGGAGCGACGAACGGCGGGGTGACGGTAATCGAGTAGACCGCGGGAGTGCCGGTGCAGATGCTGACCGCATTGTTCGCGGCGCTCAGGCCCGCCTGCGGCGTGACGCTGAGGCAGCTGCTCGCCGCCCCCATGCAGGCGTCACTCGCGCCGAACGGCGCCACGATGTACGAATACTCGCGGCCGTTCTGCAACCCGGTGTCGTGGAAGAAGAGCGAGGTCGTCGTTGCGACCAGCGCCTTGCCGAAGTTGCAGCCGAACTCGCCGTCCGTGCGGTAGATCTTGTAGCGCGTCGCGTTGGGTACGGCGGCCCAGGTGAGATCCGCACCGGTGTCGTTCGGGTTGATCGTCGCCGAGACCGCTGCCGTCGGACCTCCGGCGCAGCCGGCGACCGTCACGGTCGGTGTCGCGCACGCGATCTCATGCCGCGTGAAAGCGGCGGAGATGGCCTGCATGTGCGGCGTACCGTCGAGAATGTTGCCGTTGTCGTCGTCGACGGCGAGAAGCTGCTGGTAGCCCGAACTGGCGGCGCAGCCGGCGGTGCCCGCCGTCGTCGAGAACCAGGTCGTGACGTTGTCGGCTCCCAGGTAGGCGATCCGCGTCGCGACCTCCATCGCCGTGTTGTTGTCCATGCCATGCAGCCCCGGCAGGTCGCGCTTGGCCAGATCCCAGATCGCCTCGGCGTAGAGCGCACCACGGCAATGGACGCTGGTGCAGTTGGCGTTGGCGAGAGCCCAGGTGAGGGTATGCGGAATGCCCGACGTGCGGTGCGCCCAGTCGATGTCGCGGATGCCGGTGCAAGCGGACGCCGCCGTACAGGCATCGCCGTAGCCGGTGCAGAGCGTCGTGCGGAAACCGCGCCCGACGCACGATGTATCGAGGCGGAGCGCCGCGTAGACGTCGGCGATGCCCTCTCCCGGAGAGGAGACACCGCCGGCGGTGCCGCTGAAGTCCATGCCGTGGCCCCACTCGTGATCGAAGACGCCGGCGAGCTCTCCGGTGTTGGCGCAGCCGCCGCCGGAACGGTAGAAGTTCACCGTGAAGTTGGAGTTGCTCCAGAAGGCGTTGCAGGTGGAGTTGATATTCATGTTGGAGGTGAGCTGGGCGTTCAGCCAGGTGTTGGCCGGCGACCCGGGCGAGCTCCACTGACCCCGCGCCTGCTCCTTGAGCCGGTTGAGCTCGTAGTAGCCGGTGCGCGACGCATGCGTGTTGCCGGCTGACGCGCCGCCTGGAACGACGCAGTCGGTGCCCGCGCTGATACCGAGATCGAGATCGCCGTCAGCGCTGCTCTGGCTGATGGCACCGCAGTTGTCGACCATCTTGATGTACGGTCCGAGCAGCTGGGTGGTGATGTTGCCGGAGATGTTGAAGAGGTTCCCGCCTGCGTCGGCGTCGGCGGAGCCGCCGGGATGCGTCACGCGGACGAAGGGCATCGGGTAGCCGGGCACTTCGACGCCATCCGGAACGATGCCGTCGTTGGAGGCCGGAAGAACGCCGCCCTTGAGGTTGCGGGTGGCGTAGTGGTTGGTGTCCTGAAGAAGCAGGATCTCACCGCTGTGGGCATCGATCGCCGCCTCGTAGCTCTCGTTGCGCCCGGCGAACTGCGGCTCGAAGATCCACGCCAGTCGGTGGGTGTAACCGCGGCCGGGGGCGCCGTCGATGCCGATCGGCAGAAGTTCCAGGCGCGGCTTCGAGTGGTACCCGGCCGGCTCGTTCGGCGCGAGGTGGGCGAGCAGCGCCTCCGTCGCGTCGTCGACCGAGATCGAAGGCTCGGTCGAGACGTCGATCTTGCCCCACTGCTCCACACCCAGGAGAATCAGGTTGCCGTGGCTGATCGTCGCCGCGACGCTGGCACCGCGCACCGGCACGCCGTTCACCTGACGCATGCCACGAATCTGGATCAACTGCCCGTTCGAGTCGACGCCGGTCCGCGGGGTGAGCTGTTCCGATTCGATGCGCAGCTCGGCGCGGTTCTCGTCGAGGTAGCGCACGAGCCCGTTCCAGGCGGCGAGACCGAGCTCGGAAGCCGCCGGCGCCGCGCTCTCTCCGAGCGCAGCCCAGGTGAGGCCATTGCCGACACCGTCACCGGGAATGATCGGCTCCTTGAGCCACAGGGTCGCCCACTGGCCGCCTCGGGCGTCCACGAAAGCGTTTCGCGAGTCCACCCCGAGGCGCGCCAGATCGGCTTGGAGACGACCCGCTACAGCGGAGTCGAGCTCGGCGACGGTCCGCATCCAGGGCTCGGCGTCGAGCCCGGCCAGACGGACCTCCTTCTCTGCAAGCGGCGACGCGGACGGGGCGACTACCGCCGCCGCGATTCCCGACACCAGGAGGAAGAGGGCGACGGCGACGAAACAGCGATGCCTCTGATTCATTTCAGCTCCTTGGAAAGAGGGACGCGGTCGCGCAGCGGAACGAAACCGTCGTCGCATAAGTACTGTAAGAGAGCCGGCGGAGTCTACTCGACTCGCACTGGATAGCAAGAGGCCGGGCGCAGGCGCCGGCTTCGGGGCCCTTTCGAGGAGGCAGCTTCTCAGTCTGCGTCGACCGGCGGCGATCGATCAGGCCCGGCGGCGGCGGAGGGCCACCCAGCCGGCCGCGGCGAGCGCCAGCGCGGCGAGCGCGAGACCGACCGGAGTGAGCGCCGGGATCTCGACGATGCCCTCGCCGGTCACGGCGATCGACTCCTCGTTGCGCGCCACTTCGGTTTCGATCGGGTCGCCGTGGGTCGTCTCGGTCCAGCCCTTGGTCACCACCACCGAGCGCCAGGCGCGGCGATAGAGCAGCACCGCGGTCACATCGACCGTGCTGCCCGGCGCAGTACCGGGAGGCAGGGCGAACTCGACCTCGGTGGTGTCGACCGTGCCCGAGGGGATGGTGGTCAACGAGTAGAGGTTCTCGGCGTCGATGAACAGCACCGGCCGAACTACCGGCCCCTGGCCGTTGATCCGCCCTTCGAGCACCTTGGCGAAACCCTTGCCGGGCTGCCCGGCGAGGTCGCCCGGCTGGTCCCCCGGCACGTCGTCCGAGGCCCAGAACGGGATCGTCGGGCCGGACGCCTGGGCGAGCGGCTGGCCGTTCATGCTGGCGCTGATCCAGAGAATGGCGTTGCGCAGCGAGATGCCGGTCGGGAAGTCGTGGCCGGCGCCGAAGTTGTCGACCGCGCTGGTGACGCGGACGCGTCCGTCGGAGGTCTCCACGACGTCGGTGGTGAGCGCGATGTTCGCCGTCAGCGTCGCCTGCGTCGAGCCGACGAAAGTGTGCGTGTGGCGCTCGGCGCTCTGGCGGTCCGGGCCGCCGAACTCGCAGTTCTGACCGATCCCGGGGAGCGTCCCCATGTGGCAGTCCTGGCAGGTCCGATAGTTCGGTCCCGGCGTTCCGTACGGCGAGGCCTGCCACTCGAGGAAGGTGTTCTGCCCCGGCGCGTCGGTCTCGGGGTTGTGGTACTGGTGGCAGGCAGCGCACAGGTTCGACGTGCGATGCAACATCGAGAACGACGGCCGCATCAGGCTGAAGGTGACGTCGTTCATCGGCCCCCAGACGAACTGCGAGGTGTTCTCGCCCTGGCCGGCCAGGGGGAAACGATAGGTCGACTTGCCGCGGAAACCGAGGGCGTTGATGTGGGTGGCGTCGATCGAGTCCATCTGGTGGCAAGCAACGCAGATGATCCCCTGCTCGCCATGCGGCTCCGTGGCCTCGTCGAGCGGCACCCCTTCGGGCCGCGGATCCTGGAGATCCTGCATCGGCGCATGGCAGGTGGCGCAGAAGCCGGTCTCGCCCGGGTCGTGGAGGTTCTTGAACACGTAGCCCGCGCCGCCGCCCGGCGTGCCGGTGCCGGAGAAGAGGTCGAGGACCCATTTGTTCTGCGCCGAGTAGGCATGGTGCGACGTGGACCACTGGGTGTAGCGCTCGAAGTGGCATGCGCCGCACTCGGAGACGTCGGCCGGCACGTACGTCGGATCGTCGTTCGCCGGCAGGACGGCCATGCGGATGTCGATCCCGGTCTCGCCGGCGACCGCCGGCGCCCAGCCGATGATGAAGTTCTCGGGCGCGCTGCGCAGGTAGGGAATCGACGCCGCCAGCATGACCTGGCCGACCGGATCGGTCGCGAGAGTGAAGCTGCCATCGGCGCCGGTGAAGGCGCCGGGTGTCACGAGGTCGGCCTGGATGTGCACGTAGGCACCCGGAATCGGCGTGCCGGGCGAGCCGCTGCCCTCGACGGTGACGAAACCGGAGATGTCCGCCGAAGCGGAGCCGGCGGCGAGCGCAAAGGCGGCGGCAAAGAGCGAAGCGACAGCAGTTCGGCAGGACAAGGACATCAGCGCATCCTCAGAGAGTGAACGGATGCCCTATTCTCCGCCAACCCCCCCGCGAAGACCAGTCCGATCGGGTAGGAAGCGGGGGCTAGAATCGCGGCGTCACGAGAATCCGCACGTGACGGCAGCTGACGCCAAGGAGCTCCGATGAGCGCCTCCGACCTGCTGGATCGCATCGCCCGCGGTCGCACCGACCTGGTCTTCGAGCTCTTGCGTCTGCCCGAGTGGCGAACGCTCCTCGACGCGGGCGAGACGAAGGTCCTGCAGTGGTTCGTCTATTACAACGACGTGACCGCGCTCAAAGCCGTGCTCGCAGCGGGCGGCGACCTCGCGAGCCTCGACCTCGACTCCGAGCTCCGGCATGCCGCCTTCTTCGGCCACTGGAAAGTCTGCGATTTCCTCCTCGCCCAGGGGGCGAGCGTGCGCTCCACCGTGCCCGAGACCGGTGAAACGGCGCTGCACGGCGCCCTCGCCAAGGCTGGCCGGCCGTACTTTCTCCTCGTCGTGAGGCTCCTAGTCGAGCACGGAGCCGACGTCAACGCCCGCACCCTCCCCGGGAAGGAGACCGGCGCCTTCATGCGCGACGTGCGCACCAAAGGAGAGACGCCGCTGCACCGCGCGGCGGCCTACGCCGACGAGGCCACCATCGCCTACCTGCTCGAACACGGCGCCGAGCGCGAGGCCCGCGACGCCCACGGCGACTCGCCGCTCACCTGGGCGAGCGAGCACCTGCGCCCGGGCGCCATCCTCGCGCTGCTCGCCCACGGACCCCACCGGATCTCCGAGAAGACCCGCCAGGCCATCACCACCGACCACGGCGCCGGCTGGGGCTACGGCATGGAGCGCAACTTCCTCGGCGACTACCTGCCCGAGAGCCGGCCGCGCGAGTGACCCCAGCGGAGCGACGAGCCGCCCTCCCCGCCCCCGCCCGAGGCCGACCCGGCTCCAGTCGGATTATTCGACCGAATTCCGCCAGTCTGCCAACCCTTCTCCATTCCAGCGGAGCCCCGCAACTTTCGCAACCAATACACCTTGTCAGCTCCAACCGGCAGATATGCCACAATCCAAATCGCCCAATGTCACACCATTCGTCCACGCTCCGTGTCGCGAGTAACGGTAGTTAGATGCCTTTCAAGTACATGCTGACGTTCGCGTGGCGTTCAATGGCGACAGGTGCTGGGCTTCTCGGACTCGTTCCTCTCCTTGTCAGTTGTTCGGAGAACTGGAAAGGGATAGCGCCAGCAGGGGCAGGCTTTTCGGTCTCCATGCCGACGCACGTCTCGTGCGAGGAAGAGGCCTCGCCACGTGGCGACCAAGTGGCGTGGGACTTTCGCAGTTGCTCCGAGGATTGGCGAGAAACCAACGTCACCGCGTCCATCAGGTGGTCGGCAATTCCCTATCCGCTGCGCAGCGCAAGCCTGGAAGTCATCCTGGAAGCGACTCAGACACTCACGGTGGCGGAGACACGAAGTCTGCTCCTGCAGCGCCTCGATCGCGGGTGGGCTAACGAGGTAGCGAAGTACCATGCGCAGGAGCAGCGGAATCCAGGCTTACTCGGCGGAGTTCCTGCTATCGAGCTGGAAAGCGACGAGGCGCCTGGCCATGTTGGCAAGTCAAGACCTGGGGCGACTGGAATCAAGATCCGGCGAATCGTCTCCATCCACCGAGGAATGTTCTACGAACTCGAGGTTTTCGGGGTCGCAGGGCCGAGATTGGAAAGGACCTGGAGCCACATGAAGTCGACATTTGCCTTTACCGATCGCTGAGATGCCGGCCTGGCAAAGCCGAAGCCGGGGGGCTGTATCTGCAAAGGCATCTAACCAGTCGCTCGAGCGGACGCGTGGGGCGAGCTCGATCCGCTTCGCGGGTCGGCAGTTCTGGCGCGCCGCTCAGCTCCAGATCCGTTAGGCCGCGCAAATGCGACTCATCTTCTCCACCGCGCTTCTTGTCTCGCTCGCGCTGAGCCCACTCATCGGATACGCACAATCCGCGAGTTCGCCCACCACTCAGCACTCCGAGGAGCAACGCGTGCTCGCCGCAGAAGACGAGTATGTTGCGGCAGAGGTGAGTCGAGACGAGGCCGCACTCAGGCGATTGGTCGATGACAGGTTCCAGTACAACACTGGCCGCGGCATAACCACCGGCAAAGAGGAACTGATCGCAAGCCTTTTGAAGATGAACATGGTCGGCCAAACGATCAAAGAACGATCGTTGCTGATTGAAGGAAACATCGCGCTTGTCTTCGGTACCGCTGAGATTCGATTCGCTAACCCGGGGAAGCCGGAATCAATATCCACTTTGCGCTACACAGCGACGTACGTCAATCGCCAAGGGCAGTGGCGCATGCTGGCGCTTCAAATGCAGCAGAGGGCGCCGCAGTGAGCTACTTGCGCCAAGTGCGGTTACCTCCTCGCTCAAGCGGAGCGCCAACGGCAGGCCACCAGGCCCGGTCTGGCGGTACACGGTACATTTTCGCCTGCCCGGGGCTGGCGTCCTGCCGGCGTCGCCCGCCTAGCTCGCACGTCAGGCCGCAAGGCGAGAAATGAAGACACCACGACCAGTTGTACCTCCGCGTTCCATGGAAGCTGGGATCGGTGCGCTAGGCATTGTCTCCGGCGGCTTCATAACTCTCCTCGCGGCAGTTGCGGGCGTTCTCTGGCTCTTCGGGAAGGCCCGGGCTCAACTGATTTGGGCGGGGGCTCTATTCGGTTCTCTTCTCTTGGCTCTGGGCATCTGGCTCTGGCGCCGGAGCAAGGCGAAGGATGTTCGGCCAATAGATGCCCGCATCCTCTTTGTTCTCCTGATCGTTCTTCCGCTGCTGCAAGCTGCGACGGGTTTGATCGGCATGGATACGATTTCGAGCTTCCGATCTCAGATGAAGATCGTCTTTCTGATCGTCTATGGTCCGATTGGAGCCTGGTTCTTCGTCCGATACGTTCTGCCTGAGGCGCGCCGGTAGTGGCTTGCGGCCTGATCAGTCGCTCGCGCGGACGCGTTGGGCGCGCTCGGTCCGCTTCGCGAGTCGCCAATTGTGGCGCGCCGCTCAGCTCCAGTTTCGTTGGGTGGCAAGGATGAGGACTGCCGCAATCTTCTTGTTGCTCCTGGGTGTCGTGGGGGCGACCGCAAGTCTCGCGGTCGGCCCGCAGACAGTTGGGCGTTTCGAGGGCATCTGGAAGCGGTGCTACGAACCAGGTCTCGAAGGCGTCAACGAAATTGATGCGGGCTTTCTGGTACTCATGCCCGACTCGCGCTACTACGAGCTGAGCTCCTCCTGCTGCTATGTGCCGCCGGAGCCGCAGCCGCCCTTCTGGTCTCTCGACGTCTACGCTGTCGCGAATGACATCGTGACGCTCAAGGCGAAGCGATTCGACGGGTCGGCGTACGAGATACCCATGCACTATCGCGCATCCGCCAGGGCGGTCTTCTTCGATGCTCCGCGCAGCAAGCCGGTTGAGGTCGAGGCTCTGTTGGTCGGCGACGACCTCAACTACGCCTGGTGCCGCGTGTACCCGGAATCGAAGCGCTAGTGGCCCTCTGGCTGACCAATCGCTCGAGCGCACGCGTTGGGCGCCCGCGGTCCGGCCTCGCCGGTTCGGCATGTTGCCGCGCCGCTGAGCTCCAGATCCGTCAAGCAGGGTGGCTTCGCTGTCTGATTTGAGATTGCACTTTGGAGGGCGTAGCATTTCTCGCAGGAGGTCCGACATGCGACGACTCCTTGGGATCTCACTCCTCTTTGCGGTCGTGGGTTGCGACTCCGGTTCCTCTCCGACTGCCCCCGCGCCACCTGCCGTTGCCACGCAATGGAGCGGCTCGCGCGCTGTCGTAGGGCTTCCCGAGGGCGCGGGTACTTGCCTCGGCGATCTGCTCACCTCGCGACCGCCGACACCCGTCGAGGTGAAGCTGCCGGCCTCTCCCAATGGGGCCAATACCGTCGGCGACGTGACAGCGTCGATTCCCTACTGGGACGGCTGCTCGACCATCGTCAATCAGGTCGGAAGCCAGGTGACCTGGTCGAACTTCCAGTGTTCCGCGCCGTGCTGGCTCGAGCAGTTCCAGTGCGGCAGCGCCAGAACATGGACGTACTGTCGAGGCTGGGGGGACTTCAGCGGCACCATCTCCGGCAGTCGGCTCACCGGCACGCAGATCGAAACGTTCGAAGCGATAAGCGGCGACGCCCGCTATACCGTGCGCGCCGAGATCCGGTACGACGTCGAGCGCAACTGATTCCCGTTGTCGCGGGCCAGCAGCTCGGGCGCTCCGCCCGGCTGCGGATTCTTCAGGCGGAGCTTCCAGTCATGAGCACTTCCCCAGCGAGCACTCAGTCGGCGGCGGAGCGGCGAGCGGCCGAGGCACACGTGCGTCAGCTTCTCGCCACCTTCGCGCCTGCGCATCAACGGCTCATCGGCACGCTGCGACGGTGGCTGCGCAAGCGTCTGCCGACGGCCCATGAGCTGGTGTACGAATACCGCGACTGGATCGTCATCAGCTATTCGCCGAGCGAACGTGGGTACGAGGGCGTGCTGGCGATCCGTGCCGACGCCGAAGGGGTGAAGCTGTATTTCAACGCCGGCAAGGGCTTGCCGGATCCCGAGAAGCTGCTGCGGGGGTCCGGCACTCAGGCACGCTGGATTGCCGTGGAGGGCGCCTCCACCCTCGCCCGTCCGGCGATCGAGCGCCTGGTCGACGAAGCGCTCACGCGCAACCCCGTGCCGTTTGCGGGCACCGGCCTCGGGCCGACGGTTCTCCGTTCGGCCTCGACCAAGTAGCGTCGGAGTCGCTCTCTCCGACCGATGGCAAGTGATGACCGGCCCAGGTGGGCAGTACGCGCGGAGAGATCCGGCGGACGCGCGCTGATGCTCACGGCGATCAAGCTTCTCCACACTGCGGTCTGGGCTCTTTTCGCAGCTTGCATTCTCGGCATCTTCGCTGCTGCCGGCACTGGGCGCTTCGGCCTCGCCCTCGTCTTCATCGGCGTGGTGATGCTCGAGGTCCTCGTCCTCCTGTTCAATCGGATGCGGTGCCCGCTCACCGGCGTCGCGGCGCGCTACACCTCCGCGCGCGCCGACAACTTCGATATCTACCTGCCCCTCTGGCTCGCCAGGTACAACCAACAGATCTTCGGCACGCTCTACATCCTCGGCATCCTCTACACCCTGATCGCCTGGCTGACCCAGCGCCCGGTCGTCTAGGATCTCCTTCGAGCCGCAGCTTCCGGGCTGGCGGCCTTTCAGGGAGACACCGATGCGAGCCCCGCGCAGTGAGCCCTCCCATGCCGCGGCGCCACTCCTTCCGTGGGGCAGTCGCCCGTGACGCGAGCGGTCTTGGCGCGTGCGGCGGTCGCCGGGGCGGTTGTCGTCGCTGCAGTGGCGGGCTATCTGGCGCGCGAGCGGGGGGGGCGGCCGGCGGAGGGAAGCCCGGCGGCTCAGGTCGTCTCGCCGACGCCGACAGGAGAGATACCGGCGCCGCGGGCGGCCGACGACAGCCAGGGCTTTCTCTACGGCCGGATCACCACCGTCGACGGCGCGACCTTCGAGGGCCGGCTGCGTTGGGGGGGCGGCGAGGAGGCGTTCTGGGACGACTCCTTCAACGGCATCAAGCTCGACAATCCCTGGCTCGCCCAGGTGCCGGCTTCGGAGCGACCGCTGGAGAGCGATCCGATCGAGCTCTTCGGCGTCGTCCTGGCGCGCCGCGAGAGGCCGAGCGAGGTGACGCGGCCGTTCGTCTCCCCCTTCGGCGCGATCGAGCGCATCGCAGCACGCGGCGACGAAGTGCGCGTGACGCTCAAGGGCGGCGGCGTGTTCGACCTCGACCGTTTCGAGGCCAGCGACTTCGACGACGGTCTGCGCGTCTGGGATCGGGGCGGCCCGGCGATCGATCTCGACAGCCTGCGCATCCGCCAGATCGACTTCCTCGCGACCCCGGCGCTCGGCGGTCTCGCCTGCCGGCTCTCCGGCGTCGTGCGGACGAAGCGAGGGGATTTCCGCGGCTTTGTCGCCTGGAACCGCGACGTGGCGCTCGGCTCCGACGAGCTCTCGGGGCGCAGCGGCAGCGAGCGCCTGCGACTGCGCTTCGCCGAGATCCGCGCGCTCGCTCGCGGCGAGAGGGGAGATCTCATCGTCACGCTGCGCGATGGCCGCGCGCTCGCCCTCTCCGAGAGCTCCGACCGAGACGGCCGGCGCGGGCTGTATGTGCACGACGTTCGCTACGGTCGCGTGCTCGTCTCGTGGGAGGCCTTCGAGCGCGTCGATTTCGACGCTCCGGCCGACCCGGCCGAGTGTGCGAGCGGACCTGCCTACGACGAATTCGGTTCCCAGAGGCCGCTGCGCGGGACCGTCACCACCCGCGACGGCGCGCGCATCTCGGGGCGCCTGATCTACGACCTGGACGAAAGCTCGGGCACCGACACCCTCGACGCCGCGGCCGCGGGAGTCGAGTACGCGCTGCCGTTCGAAAGGCTGGCGGCGATCGTCTTGCCGG
>JAGOCP010000079.1:0-1608 GCA_017998715.1 Thermoanaerobaculia bacterium | reverse complement strand
GCGCCCGCGTGATCCTCCGCGACGGCACGGAGGTCGCGCTCTCTGCGACAGGCGACCTCGCGGCCGCGAACGCCGGACTACTCGTCTACGTCGACGGCCGCGAGTCGCCCGCGTACGTTCCCTGGGCGAACGTCGCGCGTCTCGACTTCGAGCCTCTTGCGGTCGGCCCGGGCTCGGAGGTCCCGTAGGACTTCCGAGCCGCGAGCGGCCGGACGGCGGAAGGGTTACGGTACGCGGAAGGAGTTGAGCGCCTTGGCGGCGGCGGCGATGCCGGCCTTGTCGTCGGCGGGTGCGGCGAACCAGATCTCACCGATGTGACCGTCGGCGAGCGCCAGCCACGCAGCGCGGAAGACGATCGCGGTACCGTCTTCGTCCTTGCCCTCGCCGTCCATCAGGAAGCCCTCGAGGCCGGCCTGCTTGACGTCCTTCGGATCGCCGACGGTGACGTTCTTGTAGTTCTCCTGCAGGTAGGCCACGGTGTCTTCGATCGCCCCCTGCATGGCGTCTTCGCTGCCTTCGATCGTCCGGAAGGCGAGGTAGACGCCGCTCTCGCTGTTGACGTCGACGAAGTCCCCCAGCTCCTCTCCGGGCGAGACCTCCCAGTCGCCCGGGATGTCGACCAGGAAGCTCGCGTGATCGGTCGACGGATAGCCGAGAGTGACGGCGGCGGCGGGCGCGGCGATCACCCAGCCGGCGAGCAGCAGCAACGGCAGGAGGGTCCACTTCTTGGCGGCGGTTTTCATCGGATTCTCCCCTTGGACGGCGGC
The DNA here is from genome assembly GCA_017998715.1 of Thermoanaerobaculia bacterium. GTDB lineage: Bacteria > Acidobacteriota > Thermoanaerobaculia > Multivoradales > JAGPDF01 > JAGPDF01. The sequence goes on along the minus strand of JAGOCP010000079.1, from coordinate 841 downwards.
AGTGATACGTTGACCAGAAACGCGAAGCATATCGGCTGCGGACGCCGAAGGAAACGTGGCGGCGAGCGGCGGAAGAGCGGAGTTCTCGTTGGCCACCTCGAAGGCGACGCTGTGGAAGAAGGGGCGCGGCAAGCTGGGAGTTCTCGATCCCTTGATCGGCTCGTGGCAGGCCGAGGCCGACACGCCGATGGGACGCGTCCGCTGCACGCGGAAGTTCTCGCGCATCCTGCACGGCAAGCGAATCCTCCTCGAGGCCCGGTGGCATCTGCCCGCAGGCGTCTACGAGGAGCATGCCGTCTACGGCCCCGACGCCTCCGGTGCGCTCGCCTTCTGGTCGTTCACCTCCGACGGCAAACAGTCGCAGGGCTCGCTCACCGACGCCTCGGACATCCATCCCGAGGCCGTCGCCTTCGAGGCCGAGATGCCCGCCGGAGTCGCCCGCATGGTCTATTGGCCAGACGGCGAAGGCGGCGTCTTCTGGGTCGTCGAGTCGAAGACCAAAAAGGGCTGGAACCGCTTCGCGCTGCATCGCTACGTCGCCGCCCCGGACCGCGAACCGTAGGCCGCGGGCGCTCCGCCGCTGCGTGGCTGTGGCCTCCTTCACTGCCGCCGTCCTGCTTCGGCGCCAAGCTACGCGTAGTCCAATGATGAAGAGACTCTTCTGGGTGGCGCTCTCCTGGGGCGCGGTGGTGGTGGGGTTCGCGAGTTCGCTCTCGGCCGACATCGGTCTCTCTCTCGCTTATGTCGACATGGGCGGGCAGCCGTACGCGCGTTTCAAGACCTTCGTCGATCAGGCGGTCGCGGGCAATCCCGGCTACGCCTTCTCGGCGACCGACGCGGC
>JAGOCP010000078.1 GCA_017998715.1 Thermoanaerobaculia bacterium | reverse complement strand
GCGGTGTCGGTCGCCGTCAGGGTGTACTCGACGTCGGTCGTCGCGCCGGCATAGACCCAATGCCGGGAGAATCCGGCGCAAGCGTTCACCACCTTCACCAGCACCTCGAGGTTGGCCTCGGAGAAGAACCAGAAGAGGCCGGAATCGCCGGTCAACGGATAGGCGTGTCCTGCACCCCTGCGACCCTGATAGTCGCGCCACTCGACCGAGATGCGAAAGCGCTCCGCGCCGAGGCAAAGCGCCGCGGAGCTCTCGGCGCAGCCGGCTCCCGGCGGCACCAGAACGAACCGCCGTGCGACGATGTCCTGCGGCAAGGTCTGCTCGGCGAGGTCGTCCCAGACGACGACGAATTCGTTGCCACCGAGGGCGGCGATCCTGACGCTGTCCGGATCGGTGTGCTCGGCGTTGAGCACGACCTCTCCGCCGAGCGGCCCCGCCGCCTCGAAGACCCGGCCGTAGACCGCGCTCCCCTCTTCGACGAAGCCGTTCTCGCTCCAGGCAGCGACGAAGCTCGCGCCGACGGCGGCCACCGCCCCGACGCCTGCGGCCGGAGAACGCGGCAGACGCAACGAGAGCTCGCCGCCGAGCGCGCCGCCATCGGCGGCGAAGACCCGCCCGGCGACGCTCGAGCGCGCCGCATTCCCCCAGACGACAGCGAACTTCCCGTCGCTCGCCACGGCGACGCTCGGGTCGCTCGCGCGCTGCTCGGTCTGCGAGACCGCGAACGACGGCGCGAGGGCCGTTGCGGAGGCGTCGAACTGCTGCGCCGCGACATGGAGGTGCTCCAGTTGCTCGCCTTCGACGAAGGTCAGGACGAACCCGCCTTCAGGACGCACCGCGACGTGCGGCTCACGGCGACCCACCACCCCGACCGCGCCCAAAGAGCCGACGTCGCCCGAGGGAGTGCAGTCGGCGAGCAGACGGCGGAAGAAGACGCTCGGCGGGATCGCGGCGTCGCGCGGGCTCTCCTGCCAGACGACGACGCTCGTGCCGTCGGTCGCCGTCGCCACTCGTACATCCGAGGGCAACCGCGACGCGGCGGAGATCGTTCCCGCATCGACGCGAACCCGCGCACCGCGCGGTGCGCCCAGGGGGTCGACGCAGAGTGCGTCGACTTCCGCGCCTCCGAGCTCGGGACGGGCTCGTACTCCGACGAGGACGCCCTTGCCCTCGCCGTCGAGGCCGAGGTCGGCGACGACAAGCTCATGATCGCGCAGCGTTCCCGAAACCGACCCGCCGTCGCGATCGAACCGGCGTTGCCGACCGGTCGGGTGGGCGAAATCGAGATCCTCGGACTGCCAGGTGACGCCCCAACCACCCAGGCGATCGGCGGCGACCGTGGCGCCACTTTCGTAGTCACCGTCGCGCTGACTGACCGCGATCTCGTCGCTCACCGGGACGATCTGCCCGGCCGCGGGCGCGGCGTGCACCAAGAGGGCCAGGACGACGATCGGTGCGCTACGCTGCAGCAACGCCCAAGCGGAATCGCACATGGGAATCCTCCTTGCCTCGAAATGCCTTGCAGGAATCAACCTAGCACATCGATCGCGGCGCTCCGCCGCGCCTCGGGGAGGGGGTACGGGGGCTCAGCGAACGGCGGTCCCGGCGGCGTGGCCGGGCGGGACGTGCTCGTGAGCGTGGTACGACGAGCGGACCAGCGGACCGGCCTCACAGTGCAGGAAACCCAGCTCCATGGCGAAGGCCTTGTGCTCGGCGAACTCGTCGGGGTGGACGTAGCGGTCGACCGCCAGATGCTTCGGCGTCGGCTGCAGGTACTGCCCCAGCGTCAGGACCTGGACGCCCGTGGCGCGAATGTCGGTAAGGGTGGCACGGACCTCGTCGGCGGTTTCGCCCAAACCGAGCATGATGCCGGTCTTCACGCGCCCCTGGTAGCTCCCCTCGTCCCGCCGTTTCGAGGCCTCGGCGAGCAGCGCGAGCGTGCGGTCGTAGCGGCTGCCCGGGCGCGCCTGGCGATAGAGCCGCGGCACGGTCTCGGTGTTGTGGGAGAAGACCTCCGGCGCGGCGGCGAGGACGATGTCGAGGGCGTCGGGGACACCGCGAAAGTCCGGCGTCAGGACTTCGACCGCGCACGAGGGAGTGCGATCGTGGATGGCGCGGATCACCGCCGCCCAGTGGCGGGCGCCGCCATCCGGCAGGTCGTCGCGATCCACCGAGGTGATGACGGCGTGGCGGAGCCCCATGGTGGCGACTGCGGCAGCGACATTCCCCGGCTCGGCCTCATCCACGCCGGGGTTCGGCCGGCCGGAGGTCACGGCGCAGAAACCGCAACGGCGCGTGCAGATCTCGCCGAGGATCATGAAGGTCGCCGTGCCATGCTCGCCCCAGCACTCGTAGATGTTGGGGCACTTGGCCTCTTTGCAGACGGTGTTCAGACTGAGGCCGTCGACGAGCTTGCGGACCTCGTGATACTTCGCCGGCGTTGCGAGCTTGATGCGCAGCCACTCCGGGCGTCGTTCCGCCGCGTCGGGGCGCCGTCCCGGCGCGTCAGGGCGGCGTTCACGGGCCACCGGTGCGCCGCCGGGGGCGGCGGCCTGACCGCCGATCTGGACGAGGTTGTCGCTCACGCCGCCTAGTCTATCTTTCCGCGCGACCTACTCGTCGAAATCGAGTGCCACGTCGAGGGTCGGAGCCGAGTGGGTGATCCAGCCGACCGAGATGAGGTCGACGCCGCTCTCGGCGACCGCGCGCACGGTGTCGAGGGTGATGCCGCCCGAAGCCTCGGCGATCGCCCGGCCGCGGATCCGCCGCACGGCGTCGGCGAGCTCGGGCGGCGTCATGTTGTCGAGCAGGATGACGTCGGCACGCGCGGCGAGCGCCTCTTCGAGCTGGGCGGTCGTCTGCACTTCGCACTCGATCTTGACCAGGTGGCCGGCAGCGGCGCGAGCGCGCTCGATCGCCGCCCGCACGCCGCCCGCCGCGACGAGGTGGTTGTCCTTGATGAGCACGGCGTCGTCGAGGCCGAAGCGATGGTTCGCGCCGCCGCCGCAGCGCACCGCGTACTTCTCCAGCGCGCGCAGGCCCGGCGTGGTCTTGCGCGTGCAGACGATCGCAGCGTGGGTGCCGGCGACCGCGTGCACGAGCGCGCGCGTCGCCGTCGCGACGCCGGAGAGGTGGCCGAGGAGGTTGAGAGCCGTGCGTTCGCCGGTGAGGATCGCCCGGGCCGGGCCACTGATCCGGGCGAGGGTCGAAGCCGCCGCCACCACGTCCCCGTCCTCGACCTGGGGCTCGAACCGCACTGCCGGATCGAGCAACGCGAAGACTCCGGCGGCCATCGGCAGGCCGGAGATCGAGCCGCCGCGCCGCGCCACGACCTTCGCGCTCGCCTGGGTCTCCGGAGCGACCGTGGCCTCGGTCGTCAGGTCCCCGGCGCGACCCAGGTCCTCGGCGAGCGCGAGGCGCAGCAGGGGCTCGTAGACCAGGGGATACGGCGGCGTCGGGCGGATCACGCGATCGCCGTCGCGAGAAGGTCCGCCTCGTCGGAGGGCGCCTCGGGAACGTCCGCAAAGCGCGCCGCAACGGCGTGCCCGTCGATCTCGACGTCGAGGAACTGACGGAATCTCCAGGCTTCAGCGCTCTGCGGAAAGTCGCTCCGGAAGTGCGCGCCGCGGCTCTCTTCGCGTCGCAGCGCGGCAGCCGCCACCAGCGAGCCGGCGATCGCCAGGTTGCGCACTTCCGACGGCGCCGCCGGCAGCTGGCGGAGGATCTCGGCGAAGCGCCGCGCCGCGCTGGCGAGCCCGGAAGCGTCGCGTACCAGGCCGAGACGCTCCCAGGAGAGGGCACGGATCTCCTGCCGCAGATCGGCGAAAGCGGCGATCGGTTCGACTCCATTCGCCGCGGCGTCGGGGAGATGGGCGACGGCGGCCGCGGCGGCGCCCGGCAGCGGCTCGCGCCGTGCGCTGGCGCCGATCGCCTCGGCCACCCGCGAACCGAAGACCAGCGCCTCGAGCAGCGAGTTCGACGCCAACCGGTTGGCGCCGTGCACCCCTGTGGCCGAAACTTCGCCGCACGCCCACAGCCCGGGGAGACTGGCCCTTCCCCACTCGTCCACCGCCACGCCGCCCATGAAGTAGTGCGCCGCCGGCACGACCGGCATGAGCTCGCTCCGGGGATCGACTCCGGCGCGCTGGCAGTTGGCGAAGATGGTCGGGAACTTGGTCGGAAAGCGCTCACCGATCGCCTGCCGGCCGTCGAGGAAGACCTTGCGTCCGGCGGCCAGCTGCTTCCAGATGCCGCGCGCCACCACGTCGCGCGGCGCGAGCTCCGCATCGGCGTGTTCGGCGGGCATGAAGCGAACCCCGGCGTCGTTGACCAGCGTGGCGCCCTCGCCGCGCAGAGCCTCGGAGAGCAAGGGAAGGGGATCGAGGTCGACGGCGAGCGCCGTGGGATGGAACTGGACGAACTCGAGGTCGACCAGCCGCGCCCCGGCCGCCGCGGCGAGGGCCAGGCCATCGCCGGTCGATTCGGGAGGGTTGGTGGTAAAGCGGAAGAGCTGGCCGAGGCCACCGGTGGCGAGCACGACCTGCGTCGCTTCGTGCAGCACGAACCGCCCGTCGGAGTGGCGGGCGAGGACACCGACGACCGCGGGCTCGCGCTCCGGCCCTTCGGCAGCGACCACGAGCTCGGCGGCGAAAGCTCCCTCGAAGAGGCTCACCCACGGTGCGGTGCGCAGGCGCTCGGCGAGCGCCCGCACCAGCTCGGCGCCGGTCGAGTCGCCATGGGCGTGCAGGATCCGCCGGCGGCTGTGCGCCGCTTCGCGGCCGAAATCGAGCTCGCCCTTCGCCGAGCGGTCGAACTCGGCGCCGAGCTCGATCAGCCGGCGCACGGCGGTGACGCCTTCTTCGGCGAGGAGCTCGGCGATCGCCGGATCGACCAGACCGGCGCCGGCGGCCACGGTGTCGGCGGCGTGCAGCTCCGGAGAATCGCCGGCGCCCATCGCGACCGCGACTCCCCCCTGCGCCCAGAGGCTCGAGCCCGACGACAGCGTCGTCTTGGTCAGCAGATCCACCCGCATGCCGGCGAGCTCGAGCGCGCAGGCGAGACCCGCGACTCCGGTGCCGATGACGACGACGTCGGCGCTGCGGCGTTCGATGGCCTCGCTCATCGTTTGGCCCCTCTGGCCACCTCGAGCATGCGCTCGACGGCGCGGCGCGCCCGCACCGCGATCTCCGCGGGCACCTCGACGCGGTGCTCGAGCGTCTCGAGGCTGCGCAGGATCTTCGGCAGAGTGATGCGCTTCATGTGCGGACAGAGATTGCACGGGCGGACGAACTCGACTTCGGGATGGGCTGTGGCGACGTTGTCGCTCATCGAACACTCGGTGATCATGACCACGCGTCGCACACCCGCGGCGCCGACCTCACGGATCATTCCGGCAGTCGAACCGACATAGTCGGCCGCCTCCAGAACGTCGGGCGGGCACTCCGGATGCGCCAGCACGAAAACTCCCGGATCCGCCGCCCGCAGCGCCCGGATCTCGGCGCCGGTGAACCGCTCGTGGACCTCGCAATGCCCTTTCCACAACACCAGCTCGACCGGCGTCTGCGTCGCCACCCACTTGCCGAGGTATTCGTCGGGAAGAAAGATCACCTTCGGAACACCCAGCGATTCGACGACTTCGACGGCGTTCGCCGAGGTGCAGCAGATGTCCGATTCGGCTTTGACCTCGGCCGAAGTGTTGACGTACGTGACGACCGGCAGACCTGGAAAACGCTCCTTGAGCAGCCGCACATCGGCGCCGGTGATCGACGCGGCGAGCGAGCATCCGGCGCGCAGATCGGGGATGAGCACCGTCTTTTGAGGCGACAGCACCTTCGACGTCTCGGCCATGAAGTGCACACCGCACTGGACGATGACGTCGGCCGGCGTCTCGGCCGCCTGCTGCGCGAGCCCGAGAGAGTCGCCGACGAAGTCGGCCACGCCATGGTAGATCTCGGGCGTCTGGTAGTTGTGCGCCAGGATGACCGCGTTGCGCTCCCGCTTCAGGCGCCGGATCGCAGCGATGTAGGGAGCGTGCACCGGCCATTCGATCGCCGGCATCACCCGGCTCAGCTTGGCGTAGACGGGCGCCAGCTCACGCTCCACCTCGGAAGTGAAGGCGAGAAGGGACTCGGGCGCAGCGCCCGCTGAGAGCTGCATCTCGGTCATCATTCGCTCTTTCTTATGCTCAACATGAGAATATATGGGGCCCAGAAAAACCGGCACGCGCCGGCAACTGGCTTATCCTAATTTTGAGTATTACTGAATGTCAAGCCTGCTTCGTCGCCGCCGACCGCGCGCCGGTTCAGGCGCCGAAGCGCAGCCCGGGAAGCCCCACACCCGCCGCGGGGCGCTCGCGCAGCACATCGCGGCGGAACCGGAAGAGCTCCGCCGGCCGGCCACCCGTCCCGGCCTCCAGCCGCCCGGTCCCTTCGACCAGCCCGCCCTGCTCCACCAGCCGGCGGAAGTTCTGTTTGTGCAACCGCACCCCGGCGAGCGCCTCGACGGTGCGCTGCAGCTGGAGAAGAGTGAAGGTCCCGGGCAGGAGCTCGAAGATCACCGGCCGGTAGCGCAGCTTGCCGCGCAGCCGTCCGAGGGCGGAGGCGAGGATTCGGCGATGGTCGAGCGCCAGCGGGCGACCCAGGCGAACGCCGGGATCGAGGTGCCGCTCGACTGCGTCGGAACCGGCGACCGCCGACGATGGGGTGTCGCGAAAGGCCTCGGCGACCAACCCGACCTCGTAGAGGAGCTCGAAGCGGTCGTGAACGCGTTCGCCGTTCCAGGGCGCGCCGCCCAGACCGAAGCAGATGTCGGCGCGCTCGCGGCGCTGCGCCACCGCGCCGCGATCCGCTCCACCGCGCACCCAGCGCTCGAGCGCCGGTGCGATCTCGCGCTCGAGCACCCAGGGCCTGCCGTCCCGCCAGTCCTCCCAGGGCAGGAAGTCGTACCAGTTCATCCAGATCGCCTCCGACGCGGTCTCGAGCGGCGCTTCGCGCACCAGCGCGAGATAGGCGATCGCGATGCCGCGCGGTCCGCCGAGGCGCTCGCGCGGATCGCGGTAGCGGTTGCCGAAGGTGTAGAGCTGCTCGACGTAGCCGAGCTCGACGCCGGTCTGTCCCCGCACCCAGCCGGAGAGTGCGAGCTCGAGCGTGCGATCCTGAGCGGGATCGAGCGGGCCCGATGGCAGGGCGAGCTCGCTCGCCGCGGCGGGATCGTCGCTGCGGTGGACGGCGAGCAGCCGGGGCTCTTCGTCGGTCACTGCCACGATGACCGCGTTGAGGCCGATCTCGATCGCCGTCTTCGCGCTCATCGCGCGGACTCGCCGGCCGTGAGGAGCGAGAGCGCCGGGTCGGCGACGAGCTCACGCTCGAAAACCGCTTCGAAGTGGCCGCGAACGCGCCCGGCGACCTCCTCGAGGGTGGGCGCCGCGCCGCTCTCGCGCGCGATCGAGGTCATCTCGACCTCCGGCATCCCGCAGGCGACGATGCCACCGAACAGGGCGAGCTCGGGTGCAACGTTGAGGGCGAAACCGTGCGTCGTCCGCCAGCGCGAAAGATGCACGCCGATCGAGGCGATCTTGCGCGGTCCAGCCCAGACGCCGATGCGCTCCCCCTCTCCGCCGACGGCTGCGACGCCGAAGTCGGCGAGCGTCAGCACCAGGACCGTCTGCAGGTCGCGGACATAGCGACGGATATCGCGCCGGTCGGGATTCAGGTCAAGAATCGGATAGCCGACGAGCTGGCCCGGGCCGTGAAAGGTCACCTGCCCGCCGCGGTCGGTCGGCTGCACTTCGACGCCGTGCTCGGCAAGCTCGGCCGGGCTCCAAAGGATGTCCGCGGCGGTCGCGTTCCTGCCGAGGGAAAAGACCGGCTCGTGCTCGAGCAGGAGGAGCCGCTCCGGCCCCTCGCCGCGCCGCAGCGCCTCGCGCAGCTCGACCTGCAACGCCGCCGTCGCCGCATAGGGGACGCGCCCGAGGAAGGTCCAGTTCGTGCACCGCGCCGCCACAGGCCCATTCTATTCCGCGGACGTGAGGTGCCTCGGTCGCGGCTCCGGCAGATCGCCGGCTGGCGGACAAAGTGCTAGCTTCGCCGACCATGACCCCGACGACCCAAGGCTCCGGTCTCCCGGCGGCGAGGCGCCGCTTCAGCCGCTACCACCTGCTCCTCCTCGCTGCCTTTCTCACTGTCTGGATCTGGTCGGCGATCCACCCGGTCTTTCCCGACGATTGGTGGCTGGAGAACGTCCTGGTCTTCGTCGGCGTGCCGCTCATTGTCGGTCTCGGCTTCTATTTCCGACTGTCGAACCTCTCCTACACGCTGATCACCGTCTTCATGATGCTGCACGCCGTCGGCTCGCACTACACCTATGCCGAGGTGCCGTTCGGCTTCACGCTGCAAAGCTGGTTCGGCGCCGAGCGCAACATGTACGACCGGCTGGTGCACTTCTCCTTCGGGCTTCTCCTCGCCTTTCCGGTGCGCGAGGTCTTCGTGCGCATCACGCGCGCGCGCGGTTTCTGGAGCTTCTATCTCCCGGTCGAACTGACCCTGGCCTTCTCGGCCGTCTACGAGCTGATGGAATGGGCAGCGGCCGCCGGCGTCCCGCCCGAGGCCGGCCTCGCCTTTCTCGGTGCCCAGGGCGACGTCTGGGACGCGCAGAAGGACATGGGGCTCGCCGGTCTGGGCTCGATCGTCGCCATGGCGGTGACGCTGCTGGCCGTCCTGCGCATCGACCCCGACGCCCGCCGCGAGCTGCGAGAGAGCTTCCGGATTCCCCCCGACGATCGACCGATCGGCGAGCAGCAGCTCCTCGGCTGGCTCCGCCGACGGCAGCGCGGGGACTGAGCCTCCGGCGCTATCGCTCCAGCACCGGTTGCGGGCTGGCGGGCACGACAGGCAGCTCGAGGCGGACGGTCGTCCCTTTGCCGGGCTGGCTGGTGATGCGGATGCGGCCGCCTGCCTCCTGGACGATCGAGCGCACGATCCAGAGACCGAGGCCGGTGCCCTTGCCGGCGGCCTTGGTGGTGAACTTGGGATCGTAGATGCGTTCGAGATTCTCAGGTGGGATCCCGATACCCCCGTCCTCGATCTCGAGCACCCAGCGACGGCCGCCTTCGGCGCTGGTGCGGATCTCGATGCGCCCGCCGTCGGGCATAGCGTCGCGCGCGTTCGCAGCCAGATTCAGGATCAGCTGCTCGATCTGCCCGTCGCGCAGGGCGACGGCGACGCCGGGCGCATGGAAACTCTCGGAGAGCTCGACCGCCCTGCCGACCAGCGAATGCAGCAGCCCCGCGATCTCGCGCAACGCCTGGTCCGCGAGCAGCGGCCGGATCTCCTGTGGCTTGCCGCGGCTGCGCTCGAGCAGACTGTGCAGCAGGTCGGCCGTGCGCCTGGCCGAGCGTTCGATCTCCAGCGCATAGCGCTCGAGCTCGCCGCCAGCTGGTAGACCAGCGAGCAGGAGCTCGCAGTAGCCCAGGAGCGGCGTGAGCAGATTGTTGCCGTCGTGCGCGGCTCCGGCGAGCAGGCGCCCGAGACCGGCGAAATGGCGCGCTTCGGCGAGCAGCGCCGCATGCTCTTCGGTCTCCCGGCGGTCACGCAGCAGCACGATGCGCATCCGGCCGGGACTTCGCCCAGAGCCCTCGCCGGCACGCCGGAGGAAAGCCCGGACCCGCATCCCGAGCCGGATGTGCGATCCGTCGGGGCGCTCGAACTCGGCGGGCAGCTCGTGCGCCGAGAGCGCCGCTGGGTCGGGCTGCGCTTCCTCGGGGTGCGCCCAGCGCAGCGATCCGAACGGAGCGCCGTCGAGATCGGCGTCGCCGAGGCCGAGCAACTTCTTGGCGGCGCCATTCCAGCGCCGGATCACCCGCTGCTCGTCGACCAGCAACAGGCCGTCCTCGACCAGGTCCCAGATCGCCGCGAGACTCTCTTCGGAGTCGGCGAGCTCCAGCCCCGTCCGCTCGACCTCGCGTGCATGCGTGGCCACTTCGGCTGCCAGCCGGATCGCACGCACCAGGCAGTCGGCGTCGAGCTCATGCACCAGGACGAAGTCGGCGGCACTGGCCGCCATCGCCGCTGCGACCACCGCCTCGTCGCTGCGCCCGGCGAGAACGACGACGGGCGAAAGGCGCTCCGGCCCGGCGAGAGATCGCACGAGTCGCACGACTTCGCGCTCGCCGAGCGTGGCGCTGGCCAGGGCGGCGCAAGCCACGCCGCGTTCGCGCAGCAGGCGAAGGCGCGCCCGCGCGCCGTCGACCGTCGCCGCCTCGAGCCAATGGGTGCCGGTCGCGGCTTCGATCTCGCAGTCGAACGCCCGCAGCGCCCGCCACTCGGCAGGACTCAATGCCACGCCGATCAGCACTGCCTCGCGCACGCTCCCGTTCTCTCCGCGCGCCGTCCGCTCTCGCTCGACTTCCAAATCCTGTCCCCCCTGGAGGCCGGATGAGGTCCTCCTACTTAGATAGTTGCTCGAAGCGCCCGAAACGTGACAAACCGGCGAGAACCTTCGCGACGCCGGCGACTCCGGTCGCCGTTGTCACATTTCCAGGGGGGCAAGGCAACTATCTAAGTGAGAGGGCCACTCCCGCCACGGCGGCCGGACGGTCGGACCCTCTCGTGAGGAGAGTCCTATGTCCCGCTTTCGCCCCGTCGTCGCGACCGCCTGTCTCGCCGCCCTGCTCTTCGCAGCCCTCCCGGCTCCCGGAGCCGCCCAGCGCGACGCCCGGAACTTCTCGGTAACCGCAGAGTCCGACGTCGTGGGCGCGAGCTTCATCGGCTCGTGGCTCGCCTGGGGACGGGCCGCTCTCGGGTGGCTGCAGGCGATCGTCGCCGCCGAGCACGGGCAGATCGTCGCGGCTCCGGCGACTCCGCCTCCGCCGACTCCGTAGCGACTCCCGGAGGCGGGGCGCAGTATCCCCGCCTCCGTACGCGGTCTTCCCGGAAGGCCCAGGGAGGCGCTTCGGTGCCGGGCGGTGCTAGACTCACATCAGCTTTCGCGTTTCCGAGGCCACTGTGAGCGCACTCGATCCGGGCCGCATCCAGGACGAACTACCCCAGCTGGTGGACCGGCTGGCGTCGGAGTTCGCCCGCCTCTTCACCTATTTCCGGATTCCGGCACAGGATGCCGAGGACCTGCTGCAGGATGCGCTGGTGCTGTTCATCACCAAGCGGCAGCGGATCGTCACGCCCGACGCTTGGCTGATCGGCACGCTGCGCTTTCGCTGCCTGCTCTATTGGCGCAAGCGCCGGCGGCGTCTCCTCGAGGCTGTCGACGAGACCCTGCTGCTGGAGCTCGCCGGCGGCTCCCCCCCGCGCCAAGAGAACGACGACCTGGCGCGCGATCTCTCGGGAGCGATCGGGCGTCTCCCGGACCGTTGCCGGTCGCTGCTCCGACTGCGCTACGGGCTCGGCTGTGACGATCCGGAAGTCGCCCACCGGCTAGGCTACAGCCCGACCGGCATCCGCAAGATCGCCCACCGTTGCCTGTCGGCACTGACTCAACAGATGCTCGCCGGCGGCTATCCGACGACGGCCTTTCCGCCGGCGTCGGCGACCCAGGCAGGTGCCGAATGAGCGAGACTCAGCCCATGACCGACTGCAACTTCGATGGCACGCTTCTCGCGCGCTTCGCCGACGGCGAAACCAGCCCGGCCGAGCGCCGCAAGGTCCTGAAGCATCTGCTCTCCGGCTGCACCGTCTGTCGGGCTGTGCTGGCTCCCAAGATCCGGCTGATCGGCGACGCGAAACCGACCGGGTTCTCGCTCAGTCGGGTGCTGGCCAACGTGGCCGAAGCCGAGCGCCAGATGGGCCAAGAGCGGGCGATCGCTGCTGAGCAGTTCCGCGACTTCCTGCGCCACCCGCCAGCCCGGCAGTGGACCCTGCTGCGCAATAGCAGCCGCTTCGACAGCTGGTCGTTCTGCGAGCTCCTGCTCGATGCCGGATTCGAAGTCATCACGGACGATCCCCACCGCGCGCTCGAGCTCTCACGAATGGGCGTCGCCATTGCCGAACGTCTCGGAGCCGAGGCCTACGGCGAGCGCCTCATCGAGGACCTGCGCGCTCGCGCCTGGGGCCGAACGGCCAACGCCATGCGGGCGACTTCCGATCTCGCCGGCGCCGACCAGGCGCTCGCCACAGCCGCCCGCCATCTGAAGCAGGGCTCGGGCGAGCCGCTCGAGGAGGCCGAGCACCTCTACTTCACCGCCTCGCTGCGCCGTGCCGAACGGCGACTGGACGAAGCGCTGCGCTCCGTTCATCGGTCGCGCCGTATCTACCGCATGGTTGGCGACCTGCATCTCGAGGGCCGCTCGATGATGTGCGAGTCCGCGATCCGCGACCTGCAGGGCGAAGTCGACGCATCGATCGAGCTCTGCCGTCAGGCGATGGCTCAACTCGACGCCGGAAGAAGCCCCCGACTGGCTTTCTCCGTGCGCCACAACCTGGTCTGGCAGCTCATGGTTGCCGGTAGATCCGAAGAGGCGTCGCGCGAGCTCGAAGAGATCCGTCCCGCTTATTTCGAGCTCGGGGACAACATGCTGCTCCTGCGCTTGAGATGGATGGAGGCCCGGCTGGCGAAGGACCTCGGGAGACCGGAGGAGTCCGAGCGCGCCTTCCGCGAAGCGCACGAGGGGTTCGTCGAGGCCCGCATTCCCTACGAGGCCGCCTCGGTGGCGCTCGACCTCGCGGTGCTGCTCGCCGAGCAGGACCGCCGGCAGGAGTTGAAGCTGCTCGCGGTCGAGCTCGTCGCCGTCTTCCGCAGCCTCGGGGTGGCGCGCGAAGCGTTCGTGGCGCTGACCATCTTCGAGCGCTTCGCGCAGGAGGATGCGGTGACATTGAGCCTGCTCGCCAAGCTCAGCCAGTACTTCTCGCAGGTCCGCAATCAGCCGGACCTGCGATTCGACCCGAACAGCCTC
>JAGOCP010000376.1 GCA_017998715.1 Thermoanaerobaculia bacterium | reverse complement strand
CATCCCCAGCGGCGGGGAGCACGACGCGCAGGCACGCGCCGCCTCCCTCTCGGTTCGCCGCGACAATTTCCCCGCCGTGATCGTGCACCAGGCGGTGCGCGAGGGCGAGCCCCATCCCGGTGCCGCCGCGGCGGCGCGAGAAGAACGGTTCGAAGACGCGCGCCTCGTCGCCGTCGCTGAAGCCGGGGCCTCGGTCGCGCACGAGGAACGCCACGGCACGCGCGTCGCGCAACGTCGCCGGCTGCAGGACCACCTCCACCGTCGTCCCGCGCCCGCTGTGCTGGACCGCATTGACGATGAGGTTGTGCAGCACCTGCACCACACGTTGCCGGTCGGCGCGAATGAGCGGAAGGGGCCGCACGGCCGACGTGCTGAGCGCGACATCTTCGGCGGTGGCGAGGGGACGCGCGAGGTCGAGCGCCACCTGCACGAGCCCGGCCGCCTCGGTGTCCTCGAGCACGAGCGCGGCCGGCTTGCCGTAGTCGAGCAGCTCGCGCATGAGCGCGTTGAGCCGCTCCACCTGTGAGGCCAGCACCGGGTAGTAGCGTTGCACCTCGGGAGTGTCGCCCAGGCGCGAGCGCATCGCGTCGAGCGTCGAGGAGATGGCAAACAACGGATTGCGCACCTCGTGCGCCACCGCGGCCACCAGCTCGCCGATGCGCGAGAGCGTCTCCTGTCGGCGCAGTTCCTCGTGCAGCGCCATAGTGCGCTGGTGGGCCACCCGCTCGGCGTGCAGCTCGCGGGCCTCGTCCTCGGCACGCACGCGCTCGGTGACATCGTGCACGATCATGTGGACCAGGGCGCGGCCGTGCATCGAGAGCGGGCCGGCGTAGATCTCCACGAGGCGCAGCTCGCCCGAGGCGTGCTTGTGGGGAAAGGCGAACGAGTGCGCCCCAAGCTCAGCCGCGACCTCCAGCGTCTGGAGGACGTCGTCGTCGGGGAGTGCGGCGAGCTCGGTGACGGCGCGCTGCGTGAGCGCCTCGCGCGACAGGCCGTAGAAGTCGGCGGCGGCGCGATTGGCATCGACAATGGCGCCGTTGGCCGGGTCGACCACCAGCTGTACCGCCACGTTCTGCTCGAAGAGCTGGCGGTACCGCGCGTCGGCCGATTCGATCGTTCCGACGGAGTCCCGTTCGACGATTGCCATTGATTAGCACTTGCCAACGAAGCGGCAAGTCGCTTCGCGATCGCTACTTACGGGCCTTTCGCGCCCCTGTCAATGCCAACGGCGGCCTTCGACCGGTCTTCTCCGGTCGAGGCCGCCGCGGCGGGAACGGTGTTCCGGGGCGTGGCCGACGGCTCGCGGCCCATCGGCGCGCAGGGCTCACCCCTTGGCCAGCAGCTCCTCGATGAGCTGCAAGGCGCGCGGATCGCCGGACTGGCCGAGCCAGAAGAGCGCCTTCTTCCTGAGCGCCGGGTCCTTGCTCGTGCGAACGACCTTCACGAGGGCGG
The DNA here is from genome assembly GCA_017998715.1 of Thermoanaerobaculia bacterium. GTDB lineage: Bacteria > Acidobacteriota > Thermoanaerobaculia > Multivoradales > JAGPDF01 > JAGPDF01. The sequence goes on along the minus strand of JAGOCP010000376.1, from coordinate 2,022 downwards.
GAATCCCCTCGTCGCGGGGGCGCTGCGAGAGGGCGAAGATCGCCTGCTCGCGCACCTCGCGATCGAGCGCGGCCTCGCCCACCAGCTCGTCGAGCCCCGCGGTAGCCGGCCCCTCGGCGAGCTGCCCCAGCCAGAAGACCGCCTGCTTGCGCGTCTCACGCGGGCGGGAGTCGTCGCGGGCCAACTGCATGAGGTCACGCCAGATCACGACCGAGTCGATGACGGTAAGCGGGAAGATGGCGCTGCGGCCGGCCTTTCCGTCGGTGCTGCGGGCGAGGGAGAGGAGCAGCGCGGCCGCCTCGCGCGTGCTCACGTGCCCGAGATCGGTCACCTGCCCCCCGTCTCGCCAGCGTCCGCCGACGTAGAAGCGCAGGTCCTCGACCACACCACCGTCCTTGTCGATCACGATGCGCCCTGGCCCGCTGTCGCAGTCGACGTCGTACTCCACGTCGCGTATGCTCCCCTCACCCCATGTGGTGCGGCTGCGCCCGTCGCGGGAGCGCCAGATGTTCTGGCCGGAGCCGCAGACCTCAGGGCGAAGGGTGAAGGTGAAGCGCACCCGCCCGTCCCGGACCAGCGCCAGGCGCTGGCTCGCGCCTTGGGCTTGCAGCTGTCGGTGAGGGGCCAGGGCGCCGGCCAGCAGGAGCGCCCCGACCACCACGCGCGTCGCGGTCATCATCCGATGAGCTCCTCGAGGAACTTGGCCACCCGCGGGTCGCGCGACTGCGACAGCCAGAAGATCGCCTTCTTGCGCAGCTCCTTGTCCTTGTCGTTCTTCGCGATGTCCATGAGCTTGTCGGCCGCCGCCGCGTCCCGGCGCTGCGAGTAGACGAAGATCACCTGCTCCTTCATCTCGCGATCGTCGGTCTTGCTGTAGAGCGCGGCCAGGTCGTCCATCGAGGTCCCGCGGCTCTGCCCGGCCCAGAAGAGCGCCTTCTTCCGCATCTCGATCGGCTCCCGGTTGTTCATCGCCAGCTCGAGGAGCCAGCGATTGTTCTCGCCGCCGCGGTTCTGCGAAATCGAGAAGATGATCTTCTCCTTGAGCTCCTCTTCCTTCACCCGGGCGTAGAGGCTCTTGAGCAGCTCGCCGTTGTCAGCGTTGCGCTGCTGCCCGAGCCAGAAGATCGCCTGCTCGCGCACCTTGAGCGCGGCGCCATCGCGCTGCGCGAGGTCGCGCAGGATCGTGCCGGCGCGCTGGCTGCGATGCTGCGAGAGCGCGAAGACGGCCTTCTCCAGCACCTCGTCGTTGGACTCCTTCTGGAGAATCTCCTGGAGCATGTCGACGGCGCGATCGTCCTTGGTCTGCCCGAGCCAGAAGACCGCCTGCTCGCGCACCTCGGCGTCCGGGTCGCCGCGCACGGCGCCCATGAGGATGTCGGCGGCCCGCGCGTCTCCCTTCTGCGAGACAAGGAAAACCGCCTTGCGTCGCAGCGAGGCCGAGCACTTGTCACGACGTGCGAGGACGCGCTCGAGGATCGGGAGGGCGCGTTCGGCGTCCATCTGCAGCAGGGCGTTGAGGGCGGCCACGCGTTCGTCGTCCTCATCGTCGCGCGGACATCCGGGCTCGGAGGCCGATGCCGATGCCGACGAACGCCCCTGTCCCGTGGAGGTCACCCGACGGCCGGTGACCACTCCCTGCTGGCCGGGGCGCCCGGCCGTCACACCCGTGGATGTGCCGCCGCCGGCACTCGCCGACACCTCGGCGGCGCACTGCTCGTCGCCACGCTTAGCCAGCACGCCGCAGACGCGAATGCGGAGCGTGTTCGCGTCGCCCAGCGTTGCGGCTGACGGGTACTCCTGCGCGAGGCGGTCGAGCGAGGCCAACGCGTCGTGCAGGGCCGGCGAGGCGCCGTCCCGATAGAGCGAGTACGCCTGCCAGTACAGCGCGTCACCGGCCAGCGGTGCCTTGCCCGCGCGCCGCGCCACTTCCATGAACAGGTCGGCGGCCCGGCGATACTCGCCGCGATTCATGCGCTCGCGCGCCTGCCGGAAGAGCGAGTCGACGACCTGGTCGCCCGTCCA
>JAGOCP010000375.1 GCA_017998715.1 Thermoanaerobaculia bacterium | reverse complement strand
CTTCCACGCCGGGCTCACCGATCCGCGCTACGCGACCTCCCTCAAGACGCGGCTGCTCGAACACCCGCTCTCGGACCGGCCGCAGCCGCTGGCGAAGGCGGAGCTGCTGGCAAAGACGCTGGTGCCGGCGCGGCAGAAGGGGATCGGCACCTCCGCCAAGGGGGAGTCCTGGCTGGCCTATCTCGGCCGCCTCGCCGGCCGGCCGCTCGAGCTCGTTCGGCGTTGGCGGAAGGCCCGCGCCGCCGGCCGGCCGCCGAGCAGCAGGTAGATCGGCGTCCAGGCAGGCCCCTACCGGCGCGGAGCCCGCTGCGTCAAATTTTGGCTGTAGCGGTCGCCGGGATGGACAGGGATTGTCCACCGGGGAATCGCCGAGGGAGCGAAGCCTGTTGTGACAAGGTGGGAAATCGTGCCGGGGGTTTCCGGCAGGTGGCACAGATCGTGGATTTGCCTGCACTTAGGTGTGCAGAAGGCCGATGCGCTGTGCGCCGCTGGCGTGTAGAATGGGCCGATATATCGGTGTCGCTTGCCGGCCGCGGTGGGGCCGTCTGGACGGAGGATGGGGATGACGAACTCGAATCAGAAGCGGTCGGCGAACGATCTCTCGAGCCTGGCGCGGCGCACGACCGCCATCGCCGCCCTCGGCCTGCTCACCCTGACCCTTCCCGTCGGCGCCGGCAGCACCGGCCAGACGAACCTCTACATGCCCCAGGGGGCCGCCGCCGGCACGGCCAACGGCGACTACATCATGGCCACCGGCGGTCTGAATACCTACTACTCCTACTTCGTCGAGGTGCCGCCGAGCCTGCCGCGCCTCGTCGTGGAGCTCTTCGATGTCGACGAGGGGGCTGGCGGCGCGGGCGAGGTCGTCGCGCAGCGTGACCGCGATAGAGGTGGGGCCTACAACTCGACGTTCAACTACTCCCTGCTCAATCCATCCGGGGTCGTAATTGCTACGGCGACCGAAGCCTCGGGCGCCGACAACGCCTGGTACACGCTTTTCGACTCCGCGGGTCCCCCGGCGACGGCTCCGGCGTTCGTGGATGCGACGACGGCCCTCAAGGTGGACACTGGTGCTGTCGTCACCAACTTCAACCTCACTGCCCCTGCCACTGTGAATGCCAACGATCTTCTGATTGCCGTTGTTTCGCAGGGCGACACTTCCGGCTCGCTCGCGGCTCCTGTAGGTTGGACGACGCTCGACCTGGGGGACTGTGCAGGAGCGGGCGGGGGAGGCGGGAACACGAGTTGCCAGATAGGGGTTTACTACCGCGTCGCCATCGGGAATGAAGATGGCGTGGTTTATGGATTCACGATCGGAAGCGACGGCGACGAAGCGGTCGGCGCGATCCTCAGGTACTCCGGTGTCGACCCCACGACCCCGTTCAATCCTGCGGCGGCGACCACCAACACCGGTAACGACGCATCTGCCGAAGCGAACGCGATTACGACGACCGTGGCCAACGTGCGCGTGCTGCGCGTCTACACGGCGGCAGACAACCCGTCGACGACCCCTCCGGCGACTGAGCTAATTGACCTCTCTCAGGAGGAGGGTGACGACACGACGAGCGGTGTGGTTTTGAGCATCATCGATGCCGCCCAGGCCGCCGCCGGCGGCTCCGGAGTCATCACCAGCACACTTGGCGCGGCCGAGAATTGGCGCACATTGACTTTCGGTCTGCGGGGCCTGCCGTCTCTGTCGGCGGTTACGAGCGGTCACTACGAGATCAGGATCGATAGCGGCGGCGGGGACGACCTCAACGCGATCGGCGTTCGCGCCCACGACGGCACTTCAGGATCCGGCGGCACGGAGCTGCCCGTCTACTACGACTCCCACACTCAGTTCGGCGTGAACCCAGACACCGACCCGACGTCGCGCGACTACGACGTCTTCCCCTGGATCACCAACGGCTGTCAGGGGGTCATCAGCACCTTCGACTTCGATGCGAACAACGCCGCTTCCCAAGGCGCCATCGGGCTGACCAGCCCGCTGAGCGAACCGGGCGGCACTGCTTACACCCAGACGGTTGCGGACGCCGCACTCTCGACTGACAACGTCTGGTTGCGCAACACCTTCGGGCCGTGGACGACCGACTCGCGGTCGACCCGGTACGGCATCTGGCGTGCGGACGTCAATATTCAGACATACGTCACCGGCGGCGGTTTAAACGGCAACTACACCAACATGTACATGGCGCCGTCGACGCAGCCGGCCGATCCGCCGAGCCAGCCGGAAGTCGGCGTCTATCGGATCTACCTGCCGACCGATGTGAGCGACACCACCATGCCGGTGAAGCCGTACATCGAGCAGCTGATCACCTGGGTGAGCGGCCCGAATCCGCCGGCGGTCAATACGCAGTCGATCTTCAGAGTGACGGTTCGGGTGGTCAACCCGACGCTTTCGGCGATCACTTTCTCGACACCGACCAACATTGTGACCGCCAGAATCCCCGGCACCGGCGCGACCTACGGTGGCTCGCCGCTGGTCTCGCAGGGCTCCGTCGTCGCGCAGCCCGCCATCGGGGGCACGGGCGACATCACCTGGAACCCCGGCACCGTCGCCGCCGGCAACGGCGACGCGACGATCAACGACGCTGAGATCGAGCTGCTCTCCTACCTCGTGCGGATCACACCCACCGCGGCCGGCCAGCGCGTCGTGGCCACCGGCACCGTGGCCTTGAACGGCACCCGCGCCCAGTACGTGGACGAGACCGGCAATACCACGCAGACCCGCGCCACCTACCTTCAGGGCCCGCTGTGCGAATTGGCGATCACCCAGGGCATCTCGACCAAGGCTCTGGTCACCGAGTTCCGTGCCGTCGAAGAGCGCGGGCAAGTGGCGGTCGAGTGGGCGACGACGACCGAGGACGGCACCACCGGCTTCGATCTCTACCGCTGGAACGCGGCGAAGAGCGACTGGGCTCTGGTCAACAGCGATCTCGTGATGGCGGCCCCTGACAGCGTCCAGGGCGGACGCTACCGGGTGCTCGATCCGGGGGCGCCGCTGGGCGTCGAATCGATCTATTCCCTCATGGAGGTCGAGGGCAAGGGCTCGGCGCGGACCGCTGGCACGTTTACGGTCGTCCCCGAAGGCACCGGCAAGGCGGGCTCCGTTTTCGCCGGTGACCGCATGACGGAACGCGTGCCGGCGCCGCCAGCGTCGCGCGAGCTCGCCCGGCTGTCGGCGGCGCGTGATCGCGCCACCGCTGCGGCGGACACCGCCGCGCTCGCGGAGCTCGCCGGCATCGTCCGGCCGCCCAGCCTCTCCGGACGACTGCGCATCGGCATCCAGGACGCCGGCCTCTATCGCCTGACCACGACCGATATCGCCAGCCGCTTCGGCGTGCCGGTCGGGACCGCAGCGCAATGGATGGCGAGCGGCCAGCTGCGGCTCGAGAACCGCGGCCAGGTCGTGCCGATCTTCCGCGTGCGCAGCGACGCCGGCTCGGCTTACTTCTACGCCCAGGCGGCCGACAGCATC
>JAGOCP010000077.1 GCA_017998715.1 Thermoanaerobaculia bacterium | reverse complement strand
CGGGGGGAGCGCCGGCGGGTGAAGCCGGAGCCGGTTCATGATCTCGCATCTCTTCATCCGGCGGCCGATTCTCGCCACCGTCATCTCGCTGCTCATCCTGCTGATCGGCGCGGCGGCGATTTTCAATCTGCCGATCGCCCAGTATCCGGAGATCGCCCCGCCGCAGGTGACGGTTTCCGCCTTCTACCCCGGCGCCTCGGCGGAGACGCTGCAGGTCACGGTCGCCGCGCCGATCGAAGAGCAGATCAACGGCGTCGAGGGGATGCTCTACCTCTCGTCGACCTCGTCGTCGAACGGTTCGGTGAGCATCAACGTGACTTTCGAGACCGGCACCGACGTCGACCAGGCGGCGACCAACGTCAGCAACCGCGTCCGCCTCGCCGAGCCGCGGCTGCCCGAAGAGGTGCGGAGAAACGGCGTCACCGTCCAGAAGCAGTCGTCGAACTTCCTGCAGATCATCTCGATGACCTCGCCGGACGGACGGCTCGATCCGCTCTTCGTCTCCAACTACACGACGCTCAACATCCTCGAGGAGATCAAGCGCGTGCCGGGCGTCGGCTCGGCGCTGCTTTTCGGCGCCAAGGACTTCTCGATGCGGATCTGGCTCAAGCCCGACCGTCTGGCGCTCTTCGGCCTGACGCCGGGCGACGTCGCGACCGCCATCCGCGAGCAGAACTCGCAGTTCGCGGTCGGACGCATCGGACAGGAGCCGACGCCGGGCCCACTCGAGCTCGCCTTCACGGTGACTGCGCCGGCGCGCTACACCGAGGCGCGTCAGTTCGAGAACATCGTGCTGCGTTCGGGGAGCGGCGGGCAGCAGGTGCGGCTCGCCGACGTCGCCCGGGTGGAGCTCGGCGCGCGCGACTACGACACGGTTTCGCGGGTCAACGGCACGCCGTCGATCAACATGGCGATCTTCCTCCAGCCGGGAGCGAACGCCCTGGCGACCGCCGACGGCGTGCAGGCGGCGATGGAAGAGGCCTCCCGGCGCTTCCCGGAAGGACTCGCGTACACGACGCCCTACGACTCGACGCGCTTCGTGCGGGTGTCGATCGAGGAGGTCATCAAGACGCTGCTCGAGGCGATGGCGCTGGTCTTCCTCGTGGTGTGGGTGTTCCTCGGCTCGTTCCGTGCGACGCTCATTCCGCTGCTCGCCGTGCCGGTGTCGCTCATCGGCGCCTTCGCCGGCATGTATGCCCTCGGCTTCAGCATCAACACGCTGACGCTCTTCGGCCTGGTGCTGGCGATCGGCATCGTCGTCGACGACGCCATCGTCGTGCTCGAAAACGTCGAGCGCATCCAGCGCGCCGAGAAGATCTCGCCGCGTGAGGCCGCCTTCAAGGCGATGACCGAAGTCACCGGGCCGGTGATCGCGATCGTTCTCGTGCTGGTGGCGGTCTTCCTGCCGGTCGCCTTCTTCGGCGGTCTGGCGGGCGAGCTCTACCGTCAGTTCGCCATCACCATCGCCATCTCGGTCTTCCTCTCCGGCGTTGTCGCGCTCACCCTGACGCCGGCACTGTGCGCGATCCTGCTCCGGCCGGAGCACATCGCGCCGCACGGTCTGCTCGGCAAGTTCGACGCCTGGTTCCAGCGCCGCACCGACGGTTTCGGCACCAAGGTCGACTACCTGATCCGGCACAAGGCCCTAGTCCTGGGGCTCTTCGTACTTGCCCTGGTCGCCGTCTTCGGCCTCCTCAAGGTGGTCCCGGGAGGGCTGGTGCCGAGCGAGGACCAGGGGTACTTCATCGCCGCGGCGCTCCTGCCCGACGGCGCGACGCTGTCGCGGACGGAGAAGGTCGCCGAGCAGGTCGAAGCGGCGGTGCTCGCCGATCCGGCGGTCGACAAGATCGTCTCGATCGTCGGCTTCGACTTCGTCGGCGGCGGCAGCAAATCGAACGCCTCGACTTTCTTCGTCATCCTCAAACCATGGAGTGAACGAAAGGCGAAGCTCGACGAGGTGCTGGGTGGCTTCTACGGCCGCACCGGGGCGATCAAGGAGGCGGTGGTCTTCGGCTTCAACCCGCCGCCGATCCAGGGGTTGGGCGCCACCGGCGGCTTCGAGTTCTACGTCCAGAATCGCGGTGAGGGCGACACGCATCGAATGGCAGAGGTGGCTTTCGACCTGATGGGCAAGGCGAACCAGCTGCCGGAGCTCGCCGGCGTCCGCACCCTCTTCCGTCCCGACGTGCCGCAGCTCGAGGTGGAGCTCGACCGTGAGCGCGCCAAGGCGTCGGGCATCTCGGTCGATCAGGTCTATGCCGCGCTGCAGAGCACCTTCGGCACGCTCTACGTCAACGATTTCACCCGCAGTGGCCGGGCCTTCAGGGTGCAGCTGCAGGCCGAGGCGGTCGACCGGCAGTCGCCGGACGACCTCGGGCGCGTCTTCGTGCGCGCCGCCGACGGCCGGATGATGCCGCTCTCGGCGCTGGTGACGGTGAAGCCCACGGTCGGCCCCGAGGTGCTCGAGCGCTTCAACGGCTTCCCGGCGGTCAAGCTCCTCGGCGCCGCGAAGCCGGGACGAAGCTCCGGCGAAGCGATCGCGGCGATGGAGAAGTTGGCCAACGCCGAGCTGCCGCAGGATTTCGGCTACGCCTGGACCGGCTCGGCCTTCCAGGAGAAGAAGACCGGCGGCTCGTCGGGCGTCGTCTTCCTGTTCTCGATCCTGGTCGTCTTCCTGATTCTCGCCGGCCAGTACGAGAGCTGGAAGCTGCCGATCGCGGTGGTGCTCAGCGTGCCGATCGCCGTGCTCGGCGCTCTCGTGGCAGTCTGGCTGCGCGGCGCGCTGTTCGGCGCCGCCGCCAACGACATCTACTTCCAGATCGGCCTCGTGACCCTCATCGGCCTGGCGTCGAAGAACGCCATCCTGATGGTCGAGTTCGCCACCCAGCGCCGCGCGGCCGGGGCCTCGATCGAGGCCGCGGCGCAGGAGGCAGCGCGCCTGCGCTTCCGCCCGATCGTCATGACCTCGCTCGCGTTCGTGCTCGGCGTGCTGCCGTTGGTGGTCTCGACCGGCGCCGGCGCTGCGAGCCGGCACTCGATCGGCACCGGCGTCTTCGGCGGCATGATCGCCGCCACCTTCATCGCGATCTTCTTCATTCCGGTTTTCTATGTGGTCATTACCCGGCTGGGAGCGGGCCGACGCGATGCTTCAGTCGCCGGGCCTGCCGCCGGGGAGGAGGTTTCGTCGTGATCCGGCGCCCCCAGCAGCTCGCAAGTCGCTTCGCTCTCACATTGGCGCTCGCGGGCGTCGCGGGCTGTTCTCTCGCGCCGTCGCCGGCGCCGCCGACTCTCGCGGCTCCCGAGACCTGGCGTTCGCCTGCCGATCCCGCCGACGTCGGCGGGGCGGCCGCGGTTGCCGACAGCTGGTGGCAGGCGTTCGGCGATCCGCGCCTCGATGCGCTCGTCGCCACCGGTCTGGCGGCGAACCACGATCTGGCGCTGGCCATCTCGCGCATCGAGGAGTCGCGGGCGCTCGCCCGCATCGCCGGCGCCGACCGCCTGCCTGCGGTCGGCCTCGAGGCCGGCGCAGCGCGCACGCGCCTGTCGGAGGAGAGCGGCTCCGTGGCGCCGGGCGCAGATCCGGTTTTCGACTCCGGGCGCATCGCGGCCACGGCGTCGTTCGAGCTCGACCTTTTCGGCCGGGCGCGCAACCAGGCCGAGGCCGCGCGTCAGGACCTCCTCGCCGCCACCTCGACGCGCGATGCGGTCCGCCTCGCGGTCGTCTCCGACATCGTCACCGCGTACTTCGACCTCGCCGGGCTCGATCGCCAGGCGGCGGTGACCCGCGAGTCGATCGACACCCGCCGGCGCACCGAGCAACTGGTGCGCGATCGCTTCGAGGGCGGCCTGGTCTCGCGGCTCGATCTCGAACGGGCCCGCGCCGAGCGCGCCGCGGCCGAGGCCGCGCTGCCCGAGATCGAGCGCCGGCGCCGGGCGACGGAGAATCGGCTGTCGATCCTGCTCGGTGGTATGCCGGGCGCCGTCGAGCGCGGCAAGCCGCTGGCGGAGCTCGTCGTGCCGGTGGTCCCCGCCGACCTGCCTTCGGATCTGCTGCTGCGCCGGCCCGACGTTGCGGTCGCTGAAGCGCGTCTCGCCGCGGCTTCGGCGCGCGTCGGCCAGGCGCGGGCGGCGCTGTTTCCGTCGATCGGCCTCACCGCTTCCTACGGCCGCGAGAGCGCCGAGCTGTCGAATCTGTTTCAGCCGGCGGCGCTCGTCTGGCAGGTGGCCGCGGGGCTGTTGCAGCCGATCTTCCAGGGCGGCCGCAACCGCGCCCTCGTGGCCGCCTCCGAAGCGCGCCAGCAGCAGGCTGTGATCGGCTATCTGGCGACCGCCGAAGGGGCCTTCCGCGACGTCGAAGACGCGCTGTTCGCGACCCGGACTCGGCGCGACCGGCGTACGGCTCTCGCCGAGCAGAGCGCCGCGCTCACCGCCGCGGCAGCGATCGCGCGCGACCGCTATCAGGAAGGGGAGTCGGGCTTTCTCGAGGTTCTCGACGTCGAGCGCTCGCGCCTCGTCGCCGAGCTCGAGCTGACAGCGGCGCAGCGCGACGAGCTGGCGGCGGCGGTCGATCTCTACCGCGCGCTGGGCGGCGGCTACGGCGCTGCCGACGCCGTCCCTGCGCCCGCGGCTCCCTGAAGTCTGGCGCGGCGCCGGCGCTCCTGCTTTTCCTGCCGGCGGAAATGGAAGGCGAAGAGGCGCCGGGTCCACTTGGTGAGCTTCGTCCGCCGCCAGGCGTCGGCGGCGCGCTTCACCACCTCGCCCTGGGTCGGGTAAGGATGGATCGTCTCGGCCAGCGCGGCGAGTCCGACGCCGTGCTGGATGGCCACCACCAGCTCGCCGATCGTCTCTCCGGCGTGCTCGCTCACCAGCGTCGCCCCGAGAATCCGGTCGCTCCCCTTGCGATAGTGCAGCCGCAGCAGCCCTTCTGTCGCTCCGTCGAGCCGGGCGCGGTCGTTCTCCGCCAGCGGCACGACGATGGTCTCGAAGCGCACCTTGTGCGCGCGCAGCTCGGCCTCCTGCCGGCCGACCTGGGCGATCTCGGGCGAGGTGAACGTGCAGCGCGGCACGACCAGGGCGCTCGCCTTCTGTTTGCCGCCGAACAGGGCGTTCCTCAGGACGATCCGCGCTTGCGCATCCGCAAGGTGGGTGAAGCGCTGCGGCGAAGCGACGTCGCCGCAGGCGAAGATGCGCGGATTCGAGGTCTGCAGACGGTCGTCGACCTCGACGCCGCGCGGCGAGAAGGCGACCGCGGCGTTCTCGAGGCCGAGCCCCTGGACGTTCGCCGCCCGCCCGGTGGCGACGAGAATCTCGTCCACCGGCAGCTGGTGCAGATTCCCTTCGAGCTCGAAGTGCACCACCTTGCTGCGCTGCGGACGCTGGACGCTCTGCAGGCGGCAGCGCGCGATGACGCGCACGCCGTCGGCTTCGAGAGCCCGCTGAACGGCGGCGGCGCACTCCTCCTCTTCGCGCGGCAGAAGATGATCGCCGCGCACCAGCAGGGTGACCTGGCTGCCGAAACGCGCGAAGGCCTGTGCCAGCTCGCAGCCGATCGGACCGCCGCCGACGACCGCCAGCCGCCGTGGCAGCTCGGTGAGGGAGAAGACTGTGTCGCTGGTCAGGTGCCCGAGCTCGGCGAGACCCGGCAGGTCGGGGACCGCCGGGCGGCCGCCGGTGGCGATCAACGCTCGCCGGAAGCGCAGCGTGGCGCCGGCGACCGCGAGCGCATCGGCGGCGACGAACCGGCCTTCGCCGAGGAACAGATCGATCCCGAGGTCGCGCAGGCGCCAGGCTGAGTCGTGGGCCGAGATCTCGGCGCGCAGACGCCGCATGCGTTCCATTGCCGCCGCGAAGTCGTTGCCTTCCAGTACCGGCCGCACGCCGAATTCGGCGCCGCGCCGCGCTTCTCTGAAGGCGCGCGCGGCACGCAGCATCGCTTTCGACGGCACGCAGCCGGAGTTCAGGCAGTCGCCCCCCAGGAGGTGCTTCTCGACGATCGCGACGCGCGCGCCGAGGCCGGCCGCTCCCACCGCCGCCACCAGGCCGGCGGTGCCGGCGCCGAGAACGACGAGGTGGTAGGACTCGGCGGGCGACGGATTCTCCCAGGCTGCGGGATGGACGTTGTCCACCAGGTGCTGGTTGTGCGTGTCGAGCGGCAAGACGAGCGGAGCTTCAGGCATCGGCATCCCCCTTGCGAGTCCGTCGCCGGCGGCCTGTGTTCGCCGAGCGGCGTGCGGATCCTCCCGGTTCCTTCATCGCTACAGGCCTGCAGAAAGGCTGCGCCCAGCATATCCGGACCGCGAACGGGCGCCCAGGAACTTGCGGAAGTTACGCTAGTCTAGTCGGGCGGAGGCGGTGACCCAACCGGTGGACAAGAGCGGGGCGAAGAGCGACGAGGCGCTCGCCGTCGAGGCGAAGCGCGGCTCGGAGGAGGCGTTCCGCGAGCTCGTGGAGCGCTTTCACCGGCCGGTTTACGCCTTGCTCGTGCGCATCGTGCGCCAGCCGGAGCTCGCCGAGGATCTGGCGCAGGAGAGCTTCCTCAAAGCCTGGAAGGCGCTGGCGCGGTTCGATCCGGCGAGGAAGTTCTCGAGCTGGATGTTCAAGATCGCTCACAACACGGCGCTCGACGAGCTGCGGCGGAGCGGTCTCGAGACGGTTTCGCTCGACGCGCCGTTCGCCGGCGACGAGGAGCCGCCGGAGATGCCGGCCGACCCCGGCGCCGAAGACCCGCTGGCGCGGACGCTCGCCCGCGAGTCGGGCCGGATGCTCGAGCGCGCCGTGGCGCGTCTGCGCCCCGCCTACCGCGGCATTCTCTTGCTGCGCTTCGCCCAGGAGATGTCGTACGACGAGATCGCCGAGACCCTCGGGCTGCCTCTCGGCACGGTGAAGATCCACATCTTCCGGGCGCGCGCCGAGCTGCTGCGCGAAATGCGCGCCCTGGGGCTCGACCCGGAAGGCCCGGCGATGAAACCCGGGCCCGGGGGAACCGTAGGGCCGACTGGAGAGACGCCATGAACCGCCATTCCATCCACGATCCCGGCGCGCCGTCGCCCCTGTCGAGCCTCCCGGCGAGCCCGGAGAGGCCCGCTGTGGGCGCCGACGAGGCTGCGCTCGTCGACTGGTTCGCGCATCTGCCGGAAGTCGCTCCGCGCCCCGGATTCGTGCTGCGGGTGATGGCCGCGCTTCCCCGCCGCAGCTGGCTCGACGCGCGCTCGAGCCGGGTGCTCGTCGCCGCCGCGCTGCTGACGGTGGCGGTCTCGGCGGGTTTCCTGATCCCCGCCCTGGTGCCGCTCGCCCGGCTGGTCGGCCCGGCAGGGGTGCTCAATCTGTGGATCGGTTCGGTGGCGAACCTCGCGACCCACCTCACCGACGGGCTCTCGACCTGGAACGCCTTCGCCAGCGTCGGGCGGGTCCTCGGACGGGCTCTCGCCCTGCCGCCCTTTATCGCGCTTCTCGCCTTGAACGCAGCGCTCGCGCTGGCCGCCTTTCGCGGGCTGGTCGCGCTCTCATCGAAAAGGAGTCCTTCCCATGCTGGCATCGTCGCGCTTTCGCTCTGATTCCGCTGCCGGGCGCTCTCGGCTGCGCCCGCGCCTCGCGCTGACTCTCCTGCTCGCGGGCCTGCTCGTCGCCGCTCTGCCGCACTTCGCCGCGGCCGCTGGAGCTGCCGCGCCGGACGATCTGGGAAACCGGATTCACGCGCGCTTCCGCGTCTGGGTGGAGGACGAATCGATTCGCCTGCGCCCGGTGGAAGGGGATCCCGCGATCCGCTCGATCGAGCTCGAGGACGGGGAGGAAGAGGTCGCGGTCAACGGCAAGGCCTTCACCGCCGATGAGCTGCGTGCCTTCCTCGGCAAAGATGGCGAGCTGATCGCCGAGCTCGCGGCGCTCGACGACGATGAACGCCGGGCCGCCCTGGGTCTCGACGAAGGCGGGGCGTCCGTTCGCGTTCAGGCCGACGGCAGCGCGCCCGCGGCGCCGGCTGAGCCCGCTGCGCCGTCCGACCCGGCGACCTCCGGCGGTCTGCCCATCCCGCCGATCCCGCCGGTTCCGGGCCTCGGCCACATCCGCGTCGAGTCGGAAGGCGACGATCGCGTCTCGTTCGGCAGGTCGATCGAGATCGGGCCGGAGGAGACCACCGGCGACGCGGTCTGTATCGGCTGCTCGATCACCGTCTTGGGGGAAGTCGCGGGGGACGCCGTCGCAGTCGGGGGCAGCGTTCACGTCGAAGGCAGTGGCCATGTCAACGGCAACGCCGTCGGAGTGGGTGGCAAGGTTCGCCTCGACACCGGCGCCACCGTCGAGGGCGACGCCGTCGCGGTGGGCGGCTCGGTGCAGGTCGAGGAGGGCGCGACGGTCGAAGGGCAGAAGTCGACTGTCGGCTGGGGATCCGGCTGGAAGGGCCACGAGAGCAACGGGGTGGATCTGGGCTGGCCGTTCTGGTTCGACAGCGATTTCGGCGAGGTCTTCTGGAGCCTGCTCCGCGCCTTCTTCCTGCTGATGCTGTGCTGCATCGCGGTTCTGGTGGCGCGCGGCCCGATGGAGCACACTTCCCGGCGCCTGACCGAGGAGCCCTGGAAGGCGGTCTTTGCCGGCCTCCTCACTCAGCTGCTGTTCTTCCCGGTGCTGCTCTTCGTCACCGTGATCCTGGCGGTGTCGATCGTCGGAATTCCGCTGCTGATTCTGGTTCCGGTCGCCGTGCTCGCGCTGCTCGTCGCCACCCTCTTGGGCTTCGCCTCCGTGGCGCAGTCGCTCGGGCGCTGGGCCGGGGAGCGCTTCGGCTGGAACCTCACGGAGCCGTTCCTGCCGGTGGTCGTCGGCGTCGCGCTGATCCAGGGTGTGACGGTCCTGGCGCGGATCGTCGGTCTGCCGGGCGGTTTCCTCGGCCTCGTGGCTTTCACTCTGGTCGCCCTCGGCTTCTTCCTCAAGTACGCCGCCTGGACGATGGGTCTGGGTGCCATGACCCTGTCGCTGCTCGCCCGCGACTGGCGGCGACCGGTCTCCGGCCCGGAGCGGCCGATGCGGTTCGCGCCGCCTTCGGAGGCTGCAGCGGAGGCTGAAGTGCGCTACCCGCCGGTTCCGCCGCCGGCGCCGGTCGAAGCGCCGCCGGTCGCTGACGCCTCGCCGGACGCCGAGAGCGGCTCCCAGGCGACAGCAGAGACCGCAGTGGTGGCCGATGACTCGCCGACTCCGCCTGCTGCCAAGGCGGCGCCGGCGCGCCCGGGGGACGACGAAGCGGTCTGATTCCGGCTCGCGCTCGCGAGCCGGTGCTTGACCGCCGCGGTGGCTCGGGGTAGAAAGCGGTCTCTTGTACGCGAGCGCCACGACTTCCTCTTCCACGAGCCACGCGGGCTCGGCGGACTACGTTCCCTTCGGACGCGGTCTGCTGCAGATGTTGGCGACCGCGGTCGCTTTCGGTCTGCTCTCGAAGGTTGCCGAGTTCTTCAGCGAGTCCTACGGCGCTTCGTTCGTCTTTCCCCCCGCGGGCCTTTCGCTCGCGGCGAGTGTCGCCTTCGGCGGCTGGGGCGTGCTCGGCGTTCTGGCCGGAGCGGTCGCGACGCCCTGGGGTGCGGCGGCGATCTCGCCGTTCGCGGTGGTGCTGTTCAGCCTCGTGCACGCCTCGGCGGCAGTCATCCCGGCGGCGATGTTGCGCCGACCGACGGGACCGACCGACCGGCGGCTGCTGCGCGTGGCGCTCTACGGCGTCGTGCTGGCGAGCCTGGCGAGCGGCATTCTGGGTTCTCTGTCGCTCGCCTGGCTCGGACGGCTGGAGTGGTCGGTCGGCGCGCTGGTCAACAACCTGCTCGCCTGGTGGGTGGCCGACAGCATGGCCTGCCTCGTCCTCGGGCTGCCGCTGCTGCTGGCGTTCTACCCGGAGAGCCTGCTCGACGACTACGGCCGGCGCATCTTCATCGCGTGGCGCAACAACACCCGCCAGATCGCCCTTGCCGGACTGGCGTTGGTGACCGCGGTGGTCGTTCTCTGGGCCTCCTACCGCCTCGACTGGGGATTCCCGGCGTGGATGGCGGTCGGCCTGCTCGCACCGGTGGCGATCGCTGGAGCGCACGGTGGTCTGGGCGGGGCGATATGGATGAACCTCCCGGTCTGCCTCTCCTATTTCGGGCTGACCGTGATGCCGGCCTTGTCGACCTACAACGGACCGTCGCGCGAGATCCTCGCCCCGGGCTACCTGGTCGCCGGATTCTTCTGCCTCTTTGGCGCTGTCGGCGGTGCGCTCTCCGAGCGCAACCGGCAACTCCTCGAGCACGTCCAGACGCAGCAGTCGCAGCTCGAGCGTGACTTCCAACGCACCGTCGTCTCGCTCGCCGCAGCGATCGAGGCCAAGGATCCGACGACCGTCGGCCACGTGCAGCGCGTGGCGCGGCTGGCGGAGCGGCTGGGGCAGGAGCTCGGGCTGGGCGGCCGGGACCTGCAACTCCTCGCCTACGGCGCGTTGCTGCACGACGTCGGCAAGATCGGCGTGCCGGAAGCGATTCTCAACAAGCAGGGTCCGCTCGACGAGAGCGAGACCGCCGTCATGCACCAGCATGTCGAAATCGGGCTCAAGATCCTCGGCAACATCGAGGTGATGCGCGAGGTCCTGCCGCTGGTCAAGTATCACCAGGAGCGCTGGGACGGCAAGCGGGAAGGTGTCGCCTATCCCGGCTACTTCGGTCTCCGCGGCGAGAACATCCCGCTCGGCGCGCGCATCCTGTCGGTGATCGACGCCCTCGACGCGATCACCAACGATCGGCCCTATCGCCAGGCGCGCGAGATGCAGGAGGCGCTGGCGGAGCTCGATCGCGAAGCGGGAGCGCAGTTCGACCCGCGCGTCGTCGCCGTGCTGCGCGAGCTCCTCGAGCGCGAACCAGCGCTGCTCTCGCAACCGCAGTCGGCCTCGGTCTTCGATTCGGGCGCCCTGCGCATTCCGTCCGCCGCCGAGATCGAGGAGCGTGGCCGGACCGCCGGCTCCCGCGCCAACTAGCTGCCGATGCGAGAAGTTCGAGAAAGCGACCCGGCGCGGCGCGCCGCCGAGCTGCGCGACGAGATCCAGCGCCACGAACGGCTCTACTACGCGCTCGGCCGGCCCGAGATCAGCGACCGTGACTTCGACCGGCTGATGGCGGAGCTCGCGGCCCTCGAGGCGTCGCGCCCGGAGCTCGCGACCGCCGACAGCCCGACGCGACGGGTCGGCGGCGAGCCCCTCTCGGGCTTCGCGCCGGTGCGCCACGAGCCGCCGATGATGTCGCTCGACAACACCTACAACCTCGAAGAGCTGCGCGAGTGGGGCGCCCGGCTCGATCGTCTGGCGCCGGACATGGCCGCGAGCGGCTTCGACTTCGTCGCCGAGCTCAAGGTGGACGGGGTCTCGACCTCCCTGCGCTACGAGGATGGCCTCTTCGTCCAGGGCGCGACGCGCGGCAATGGAACGGTGGGCGACGACGTCACCGAGAATCTACGCACGGTGCGATCGCTGCCGCTGCGCCTGCCGCCCGCTGCGCCGCGCCATCTGCTGGTGCGCGGCGAGGTCTACATGCCGCGCGCCGAGTTCGCGCGCGTCAATCGCGAACGCGAGGCGGCGGGCGAGGAGCTCTACGCCAACCCCCGCAACGTCACCGCCGGCTCGATCCGGCAGCTCGACAGCCGGCAGGTGGCCGGCCGGCGGCTGGCGGCCGCGGTCTATCAGATCGCCGACGGGCCGCGCTTCGCGAGCCATGCCGAAAGCCTCGAGCGGATGGCCGAGTGGGGCTTTCCGGTTCAGGACTCGTGGCGACGCTGCCACGGACTCGCCGAGGTCGAGGCGTTCATCGCCGTCTGGCGCGAGCGCCGGCACGATCTCGGCTTCGAGACCGACGGCGTCGTGGTGAAGATCGACGACCTCGCGCTGCGCGAGCGCCTGGGCGCGACCTCGAAGGCGCCGCGCTGGGCGGTGGCCTACAAGTACGAGCCAGAACAGGCCGAAACCGTAGTGCGCGGCATTCTGGTGCAGGTCGGCCGGACCGGCGTGCTGACACCGGTCGCCGAGTTCGATCCCGTGCTGGTCGCCGGCTCGACGGTGCGGCGGGCGACGCTGCACAACTACGAAGACCTGTCGCGCAAGGACGTGCGCGTCGGCGACACGGTGGTGATCGAGAAGGCGGGGGAGGTGATTCCGCGCGTCGTCGAGGTTCGACTCGGTCGCCGCCCGGATGCATCGGTGCCGTTCGAAATGCCGGAGCGCTGCCCCGAATGCGGCGAACCGGTCGTGCGTTTCGAGGGCGAGGTCGCCACCCGCTGCGTCAATCCCGAGTGCCCGGCGGTGCGCCAGGAGACGATCCGGCACTACGTCTCGCGGAACGCGATGGATATCGAGGGACTCGGGGACGAGAAGATCGCTCAGCTCGTGGCCGCCGGCATGTTGACCGACCTTCCCGGCCTCTACCACCTCGACCGCGAAGCCCTCGCGGCGCTCGCTGGATGGGGCGAGAAGTCGGCCGACAATCTCCTCGCGTCGCTCGCCGAGAGCCGCCACCGTCCGCTCGCGCGCCTGCTCTTCGCGCTCGGCATCCGCATGGTGGGAGAACGCACGGCGAAGCTCCTGGCGCAGCACTTCGGCTCGCTCACGGCTCTCGAAGCGGCGAGCGAGGAGGAGCTGCAGGTGGTCGACGAGATCGGCCCGAAAGTCGCGGCGAGCGTGCGCGCCTTCTTCGCCGATCCGCGGCAGCAGCGGCGCCTCGCGGCGCTCGCGGCGGCCGGGGTCGAGCCGCCGCCGGTCGAGAGTCCGACGGCGGCCAGCCTGCCGCTCGCCGGCAAGACCGTCGTCCTCACCGGCAAGCTCGCGTCGATGAGCCGCGAAGAGGCGGCGGAGAAGCTCGAGGCCCTGGGCGCCCGCGTCGCCGGCTCGGTATCGAAGAAGACCTCCTTCGTCGTCGCCGGCGAGGACGCCGGCTCGAAGCTCGACAAGGCCCGCGACCTGGGCATTGAGATCCTCGACGAGGC
>JAGOCP010000374.1 GCA_017998715.1 Thermoanaerobaculia bacterium | reverse complement strand
GGTCGAGATCTTCCTCGGTGACGAGCTCGCCTCGAGCGAGGGCTTCGACATCGTCGCGCCCAAACCCGCCTGACGTCCGGCCTCCGCAGTTCGCTTCAGACGGCGGGAGTGCCTGGCGCGCTCCCGCCGTTTCTGCAGCTCCACAACGTGCTGCTCGCCGGAGAGATCGGCCTGCCGTTGATCCTCGAAAGGAATGTCCCATGTCCACCAAGAAAAAGAAGTCGCAGGCGGCTCCCTCGGCCGGCGACGCTCTGACCCGCGCCCAGCTCATCGCCCGATTGAACGACGACCTCGCCGGCGAGTATCAGGCGATCATCAGCTACGTCATCTATTCCCAGGCGATCAAAGGCGCGACGTACATGGCGATCGCCCAGGAGCTCGAGGTGCACGCCGGCGAGGAGCTCCAGCATGCGCTCACCATCGCCGCGCAGATCGACTACTTGGGCGGCATGCCGACGAATCAGGTGAAGCCCGTGCGCATCTCCGAAGATCCCAAGCAGATGCTGCGTTTCGACCTCGAGAACGAGATCGACACCATCCGCAACTATCGCGAGCGTGTTCGCCAGTGCGAGGCGCTCGGCGAATTTGCCATCGCCGAGCACCTGCGCGAGATCCTCATGGACGAGCAGGACCACGCGATCGACCTCGCCATGGCGCTCGGCATCGACGTCCCCGAGATCTGACCCGGACCTGCCGCGAGACCGATCCGGCTAGGGTGCGTTCGGCGGCGCGGCCGGTGAAGCAGGTGGGTTCGCGGGGGGCGCCGGCCGGTTCAGCTCGCCGGCACGCGCCTGGGCCTCGGCAAGAGGCGGCAGACCCCATTCGGCGCGCTCGGCATCCGTGACTGCGGGGTCGGTGTCGTAGACCTGCCACTTGCCGGCCTTCTCGACCAGTTGCGTACCGAACTTCTGCGGCTTGCCGGCGAGCATCTGCGCGCGATCGACGGCAGTCGCGACGAGTGGGCGGGCGGCGAGCAGATCCGGGTTTCCCGCGAGCGCCTGGCGGGCAAGGGCTGCGGCCCGCTCGACTTCGGCCGGCCGGTCGCTCTCGACCAGCAGGGCGGCGGCGTGGAAGGCATCGTCGGGCTGCTTGGCGTGCCCGCCTTCCACCAGTTTCCAGACCTCCTCCCGGCGCGCCGAAGCGCGCGCGAGGTAGGTCGCCGTCCGGCTCTCCGGCGCGCTCTTGAGGGGTGCTGCAGGCAGATCGCGATCCGGGGAGACGAGGTCCGTCTGCCGTTCGAGATAGAGCCGCAGCAGATCGGGGTCGAGGGTCTTCTGGTGCGCCTGCTGGCGCTCCTGGGTGAGCGTCACGTAGTGCAGCCAGCGCGAGTCGGCGCGGAGCGTGTCGAGTCGCGGATCGGTGAGCGCGCGCTCGAGGTCGATGAAGCCGTTCGCGAGCGCCAGCGAAAGCGCCTCGAAGCCGCCGTCGACGTCGTTGCGCACCGCCGCGCAGCAGGCCGCGCCATAGGCGGCACGCGCCGCCAACCCGGCGCGCGGCGCCTCCGCCGCGGCGCGCCCGAAGGCGATCTGGCAGCCCTTGTAGTCGCCGGCAAGGAAGAGGTCGACCGCCTCGCGGAACTTCGGCGGCAGCTCCTCCGCGGCGAGCGGCGCCGGCGTCGAAGCCGCGACCAGTACCACCACACCGAGTGCCGTCGGCAAAGCGATCGCCATGCGCCGGACTCCGACAGGGATCAGGCTCTGAGCAAGACTCATCGCATCTCTCCTTGGGTGGGGGTCGATACTAGTCCGTTCTCCCCGCGCGGCGCTGTCGGACGCGCCGCCGCCGGCAATCCGAGCAGCGCGGCGACCGCCTCTTCGGCGCGCCGGGCGAGATCTGCGCGATCCGCCGGCACGAGTCCGGCCACCGGAATCGGCGCGCCGAAGCGCACCTCGACCTTGCCTGGGCGGACCTTGAAGCCGTCGCGCGGCAGGATCCTCCCCGCGCCGACGATCGCCACCGGCACCACGTCGACGTCGCGCACGCCGGAGTCGAGAACGGCCGCGAAGCCGCCGCTCTTGAAGCGGCCGAGCTCGCCCGGTGCGGAGCGTCTGCCCTCGGGGAAGGAGACCAGGCTGCCGCCCGCGGCGAGCAGCGCGCTCGCCCGGTCGACGCTGGCGACGGCCTTGCGGCGATCACCGCGATCGACGAAGACCATCCCCATGGCGGCGATGTACCAGCCGAGGAACGGTACCCGCGCGAGCTCCTGCTTGGCGAGGAAGTGAAGCGGCGCCGGCACCGCGGCGAAGAGCACCGGAATATCCAGCCAGGACTGGTGATTGGCGGCGAAGAAGTAAGAGCGCCGGAAGTCGAGCCGCTCGCGCCCGACGACCGAGAGGCGCGACAGTCCGATGGCGACCATGCCCGGCGCCCAGACATGGCGCGCCAGCCAGAGAGCCGGCTCGCGCCTGCGGCTGGCGAGCGCCACCACCAGCGCGATGCTGATCCAGAAGGCCGACCAGACCATCGTCGCGAGGAGCTGCAGTGCGTTGAGCGGCAGCCAGAGAAGGTCGATGAGCGTCGAACGCGTCATAGGCCGAGCGGCAGGCGGCTCGCCGCCTCCGCAATCAGGGGGTCGTCGGCCGCGCCGGCACCGCGGGCGAGGCGGGTCGCGCGTCCGAGGGCCGCGAAGGCGATCATCGCCGCGTTGTCGCCGGAGTAGGCGAGCGGCACGAGACGCAGAGTCACCGCGCGCTCGGCGGCCCACTCCGGCAACCGCCGCCGCAGCAGACGATTGGCCGCCGCGCCGCCCGAGACCGCGAGGTCCGTGAACGGCTCCCGGCGGTGGAGCCGGGTGAGACGGTCGAGAATCTGGCGCACCGCCGAGTCGCGAAAACCGGCGGCGAGGTCGAGGAACGGCTGCGGAATCGCCTCGAGAGCGGCCACACTCGCTTCGCCGGCGTCGCTGACCGACGGCATGCGGAGGCCGGCCGCTTCGAGCTTCTCGAGCGCGTGCACGGCCTGGGTCTTGAGGCCGGAGTAGGAAAAAAAGAGCTCCTCCGTGCCGACGAGGCGGGCGACTGGCGCCGCCGCGGCGTCGCCGCGCTCCGCCAGCCGGTCGAGGAGCGGTCCTTGCGGATACGGCAGACCCAGGCGTTTGCCGAACTTGTCGAAGGCCTCGCCGAAGGCGTCGTCGCGGGTCTCGGCCAGCAGCGTGACCGCCTGCGCGCTCGCCGGGATCACGCGGTAGAGGCTGGTGTGCCCGCCGGAAACCACCAGCGCCACGAAGCGCTCGGGAAACGGCGCCGCGGGGCTGCCGTCGGTGGCCAGCCAGGGCGAGTAGATGTGCCCCTCGAGATGGTGGACGGCGAAGAACGGCACGCCGCGCGCCCAGGCCATCGCCCGGCCGAGCGACAGCCCGACGAGCAGCGAGCCGATGAGCCCCGGGCCGGAGGTTGCGGCGATCGCGCCGACGTCGGCGAGCGCGACGCCGGCGCGTGCCAGCGTCTCCTCGTAGACCGCCGGCCAGTTGGCGAGCTGCTCGCGCGACGCGAGCTCGGG
>JAGOCP010000373.1 GCA_017998715.1 Thermoanaerobaculia bacterium | reverse complement strand
CGCCGATTGGCGCACGATCTCGGCGAGCGGCAGGCGGATCTCGGGCAGCAGCAACCAGCGGTCGCGCTCGACGCGGAGCTCGCTCGAAGCGGCCTCGGAAGGCGCGCCACGCGAGAGGATGTGCTCGCCGACGAGGCGCGCGATCGCGGCGTCGACTCTGCCCATCGCCGCCGGCGAGTCGCTGAAGACCGCCGCCAGCGCGTCTCGAACGTCGCGGTCGGTCACCGCCCCGGTGAAGCCCTGCCGCGCCACCGTCGCGAAGACGAGGCGAGCGGCGAGGTCGAGCTGCAGCCACTCGCCGCGGGCCTCGGAGACGTGCCGCCAGCGCGTCGCCTCCTGTGCTTGCCAGGCGCCCTCGAGCGCCATCGCCGCCTGCGCGGCGAGCGCCGAGAGGTGGGCGAGGTCCGACGCCTGGCCCGCCCGTGCCCGCTCGCCGCCGACGGCGAGCAATCCGAAGGCGGTTTCGCCGGAGACCAGCGGCGCGGCGAGCAGGAGCCCGGAGCGATACAAAGCGCCCAGCGGACCGGCGGCGTTGCGCGCGTCCATCATCGCTTCCGCCAGGCGCAGGGGACGCCGCCAGTCGGCAAAGAGCGCCGCGACCCCTTCCGGATCGAGCACGAGCTCCGACTCGAGCCGGGTCGCGACGCGCTGGGCCGCTCTCCCCTCGCGTGCCGCGTAGACGAGCCGCGGCCCCTCTCCCCAACGCGCGACGAAGGCGCGCTCGAGCTGCCGGCCGATCTCTTCCGGCTCGAGCACGCCGGCCACGCTGCGGCTGAAGTCGACCATCCCCTCGAGCTCCCCCGCGCGGCGCCGCAGCTGCGCGACGCGGGCGCGTTGAATGGCGAGCCCGAGCGCAACCAGCGCCAGCGCAGCGGCGGCGAAGAACCACGGTCGTTTCCAGAACGGCGCGGCGATCGAGACCGGCAGCTCCGCCGGCTCTCCCCAACTCTCGCCGTCGAGCGACGCCTGAACGGTGAACCGGTGGTCACCGGCGGGGACCGCCGGATACTCGGCATGGCGGCGCGCCCCGGCCTCGACCCAGTCGTGGTCGACGCCGTCGAGGCGATAGCGGAAGCGTAAGCGATTCGGCGCGCGGAAATGAAAGGCGGTGTAGTCGAGCTCCATGCGATAGTCGCCGGGCCCGAGCGTGATCGCCGCGTCGGCAGGCACCCGCTGGCCGCCGATGCGGACCTCCTCGATCCGCGCCGCTGGTGAAGGCAGAGGCTCGACGGCGGCGGGATCCACCACCGCCGCGCCCTTCATCGACGCGAACCAGAGCCTGCCGTCGCGCGCCCGGATGCCGGCGTTGCCGTTGCCGCCCTCGAAAGTCGCCGAGGCCAGGCCGTCCTCGACGCCGAAGAGACGGTAGCGGACTTTCGGCGCGGCGCCGGAGAAGTAGGCGTCGAGGTCGGTCAAGGCCATGCGGTAGAGGCCGCGCGCGCAGGAGACCCAGAGGTAACCCAGACCGTCGTCGACAATCGCCCACGCCGTGTCGTCGAACAGTCCGTCCTGGCGGCGCAGCAAGCGGAACTGTCCGTTGCGATAGCGCACGATGCCGCCTTCGAGCGTCCCGAACCAGAGGTCGCCGCGGGAATCCTCGGTGGAGCTCATGAAGAGCTGGTGCAGCGGCTCTACCGGCGTCGGATGGTGCACCACGGCGCCGCTCGCCGAAATCGAGAAGAGTCCGCCCTTGCCGGCCACCCACAAGCGTCCAAGGCGATCCTCGAGCAGGGAGAAGGGGATGTCGAGGTCGAGATCGTAGGAAGACAGGTGCTTGCCGAGCAGCCGATGGACCGGCGCCTTCGTAGTTGCGTTGAGGGTGGCGCCGATCCAGAGTACGCCGTCGCGGGCGCGCAGCAGCGAGAAGACACCGAAGCCGTCGACCGCTCCCCAATCGTCACGCCGCAGAAACCGGCCGTCGCGAAACTGCACCAGACCGGCCTGGCTCCCGATCCAGAGGCCGCCCTCATCGTCGGGGGCGAGGGAGTAGTACCAGTTGTGCGCCCGCTGCGCGTCCGCAGGTTGCGCCCTGCGGAACGTGGCGACACTGCCTTCGGAGATCCGGTTCAGACCGTCGGTCGTGCCGACCCAGATCGCTCCGTCGTCCGCTTCGAGTAGCGTCCGGGCAGCGTCGGACGAGAGTCCTTCCGCGCTCGACCAGGAAGCCATCGGCCCGTCCGACATCCGCATCAGGCCGTGGGTCCAGCTGCCCAGCCAGAGATTGCCTTCGCGGTCCTCGAACAGGGCGCCGAAGCGACCGACCGCAACCGGATGTTGCATTGAAAAGAGGTCGACACGGTCCTCGCGCAGCCGCGCCGCGCCGCCGGTCGGATAGAGCCCGATCCAGTTCGAGCCATCGGCATCGACGAGGACATTCCCGCCCGCCCCCACGCCCGTCGGCAGGCTCACTCGCTTGCGCTCCCAGCTGCCTCCTTGTCGCGTCCAGGCGACCTGAGCGGTAAAGGTGGAAACCCGGCCGTCGGAGTCGAGCCAGACCTTCGACGGCTGGCCCTGATCTCCCGGATCGCTCACCTGCTCGAAAGTGCCATCCGGCCTTTCGACGCGAATGCGGCCGTCGATCATGCCGAGCCAGATCGCCCCCGACCGGTCGAACATGGCCGACGCAACTGCCTGGCTTCCCGTGCCCAGGGCCACGTTCTCGAAGTCCTCGCCTCGGCGCCGCCACAGGCCATGCTCGCCGGCCAGCCAGAGCGCACGCGCGTCCTCGCCGATCCAGAATATGCCCGATTCCGGAGTCGCGACGGCGACGAAGCTGTCGCCCTCGCGCCGCGCCAGACCCGACCCCGCGAACCCGACCCAGAGCGTTCCGGAGCGGTCGACGCAGAGCGCGCGGATCTCGTTGAGTCTGAAGGCGGGAGTGTTGGAGCGATCGAAGACGAAGAAGCGGCTGCCGTCGAAGCGCGCCAGCCCTTCTGTCGTTCCGACCCAGAGATAGCCGTCCGGCGTCTGCGCGATCACCGAGACCGACATCGAGGGCAGTCCTTCGGCGGTGCCCCAGACCTGCGTCCGATACTGCGACGGCAGCCGGTTCGGATCGAGCGCTTCGGCGCTCACGCTGCCCAGGAGCGTCCAGGCCACCAGGACTCCGAATGCCAGCCGGATTCGGGTCAAGTACGTCCCTCGACGATCACCTTGCGCACCGTCAGGCCGGCGCGACGCAGGATCCACTGCAGGCTGTCGCGCGAGATGCCGAGCGCCTTCGCCGCCTCTTCGGCCGACCCGTGGCGGATCAGAGCGCGGCGCACCGCGGTGATGTCGACCTTCTCTTTCCGCCGCACCGCCTCGAGCTCGCCGTCGAGAGCGAGCTGGCGCAGCCGCAGACGTAGCGTCGAGGCAGGCACGGTCGCGCCCTGCACGGCGAAGGCGCGCACGACCTCCGGGTCCTCGGCGATGCGCGCCACGACGGCGTGGTGCTCGCCGATCTTCCGCCGCAGCAGCGCTGCAAGCTCCGGGTCGGCTCCTTCCCCGCCGTCCGCAGAGA
>JAGOCP010000076.1 GCA_017998715.1 Thermoanaerobaculia bacterium | reverse complement strand
TGCGCGAGATCGTGCGGCGCGCCCGCGCTGCGGGAGCGCAGGTCTTGCTCGCCGGCATGAAGATGCCGCCGAACTACGGCCCCGACTACACGCGGGACTTCGAAGCGCTCTACTCCCGGCTGGCGCGCGAGCTCGATCTGGCGTTCGTCCCCTTCCTGCTCGCCGGCGTCGCGGCCGATCCGAAGCTGAACCAGGCGGACGGCATTCACCCATCGGCGGAGGGTCAACGCATCGTCGCGCGCCTCGTCGCCGACGCGCTCCAGCCCATGCTCGCTCCCGCAGAGGGGAAGGCCGCGGCAGCGGCGAAGGGGCGCTGAGGTGGCCTCAGCCGACTCCGGTCTCCCGTCGCTGCGCGACGGACGGCCACTTCGCCTGCTGCTGCTCAACGAGTCGCTCTATCCCGACCACGCCGGAGGGATCGAGTCGCGCAACCATGAGATCGCCCTGGCGCTCGCCGAGCGCGGCCATCGCGTGACGCTCGCCGGCTTCGGGCGTCAGCGAGTTGCGGAGGAGGCGTCAGAGGGCGGCGCGGCAGCGAGGGTAGAGCGCCTCCTGCTCGGCGATCCGCGGGCGCTCTACCGCTCCGACAGCCGGCGCAGCCACCGCCGGGCTCTCGGTTTCGCCCTGCGCTCGCTCGCGATCGGGCCGGGTCGCTTCGACGTCGTCGAGACAGCGAGCATGCCGTTCTTCCATCTTCCGGGTTTGTCGGCAGCCTGCCGCCTGGCGGGCGTGCCGCTGCTCGTCGTCTGGTACGAGGTCTGGGGGGCCTACTGGAAGACTTACATGGGCGCGACGCGGGCGCCTGTCTACCGGGTGCTCGAACGCGCCGCCGCCCGCCTCGGCCGTCGCGTCGCCGCGACCAGCAGCCTCGGGCGCGAGCGCCTGGCGCGCCTGCGGCCGCAGCGCGCCGGCGACGAGGTCGCCTTCGCTCCCTGCGGTGTCGATCTGGCGGCGGTCCAGCGGGCGGTCGACGAGGCCGCGCTCGCGCCGCCCGGCCCGCCGATCGTCGTCGCCGGCAGACTGCTGGCGCACAAACGTGTCGACCTGTTGATCGATGCTCTGCCGCACCTGGGCGAGGTTGCCGACGGGAGGAGAGGCGGCAGGAGGGCGCCGGCTCTCCCGCTCGTCGCCATCTTCGGTGACGGCCCGGAGCGCCCGCGGCTGGAAGCGCGCGCCGCGGCGCTCGGAGTGCGCGATCGCATCGTCTTCCACGGCACGGTGGATTCGCTCGCCGCAGTCTGGCGAGGCTTCGGAGCGGCGCAGATCGCGGTTCATCCGTCGACCCGCGAAGGCTTCGGCCTGGTGCCGCTCGAAGCGATGGCGGCCGGCCTGCCCGTCGTCCACTGCCGCTCGCAGGAGAGCGCGGTGAGCGAGCTCGTGCGCGACGGCGTC
This sequence comes from Thermoanaerobaculia bacterium, assembly GCA_017998715.1. Lineage (GTDB taxonomy): Bacteria > Acidobacteriota > Thermoanaerobaculia > Multivoradales > JAGPDF01 > JAGPDF01. The sequence continues at coordinate 11,747 of JAGOCP010000076.1, read as the reverse complement.
GAAGGTCGCATGACGGAGGCATCGGCTCCGGCCCTCGCCGCCGCGATCCGCGAGGTGCTGGCCGACGAACCGCGCCGCCTGGAGCTCGCCGCGGCGGCGCGACGCCGCGCCGCAGCCTACGCCTGGGGCCGACTCGCGGTGGACTACGAAAACCTGCTTCGCGGGCTGGCAGACGCGCGAGAGCGCCCGGATTGAGTGCGCTCATCGACATCCTGCTCCTGACTTCGCCGCTGTTTTTTGCGGTGCTCCTCGCGGCGCTGGCGCTCGCCGCCGGCAGCGCTCTCGCCGCGCGCCTCACGGCCGGTGCGGCTGCGGGTGAAGGGCGCCTTGCGGATCCGGCCAGCGACGCTCCCTTGCAGCTGGCGCTCGGAGTGACCCTGGGGCTCGGCGTGCTCGGACAGGCGCTCTTTTTGTTCGGGCTCGGCGGCCGCTTCGGCGCCGGTGCCCTGGTGGTGCTCGTTGCACTCGCGCTGGTGTGCGGGCGCAGCGGCCTGCGGGCGGCGCGCCGGGCGCTCACCGCGATGTTGGCGCGCACTCGACCCCGGCAGCGCGCGCTCGGCCTCTTCGTCGCGGTCGCGCTCGCCGGTCCGGCCTGGCTGGCGCTCTATCCGCCGGTGGCCTGGGACGACACGGTCTACCATCTGCCGCTTGCCCGCAGCCTCGTCGAACAGGGCCGCTATGTCTTCGTCGAGAATCTCCGCACGCCGGTCTTTCCGCTCCTCGGCGAGACTCTCTTCGCGCCGGCGCTGCTGCTCGGGCGCGCTTCGACGGCGCACGGCGTGTCGCTGCTCGCGACGGCCGTCACCGCGCTCCTGCTCGTCGTCTGGGGGCGCGAGCGCTGTGCCGGAGCTCTCGACGCCAAGGCCGCGTGGATCTGGGCACTGGCGCCGGCGGCGATCTGGATCGGGCAGCCGATCGTCGTCTTCTACGCCGGCTCGACCTTCATCGAGCCTCTCCTGACGCTGTTCGCGACTGCGGCGGCGGTGGCGTTCGAGCGTTGGCGGCGCGAGCGCTCGGCTGTCTGGCTCCTTGCGGCCGGCGCCTTCGCCGGCTGGGCGGCGGCGACCAAGTACCTCGGTCTCTATCTCGCTGCTGCCCTGGCGCTCGCCGCCGGCTGGGAGGCCGGGCGCGGCGCCCGGCTGCGCGCGATGGCTATTTTCACGGGCGCCGCGGCGCTCGCCGGCGGCCCCTGGTACGCGCTCATCTGGGCGCTCTCCGGCAATCCTCTCTTTCCTTTCCTCGCGCCGCTCTTCGGTGCGAGCGAATGGAGCGGGATCACCGACGTCGTCGGCTCCGGCGTCTCCTTCGATTGGATGCGCGGCGGGCGCGATCTCGTTCGCCTCGGTTGGGACATGGTGGTCGACCGCGCGCGCACCAACCAGCAGCCGCCCGCCTCGCCCCTGGTCCTCGTGGCGCTGCCGCTGCTGCTCTATGTCGCCTGGCGCCAGCGCTGGACGCGCCTCTGGGTCGCGCTCCTCGCCGGCTATGCCGTCGCCTTCCTCGCGCTGCCGCGCGATGCGCGCTACTTCATGTCGTTCTCGCCGTTGCTGACGATTCTGCTCGTCACGGCGCTTCGCGACCTGGTCGAACGCGCTGCCGCACGCAGCCCCTCGGGACCTCGTCGGGTGGCCGCCGCCGCGATCGTGCTGCTCGTCGCGGGAGTGGCGACGGGGCCGGCCTATGCGCTCTGGCGCACCCGCCTCCTCGGACCGCCACCGGTCGCCGCGGCGGCGATCGACGCTCACCTCGCGCGCCGGCTGCCGCTCTATCGGGCGATGCTCTTCCGGCGCGCGCACGGGCTCGAGCGGGTGCCGCTCTACGCCCTGCACGGCGAGCGCCTGCACGACTTCGGCGGCGCGGCCCTGCTCGGTGACTGGAGCGGTCCCCAGCGCTACGGGCTCGTGCTGCCTCTCCTCGAACGCCCCGAGGCCCTCGCCGGAAAGCTCCGCGAGCTCGGCGCCGGCGAGCTCCTGCTGCCGCGGGCCCTGGTCCCGGCGGCGGTCGTCGAGGCCATTGCCGGTTCGGCAGAATTTCGCGAGCTCTATCGCGACGAGGAAGGGGTCCTGCTCGCCCTGGTGGCGGCGGGATCCTGAGAGGTCAGACCGAGAGCGTCTCGAGGAGGCTGCGGCTCACCGCCACTGGCGAGAGGCGCGCACGCCAGTGGGCGGCGATCGCCTGCGCCTGGCGGCGCCCGGCGTCCCAGGCTGCGACCTCGTCGGCGAGGGCTTGGGCGAGCGCTTCCGGCCTGCGGCTGGCGGCGAGCGAGCCGTAGCGCCCGTCGTCGATCATGCCGGCGAGGTTCGGCATCGGCGCCGCGACCAGCGTCGCGCCGAGCGCCAGCGCCTCGGTGGCGGCGTGCGGGCCGGTCTCCCAGCGCGAAGAGAAGAGCGCTGCGCGGCTCCCGGCCAGGGTCTCCGCGACGACGTGTGGCTCCTGGATGCCGGCGAGCCGCAGGCGGTGCTCGCGCCCGGCGAGCTCACCGAACGCCTCGTCGGCGCCGGCGCCGAAGACGACCACTTCGGTGGCGCGGCGGTGGGCGAAGAATCGGGCGAGCGCCGCGGCGAGCAGGGGCGCGTCCTTCTGCGGATCGCTCCAGCGGCCGATGGCGACCACCCGGTCGACCTTCGCCGGAATCGGCCGGGTGCAGAACTCCGCCGGAACCGCAAAAGGCACTTCGCGCAGGCGGTCGGCGAGCTCCCCGGCGTGCTGCTGGCGCAGGAAGCGCGCGAAATGGGCGATGGCCGGCGCGCTGCCGAGCACGACCCGATCGGAGGCGCGGGTGCTGGCAACGAACTCGAGCTCCTCGGGGTCGCGGCGCAGGGTGCTCGCGGCGAAGCGGCGACAAAAGTAGCGCAGCGCGCGCAACCGCCCGGCGAAGCTCTCCTGGTAGGCGCCGATACGCAGCCAGGAGATCCGCGGATGGGCGGCAAAGCCGACCTGACCGTCGGAGTCGGCGATCGCCACCACCTGCGTCCCCGCTGCGCGGATCGCCGCGAGCATCGGCGACATGCGGTGCCAGGTGATGCCGACGGCAACCTCGGCGCCGAGGCGGCGCCAGGTCTCGACCTTGTCGAGCTCTTCGCGATGCGCCACGAGGTGGGTCTCCCCGGAGTAGCCGCCGGCGAGCTCCGCTGCGGTCACCAGTACGGCATGATGTCCGAGGGCATTCCATCCCGCCTGGTAGTTCTCGTGCCGGAACGAGATGCGATCGAGCGTGACGGGGCCGCTCCAGACCAGGGCGATCTTCATCGGGCGGAACCTCGGCGCCTAGCCGGGGCGCTTCTCGTCGAGCTTGGCGGCCTGCCACTCGGCCTCCATCTCGTCGAGCGTCGCCTCGGCGACGTTCTTGCCGGCGCGCGCGAGTCCGGCTTCGACGGCGGCGAAGCGTCGGCGGAACTTGAGGTTGGCGGAAGCCAGCGCGCCTTCGGGATCGATCTCGAGGTGGCGGGCGAGGTTGGCGACGGTGAACAGCAGGTCGCCGATCTCCTCGGTCCGCCTCTGGCGCAAAGTCGCCGCTTCACCGGGATCCGCCAGGACCTCCTTGAGCTCGGCGATCTCTTCGTCGAGCTTGGCAACGACTTCGCCCGCGGCGCTCCAGTCGAAGCCGACGCCGGCGGCTTTCTGGGTCAGGCGGTAGGCGGCGACCAGCGCCGGCAGCGAGGCAGAGGTGGCGCCGTCGAGCAGCGATCGGCGTTCGCCTTCCTGGGTTCTCACCTTGCGCCGCTCCCACGCTTCCCGGACCGCCTTGGCCGAAGCCAGGGTCTCGCCGCCGAAGACGTGCGGATGGCGGGAGATCATCTTGGCTTCGACCGCGTCGAGGGTGGCGGCGAGCGCAAAACCGCCGGCCTCCTCGACGAGCCGGGCGATGAAGGCAACCTGGAAGAGCAGGTCGCCCAACTCGGCCAGAAGCTCGCTGCGGTCGCCGCTGTCGAGTGCCGCGGCGACTTCGTGGGCCTCCTCCAGCAGATAGGCCCGCAAATCGGGTAAGGTCTGCTCGCGATCCCAGGGACAGCCGTCGGGGGCGCGCAGGCGCGCGACCAGGGCGGTCAATCGGGCGAGGTCGGTGGCGGCGCCGGCGAAGGTCGCAGCGCCGCCGGCGGGCGGAGGTGGGGTGGGTGGTGTCGGATCGGACATTCTCGAAGGCGCCCTCGTCGTTGTGCCGCCTCCAGGGGCGGACGGTTGCCGATGCGAAAGCGCGCTTGTTAGCATAGTCGAAAAGAAATCACTGCCCGTGGGCGAGATCAAAGTCACAGATCGACGGATGTTCACCCCGGATGGGCGAGTGCGGGAGGACTACGCCCCGCCCGCCGAAGGCGCGCCGCCGGAACCGCCGATGCCTGCCGCCGAGCCGACTCTCCCGGCGCCTGCCGAAGCGCCGGAGGTGCTGCAGAGTCCCGCCGCCTCGGGCTCCACGCCGCGACTCGAGATCCCCGGTGCCCCCGCCGGGCTGGGTCCGACCTTTCTCGACCTCGTCGGCGTGCTCACCGAGCCGGTGCCGTTCTACCTCGGGGATGCGGCCTTGCCCGACGGTCAGACGATGGAAAACCTGGAGGCGGCCCGCCTGCACATCGACCTGCTCGATGTGCTGCGCCAGCGCACGGCCGGAAACCTCACCGCCCAGGAGCAGGCAGTGCTCGAGGATCTGCTCTATCGGCTGCGCGTGCGCTATGTCCAGAAGCGCGGCTGACCTGCGCCGCCGGTCGCCGGCAGGCGCGCCGGCCCTCTTGCTCGCGCTCTTGCTCGCGCTCGGCGGCGAAGTCGCGCCGCTCGCCGCGCAGAGCGCCGGTGGGCCGAGCGCCAACTTCGAGCTCACCCGTGGCACGCGGCACTCGCTGCACCGCCTCCAGGAGTCGTGGTTGCAGTGGGTGAGCAGCTTCTACCAGGACAATCCGGCAAAGGCCGAGGAGGCGCTGCACGCCCTCAACGCCAACGCCCGGCAGGTGGGCATGACGCGGCTGGTCGATTTTTCGCTCGGCGCCGCGGCGCTCGCCCTGCAGTCCGGCCGCGAAGGCAAGTTCGAGCGCGCCCAGTGGGCCATCGCCGCGGCGGAGACGCTCGATCCGCTGCGGCCCGAGGTCGCCTTCGCGCGCGCTGCCCTGGCGCGGCAGCGCGGTGCTTACCTGGAGGCGATCGGCGCGACGGGTTCGGGTTTCTACCGCCTGCTGGGCTCGACCGAGCGCACGGTCTTCGTCGCCGAGCTCCTCCTCTGGTGGCTCGCCGTGCTGTGGGTCGCGGCGGCGCTCTTCGTGCTGGTCGAGGTGGCGACCAAGGGGAGCGCCGTCATCGCCGACCTGCAGCGTGTACTGACGAAGCGGCTGCGACCGGCGAGTGCCACGCTTTGCGTCGGGTTGGCGCTGCTCTGGCCGCTTGCTCTGCCTTCCGGCCCCCTGTGGCTGCTGCTCTTCTGGTCGGCGCTGCTGTGGGGCTACGGCAGCCGCAGTGAGCGCTGGGCGACCGTCGGCGTCTGGCTGCTCGCCAGTTTCGCACCGTGGGTCGCCGCTGCCGCGCAGCAGAGGGTCGCCATCGCCCTCTCGCCGCCGATGCGGGCGCTGGCGAATCTCGCCGAAGGCCGCCTCTACGGCGGCCTGTTCGGCGACCTGCAGGTGCTCAAAGCGGCGATCGGCGGCGATCCGGCGGTCGTCGAGCTGATCGGCGACGTGAACCGGACACTGGGTCAGTGGGACGAGGCGCGGGTCATCTATCGGCGGGTACTCGAGAGCGAACCGCAGAATGTTCCCGTGCTGCTGAATCTCGGCGCCTACCATTTCCGCAAGGCCGACTTCGCCGTCGCCAACGAGTACTTCCTGCGCGCGGCGGGAACCGTTCCCGCGCCGGCTGGAGCGTTCTACGACCTTTCGCTCTCGTACTCCGAGACCTACCAGTTCGAGGAGTCGCGCAAGGCGCTGGCGCAGGCGAAGGAGATCGACGCCGAGCAGGTCGACCGCTGGATCCGCACGCCGAACGCCGACCGGGTGTTGACCTACAACGGCGGTCTCGCGCGCAGCGGGGAGATTCGGTCGCTGCTGATCGCCGCCTGGGCGGAGGTGCCGTCGGAGGGCTCGTCGGCGATGCGCGCTGTCGGCGGCTGGGCGTCGATGGCCGGAGCCGGCCTCGCCGCCGCGCTCGCCCTCGGCCTGCATCTGATGCGGCGCGGGAAAGGCTTCGGTCAACCGAGCTCGTGGCTCGCCTGGCGTTCGGATCCGTTCTCGCGTTGGCTGCGGGCCCTTTTCCCGGCGCTCTCGCAGGCGGAGCTCGGCGAAGGCGGCAAGGTCGTCCTGAGCGTGCTCGCCTTCGCCACGGTGGTAATGCTGCCGCTGCTGTTTTCGGTCGGTATCGGCGTTCCCGTGGCCGGGGGACTTCCCCCGGCTCTGCCCTGGGTGCTCTTCGCGCTCGCTCTCTGCCTCTACGTCGGGCTCTGCGTGCGGAACGAGCTCGGAGAAGGGGAGTAGGGATCGGCCGTGGCACTCGAAGGAGATCTCCGGGTTTTCCGGCTGCCCGACATCCTGCAGATGATCGCGCAGCAGCTGAAGACCGGAATTCTGACCGTTCAGGGTGAGCACGACATCCTCGCCGTCTCGTTCCTGCGCGGCGAGATCGTCGCCGCCGACGCGCTGAACCAGAACTTCGAAGAGGGTCTGGGCGAGGTCCTGGCGAGCCAGGGAATCGTGCGTCCCGAGGACTTCGCGCGGGTCTCTGAGGGGCACAAGAGCTCCGGTCAACGCCTCGCCGACTATCTCGTCGATCGCGGCATCCTCTCCCGGCAGCAACTGCTCGGCGCCCTGCGCCAGCAGACTTACCGCCTGCTGCTGCAGGTGCTGCGTTGGAGCGAAGGCGAGTTCAAGTTCTATTCCGGCGAAGAGGTCTCCTTCGAAGAGGGCGTGCAACCGATCTCCGTCGAAGAGCTGCTCATGCGTTCGATCGGCGATCTGCTGGGTGAGGGGACGCTCTCCGGCACGCTGCCGCACGGCTTCGTCGCCTACGAACGCCTGCCGACGCAGCGCGTCCTGCGCCTGCTCGGGCGCGACGGCGATCTGCCGGGGGACGACCCGGGCGAGATCTGGATCAGCGCCGACGACGAACGCGTCTTGAATCGGCTCGACGGGCGCGCTTCCGCCACGGAGATCGCCGAGATGACCGGTCTCGGCGAGTACAAGACCCTCTACAGCCTCTTCCGCCTGCTGCAAGGTGGCCTGGTTCGGCCGCGCTCGGCAGCCGAACCGGCGGATCTCGGCGGCGAGGGGGACCGCGTTGCCCCGCCTTCGGCTACGCCTGCGGTCACGGCTGCGGCGCCGACCGTGGCGAGCCAGATGCGGCGCGCGGCCGCAGCGGAGCGCATCGAGCTGCCGGTGGAGTCGGCCTCCGCGTCGCGCGGGGTGCTGGTCGGGCGGCTCCTCGGAGCCGCCTGCGGAGCCGGGCTGGTGGCCTGCCTCGTGCTCGCGTCTCGCCAACCCGCCAGTCTGCTGTTTCCGTTCCCCTGGCTGCGCAGCGATCGCGCCACGCTCGAACGCCAGGTGCGGGTCTCCCAGGCGCTGCTGATCGACCGTGCGGCGCGGACGCATTTCCTGCTCGAGGGCGCCTATCCGGCCCGGCTGGAAGAACTGGTCGAGCGCCAGCTGCTGCCCGCGCATGCCCTGAGGCGCCGCGCCGGGGCGAACCTGGATTACCGCGCCGAAGGCCTCTCCTACACCCTGCAGCCGCGGAACCGGGGAGGCGCCGAAACCTCCCTGGCGGTGACGGAGACCATTTCGGGGGACTTTGCGGTCGATCCCGAGTTCTTCCGCGGTTTGCGCGAGGACGAGGGCATTCCGCTCGTCCTTCTGGACTGACCCCCCCCATTTCTCGCAGTTTCGTCGCTTCTTGCTTCCCTCTGGAATAAATCTAAGCGCCGGATTGTCAACTATACTGCGAGCAGGGTTGACTCCCTGCCACTTAGATTTAGAATTCAAGGGAGACAAGGAGAGCGCAAATGAGCAAAATCATCGGTATCGACCTCGGCACCACGAACAGCGTGGTCGCCATCATGGAAGGCGGCGAGTCGAAAGTCATCGCCAATGCGGAAGGTAGCCGCACCACCCCCTCGGTGGTCGGATTCACCAAGAGCGGGGAGCGGCTGGTCGGCCAGGTCGCCAAGCGCCAGTCGGTGACCAATCCGCGCAACACCGTCTTTTCGATCAAGCGCTTCATGGGCCGCCACTTCAACGAGGTCGGCGAAGAGCTGAAGATGGTGCCGTACAAGGTCGAGAGCGCCGAGAACGGCGACTGCCGGGTGTCGATCGACGGCAAGCTGTTCTCGCCGCCGGAGATCTCGGCGATGATCCTCGGCAAGCTCAAGCAGGCGGCCGAGGACTATCTGGGCGAGAAGGTCACCGAGGCGGTGATCACCGTGCCGGCCTACTTCAACGACGCCCAGCGCCAGGCCACCAAGGACGCCGGCAAGATCGCCGGCCTCGACGTCAAGCGGCTGGTCAACGAGCCGACCGCGGCGGCGCTCGCCTACGGCCTGGACAAGAAGAAGGACCAGACCATCGCGGTCTACGACTTCGGCGGCGGCACCTTCGACATCTCGATCCTCGAGGTGGGCGACGGCGTCGTCGAGGTCAAGGCGACCAACGGCGACACCCATCTCGGTGGTGACAACATCGACCAGCGGGTCATCGAGTGGCTGCTCGAGGAGTTCAAGAAGCAGGAAGGGATCGACCTCGGCAAGGATCCGATGGCGATGCAGCGCCTGCGCGAGGCAGCGGAGAAGGCGAAGATCGAGCTCTCCTCGGCGATGGAGACGGAGGTCAACCTGCCGTTCATCACCGCCGACCAGAACGGTCCGAAGCACCTCAACCTGAAGCTCACCCGCGCCAAGCTCGAGCAGTTGGTCGAGGCGATCATCCGCAAGTCGGCCGGCCCCTGCCGGCAGGCGCTCAAGGATGCCGGTCTCGGCACCGGCGACATCCACGAGGTCGTGCTGGTCGGCGGCCAGACGCGGATGCCGGCGATCCAGGCGCTGGTCAAGGAGGTCTTCGGCCGCGAGCCTTCGAAGGGCGTCAACCCCGACGAGGTCGTGGCGGTCGGCGCGGCGGTTCAGGGCGGCGTGCTCAAGGGCGACGTCAAGGACATGCTGCTGCTCGACGTGACGCCGCTGTCGCTCGGCATCGAAACCCTGGGCGGCGTCTTCACCAAGCTGATCGAGCGCAACACCACGATTCCGACCCGGAAGAGCGAGGTCTTTTCGACCGCCTCCGACAGTCAGACGCAGGTCGAGGTCCACGTGCTGCAGGGCGAGCGCGAGATGGCCGCCGGCAACCGCACGCTCGGCCGCTTCAATCTGGTCGGCATCCCGCCGGCGCCGCGCGGCGTGCCGCAGGTCGAGGTGACCTTCGACATCGACGCCAACGGCATCGTCAACGTCTCGGCCAAGGACCGCGGCACCGGCAAGGAGCAGAAGATCACCATCACGGCCTCGTCGGGCCTCGCCGAGGACGAGATCAAGAAGATGGTCTACGACGCCGAATCGCACGCCGACGAGGACAAGCAGCGGCGCAAGGCGGTCGAGGCGAGGAATCGCATCGACGGCCTGATCTACTCGACCGAGAAGAACCTCGGCGAGCACAAGGAGAAGCTCCAGCCCGCCGAGTTGGGCGAGCTCGAGTCGGCGCTGGCGGATGCCAAGAAGGCGATGGAGAGCGAAGACGGCTCGGTCATCGAGGCGGCCGAACAGCGCCTCACCCAGGCGTCGCACAAGTTGGCAGAGGCGATGTACAAGAATGCCGGCGCGCCGCCGGAGAGCGGCGGCAATGGCGCCGGAGCGCAGGCGGGGCAGGGCGCGAGCGGCGAAGACGTGATCGACGCCGAAGTCGTCGACGCGGAGTCGAAGTCCAACTGAAGCTGGTTCGGGCCGGAAGGGGGTCACTCCTCTTCCGGCCCGTGGAGTCTTCGCGATGCCGCGCAAGAAGCCTGCCGAAGCACCGCGCTACGTCATGATCTCGGTGGTCGCCGAGCAGTACGGCATCCATCCGCAGACGCTGCGCCTCTACGAACGTGAAGGGCTGATCGTGCCGGCGCGGAGTGCCGGCAACACCCGGCTCTATGACCAGCGCGCCATCGAGCGCCTCGAGGCCATCCTGACCCTGACCCGCGACCTCGGGGTGAATCTCGCCGGGGTCGAGGTGATCCTCAACCTGCGCGACCAGCTGGCTGCCCTCGAGTCCGAAATGACGCGGGTGGCCGCTGAGCTCCGCCGTGAGCTGCGCTCCCGCCCCCCCGAGATCGACCGCGCCCGCGCGCTCGTACCCGCCGCGCCGCGGGCTCTGGTGCGGCGCTAGCCCGCGGGTCCCCCGGGAGCGGCGGGGTCGCCACGCTGTTACGATCCCGGTCGTGACGGATCCGATCGCGAAACCCGATTGCCCGCAGTGCGAAGGGCGGGGCTGGCTCGTCGCCGACGACGGCGGCGCCGGCACCGCGCGTCCTTGCCCTTGCCGCAAAGAGCTGCTCGTCCCCCGCCTGCTCGACAGCTCGGGCATTCCACCGCGTTACAAGGACTGCACGCTCGGCAGCTTCAAGCTCGCCGGCTACTCGGCGGCGCCCGTGCTGGCGCTGCAGGAAGCCAAGGAGCGCTGCACGCGCTACGTGCACGAATTCCTGACGCCGGAAGGCACCTTCCGCCAGACCGGTCTGCTGCTCGTCGGTCCGCCGGGTTCCGGCAAGACGCATCTCGCTGCCGCCGTGCTCGGCGCGCTGATCCGGCGCTACAGCCTGCGCGGTCGATTCGTCGATTTTTCGTCGCTCATCAATCAGATCCAGTCGACTTTCGACCCGGCTTCGCCGGAGTCGAAACACGACATCCTCGATCCGGTCATGGAGGCCGAGCTGCTGGTCATCGACGAGCTCGGGGCGCAGAACCCGACACCGTTCGTCAAGGACATCCTGTATCTGGTGCTCAATCACCGCTATACCCATCGCCTGCCGACGATCTTCACCAGCAACTTCCGCCTCGAGCTCGCCACGAACTCGAATCTGGCCGACACCGATCTGCTCGAGCGGCGGCTGACGCCACCGCTGGTTTCGCGCCTCTACGAGATGGCGGAGGTGATTTCGCTCGAGGTGGACGATTTCCGCAAGGCGCGCCGGACGAAGCAGGGGCGCTCCGAGGCGGTGCGCCCGTGACGGCGCCGCGCCTCTCCGCCATCGACGCGCTGGGTCGCGGCTTCGCCAACGTGCGCGCCAACCGCGAGCTGATCCTGGTGCAGGTCGCCTCCGGCCTGCTGCTCGCGGCGTCGATCGTCGTGCCGCTGCTCTACTTCTTCGTCCGTCTCGGCGTGCCGCTCAAAGCCTTCACCGCCGGCTCTCCGGAGGCCCTGGCGCAGACGCTCGCGGACGTCAGGCTCGATTTCGGCCAGCTGGCATCGATGCTCGGACTCGGCCTGCTGGTCATGGTGGTGGTGGGGACGATGGTCTTCATCCTGCACTGCTGGTTCCAGGCCGGCACCCTCGCTGTGCTGCTCGCCGGTGAAGCGCAGGCACCGGTGATGCGCCGAGCGCCGGCGGCGGTCTTCCGCACCTTCACCTGGGCCGGTTTCATCGGCTGGGCGAGCCTCTACGGCCTGCGGATCTTCTGGGTGGTCAATCTCTTTCTCGTCTTCCTCCTGCTTCTGCTGCTGCTCGGGGCGCTGCCGTTCCTCTTCGCCGCCGGCCTGTCGATGGAGGAGTTCTCGCTCGTCGGCTGCGTGATCGGCTGCGGATTGGCCCTCCCGCTC
>JAGOCP010000372.1 GCA_017998715.1 Thermoanaerobaculia bacterium | reverse complement strand
AAGACGCAGAGATCGGGCCCGCCGGCGGTCGCCGGATCCCAGAAGGAGAGGGCAAGAAAAAGGGCGACGAGCCCGAAGCCCGTCGCCCACCAGAGCCGTGCCGCCGACATCGCCGGAGTCGCCGGGCTTTCTTGCAGGCTAGTTCCCGGCCGCTCCCGCCATCGCCGACATGATCGCCAGGCCGCCGGCGAAGAAGAGCCAGACGATGCCGAGGACGAGGAAGATCGTGCCGATGATGCCGAGGATCATCCCCGCCATGGCGGTGCCCTGCCCGGCAGCCGGGCTGGTGCCGTCCTTGATCGCCTTCACTTCGTTCTTGCCGATGTACCAGGCGAACGGAGCGCACAACTGGCAGCAGAGGAAGCCGAGAATGCCGAGGACGAGGGCGGTGGTCGCCCGGCTCGAGCCGGCGGAGGCCGGCGCCGTCGGCGGTGTGGGCGGAGGCGGAGGCATCATCGGTTCGCTCATCTCAGAACTTGTCCGCGTAGTCGGAGAGGCCCGGGATGAGGAAACGCTGGCCGTTGACCGCCTTCACGATCGCCATGATGGTGACGATCATGGCGCCGAGCCCGATGATCGGAGCCAGCACGAGACTGAGGCAGCCGACGAACGGAATCTGCAGAACGATCAGATAGACGACCCAGATGATGGCCCAGGCGACACCGAGCACGATGCCGTGCTTGGCATGCCACTGGACGTTCCTGTCTTCCTTCTCCGTGAGAAGCGGGATCAGCGACAACGGGAAAAGGTAGGCAAGCACCAGCATCAGGGTCTTGTCGTTCGAACCTGCGGCCGGGGGCGGCGGAACGGACGGTTCGCTCATCGTCAGCGTCTCCTCACGAGAAGTTGGTCAAGCTGCAGGCGTTGAATTCGCCTTCGAGTTTATACCCCGCTCCCGGGGCCGACAAGCGACGACGGCACATTCGGCAGCGTAAGGCACCATGTCGAGAAACGCGATCGGACCGCTCGCCCGGACATCGTCTACGGCGCAGAGGCCGCTGCCGGTTCGGCGACAATTCCGAGCTCCTCGAGCGTCGCCAGGAAGGCCGGCAGCTCACTCTCCACGACTGCCAGAACGATCTCGGCGTCGGCGAGATAGCTCTCGCTGGCGAGCTCCACGGCGGGTGCCCGGACGAGCCGCTTGACCGCACCGATTCGGTCGTAGGGAACCCGGAGCCGAAATCGCCGGCGCGGCAGCTCCTGCCGGGTGGGGAGCGCCGCGAGCGCTGCCTGCGTGGCGGCGGTGTAGGCGCGGGCGAGGCCGCCCTTGCCGAGCTTGGTGCCGCCGAACCAGCGCACGACGACCGCCACGACGTCGCTCACCCCGGCGCCGGCGAGGGCGCGGAGGATCGGCTGGCCGGCGGTGCCGGAGGGCTCGCCGGCGTCGGCGGCGCGCTCCTCCGCCGGCCAGCCGATGCGCCAGGCGAAACAGTGGTGGGTGGCGTCGGGGAAACGCTTGCGCAGCCCTTCGAGAAAAGCTCTCGCCGCTTCGGGCGAAGACGCAGGCGCGAGATAGGCGAGGAAACGCGAGCCCAGCTCCCGCACTTCGGCTTCGGCACGGCCGGTGGGAACGCGGTAGCCCTCCGTCAGCTGGCCGCTCCGGCGTGCACCGCCACGTCCACGCCGCCGAGTCTCGCCAGCACCCGCTCGTAGAGCGCCCGGTACTGGCCGACCACCTTGTCCTCCGCGAAGCGCGCGACCGCGCCCTCGCGCGCTGCGGCCGAGAAGCTTGAGTGCCGCGTCGGATCGGCGAGCAATGCGGCCGCTCCAGCGGCCATCGCCGCGGTGTCGCCTACCGGATAGAGCAGGCCGTCGACACCGTCGCGGACCACCTCCGGGATGCCGCCGGCGGTGCTGGCGACGACCGGCACCGCACAGGAGAGCGCCTCGAGCGCCGCGAGGCCGAACGACTCGCTCTCGGAAGGCAGCAGGAACAGGTCGGCGCCGACGAGAACCTCCTCGACCGCGGCGATGTTGCCGAGGAACGTCACTGCGCCGCAGGTGCCGCCGCGGCGACAGCGCTCCTCCGCCTTGGCGCGGTCCGGACCGTCGCCGACGAGCAGCAGCCGCGCCGGCACGCGCTTGCGCACCTCGAGGAAGACGTCGAGCACGTCCATGATCCGCTTGACGGGGCGGAAGTTCGAGATGTGGATGAGGATCTTCTCGCCCGGTTTCGCCCACCGCCGCGCGCCGGCCGACCCGCGCACCTCGGCGTAGCGTTCCGGGTCGATGAAGTTCGGGATCACCTCGATCCGGCTCGCTTCGAGGCCGAGCTGTTCGACGGTCGCCGCGCGCAGCGAGCTCGAGACGGCGGTCACCGCATCGCTCATGCGCAGCCCGAAGCGCGTCGTCTCGAGATAGCTCGGGTCGTTGCCGACGAGGGTGATGTCGGTGCCGTGCAGCGTCGTGACCACCGCCAGCGGCAGCGGCGCGAGAATCTGCTTGGCGAGCACGGCCGAGATCGCGTTCGGCACCGCGTAGTGCACGTGCATCAGGTCGAGCTTCTGGTGGCGCGCGACCTCCGCCATCTTCGAGGCCAGGGCCAGCGAATAGGGCGGATACTCGAACAGCGGATAGTGCGGCACGACGACTTCGTGGAAGAACAGGCTCGGGGCAAGGAGCGACAGGCGCGACGGCAGCGCGTAGCTGATGACGTGCACCTCGTCGCCACCGGCGGCGAGCGCCATGGCGAGCTCGGTCGCGACGACGCCGGAGCCGCCGAAGGTCGGGTAACAGCTGATGCCGATACGCATGGCTCTATTAACGCAGGCCCGGGGGAAGAAGTTGCCACGGATCGGCCACGGCGAGCGTACGGCGGGAGCGATAGGGCTCGCCGAACTCGGCGCCGACCTGGTCGCCGTAGTGCCGCGCCCGGCCCTCGATGGCGAGGCGGGTCTCGCGCGACGAGATCTTGGTCACCGGCCCGTCTGCGGGATCGGTTGCTCCCTGGCGCGGATGAAGCTGCGTGCCGTAGGCGTCGAGCGCCTGCATCTTGATCTCCCAGACCGCGCTGATGTCGACCACGAACGACGGTTCGAACGAGTCGTTCTGCATGTAAGTGAAGTGCGCCGCCGGCCGGTGCGGCTGCCCCGCGCCCCGGCGCGCCAGACCGGCGTAGAAGCAGGCGGCGGCGACGAGCGCGTGAGCGCGCTCGTGGTCCGGGTGGCGGTCGACCGTCGCCGGGCCGAGGACGAGCTCCGGGCGCAGCCGTCGCAAGACGTCGATGACCTGATCCTCTTCTTCCGCGCCGGTGCGCAGCGCGCCGTCGCCCAAAGCGAGAAACTCGAGCTCGTGGGCGCCGAGGATCTCGGCCGCAGCCGCGGCTTCGCGCCGGCGCTCTTCGGTGGTGCCGCGCGTCCCGGCTTCGCCCGAGGTCAGATGCAGGATGCCGATGCGGCGCCCGGCACGCGCCATCAGGGCGAGCGCTCCGCCGCAGCAGATTTCGATGTCGTCCGGGTGCGCCCCGATCGCGAGGACGTCGACCTTCATGCGCGTGCTCCTTCCTCCTGCGTGACCAGAACCGGCAGCCGCTC
>JAGOCP010000371.1 GCA_017998715.1 Thermoanaerobaculia bacterium | reverse complement strand
CTGGGTGGCGACGCGGCCGCGTGGGGTGCGCTGCAGGAAACCCTCCTGCAGCAGGTACGGCTCGTAGAGGTCCTCGATCGTGCCGCGGTCTTCGCCGACGGCGGCGGCGATCGCCTGGATCCCCGCCGGGCCGCCGCCGTAGACCTCGATCAGCACCGACAGGATCCGCCGGTCGAGCTCGTCGAAGCCGAAGTCGTCGACTTCGAGAAGCGCGAGAGCTTTCTTCGCCATGGCGAGGTCGATCCCGGGCTTGTGCGCGTCGACCTGGGCGAAGTCGCGCACCCGGCGCAGCAGCCGGTTGGCGATACGGGGCGTGCCGCGGCTCCGGCGCGCGAGCTCGTCGAGGCCGGCGGCGTCGGAGGCGATGCCCAAGAGCTCGGCCGAGCGCTTGGCGATCCGCGCCAGTTGCTCGGGGGGATAGAAATCGAGCCGGTGGACGATGCCGAAGCGCGCGCGCAGGGGCGAAGAGATGAGCCCCGCCCGCGTCGTCGCGCCGACCAGGGTGAAGCGCGGCAGATCGATCTGGACGATCCTCGCTGCCGGCCCCTGGCCGATGACGAGGTCGAGCTTGAAGTCCTCGAGCGCCGGGTAGAGGATCTCCTCGACCGCCGGCCCGAGGCGGTGGATCTCGTCGACGAAGAGGACATCGCCCGGCTGCAGGTTGGTGAGGATCGCCGCGAGGTCGCCGGCACGCTCGAGCACCGGCCCGGCGGTGGTGCGGAGAGGCGCATCCATCTCCTTCGCCAGGATGTGCGCCAGCGTCGTCTTGCCGAGTCCGGGCGGGCCAAACAGCAGCACATGATCGAGCGGCTCGCCGCGCTCCCGAGCCGCGCGGATGAAGACCTTCAAGTTCTCGACGATCCGGTCCTGCCCCACATACTCCGTCAACTGCCGCGGCCTGAGCGTCTGCTCGACCGAAGCCTCCGCCCCTTCGAGCTCCCCGGACAGAATGCGGTCGGACGACATGGCGCTCATTCTAGACCTGCGGCAAGCGTAGCGGATGCGGGTCGACGCCTTGCTATTGTCGTCGCATGTCTCCGACGGTGAAGAGAGTCGGGCCCTACCGATTCTTCTTCTACGGCAACGAGGGCTTCGAACCGCCCCATATCCATGTCCGTCGAGACAAAATGCTGGCGAAGTTCTGGCTCGGGCGGATCGAGCTCGCGAGCTCGACGGGCTTTCGCCCCCATGAACTGTTCGAGATTCAACGGATTGTCGAGGCCGGCGCGACAGAATTCGAGGAGGCGTGGCATGAGTTCTTCGGCACCTGAATTGCGGCCACTGGCGCGGAATGTGTCGGTGACCGAGGACGAGCTTACCGTGGAGTTGGCCGATGGGCGGAGAATCTCGGCGCCGCTGGTCTGGTTCCCCCGCCTGCTCGCCGCCGATGCAGCAGAGCGGCAGAACTGGGAGCTGCTGGGCGACGGCGAAGGCATCCACTGGCCGGCCGTCGATGAGGATCTGAGCGTCGCTGGTCTCCTGGCCGGCGCGCGCAGCCACTCGCGCCCCCTGCGAAGAGCTGGCTGACGAGCTGTCCGCCTGATGGAGGCAGCATGAATCTGATTCGCGAGGAGGAGCTGCCGTTCGTCGGCATGTCGCATCAGTTCATCGGTGCCGAACACGGGGATGTCGGGATCTCGATCTACTTCGTGCGCGCGGAGCCGGGGCGGGGGCCGCGGCGGCATCGGCATCCGTACGACAAGGTGGTGCTGGTGCGCGAGGGGCGGGCGCGCTGGACGGTGGACGGGCGGGAGATCGAGGTCGGCCCCGGAGAGATCCTCGTCGTCAAGGCGGGCGAAATCCACACCTTCGTCAGCATCGGCGACGTGCCGCTCGTGCAGTCCGACATCCACCTCGCCCCGCGCTTCGAGCAAGAGGATCTCGACTAGGTCATGGTGCTCCACGCCAGAACGGCCAGCCAAGAGTTTCCGACCTGCGCCAGAGGAGCTGAACGTTGAGAGCGTTCGTTTGCCTTCTTTGTGCCTTCCTCGCTTGCATGCTCCTCGAGGCCCCGGGTTTCGCGGACCCGGGGCCGGAGGCCACCTGGGTTCCTGTGGGTTTCGTCATCTTGCGCTCCACGGCGGATTACTCGGAAGCGAAGCGGGTCGCGGAAGAAGCCGCCACGCGGATGAAGATTCCACTCGATCTGCGCGGTCTGGGGCACGACAAAGAGCATGGCCTGACCTGGCCGAAGGGGGTCTGTGCGAAGGACCCGCTTTCCCCTTACCCCTGCTACGTGGCGCGCGGGCGATTCGACGACGGCGTCTACTTGAGCATCGAGCGCTCAGATGCCTATTCGGACTTCGCGCCGGGGTTCTTCATCGTCCTTGCCGCCAGCGGCGCGCCGGGATCGCCCGAGCTCATGAAGACCGTCGTGGCCGCCCGGAGTTTCTACGCCGATGCCTACTCCAAGCAGACCAGTGTCTACGTCGGATGCATGCACTAGCAGGGCGCGCTGGCGATGGTTGGGCCGAGCGTGAGGTCTGCCTTGCGGTTCACTGAGGTGCCGCGCAGAACGACACCTCGCCTGCGACGCTGCGGTCTTCGGCGTGGCTTCTTCGTGCTCGGCCTGAGCCTGCTTCTCACTGCGAGCTGTCGTTCCGCTGGCGTTCCGAGCGCGGAGCGCGCCATTGGTACGGGGGTCGTCGGATTCGAATATGCAGCTGAGGTTCGCCCCACTCTCCCGAAGCTCGAGGGCGGGCAGGAGTACAGGGCGGCGTACGCCTTGCCGGAGAATCCACTCCCCGAGTACCCGCCCCAGCTTCTGCAGCTCGGTTTGCCAAGACAAGAGGTGGTGGTGCGAGTGGTCATCGGCAGCGACGGCGCGGTCCTGCGGTTCGAGGACAGTCCTGTACCTTCGCGGGTCGACCCACAATACGCGTCCGATTTTGGCGCGGCGGTCAGAACTGCTGTACGCGAGTGGCGCTTCGAGCCGGCCTTCATTCGCACTTTCGAGCCCGGCCCGGACAACGATGGCGATGGCAAGTCCGATTTCCCCATCATGCGCGGAAGCGAGCAGCTCACGTCGTACCACGACCTTCGATTCGCCTTCGAGATCCGCGGCGGTCGAGGAGTGGTGAACGGGAAGTGATGCCATGAACAACTCGCATCTCGCAGCTCTGGGTTGGGACGACTGGTTCGAAAGCCGGGCGCGGGGCGGGTGCGACCGGGCCGAGGATGTCGCGCGGGTAGCGGCGGTGGATCGGGATCAGCTGCTGCTGCTCGACGGCGACGGCGTTTTCCGGGGGAAGCTCTCGGGGAAGTTCCTGCACGAGGCCGGCGCTCCCCTCGAGCGGCCTTGCGTCGGCGATTGGGTGTGGGTCGCGAAGAGCGCGGGCGAGCCGTTCGGCGTCGTGCACGGCGTCCTCGAGCGCAAGGGCGGCCTCCGTCGCAAGGCGGCGGGAGAGGCGATCGAGCACCAGATGATCGCGGCGAATGTCGATGTCGTCTTCATCGTGCAGTCCTGTCACTTCGACTTCAATGTGCGGCGACTCGAGCGTTACCTGGTGATGGTCCGGGACGGCGGGGCGACGCCCT
>JAGOCP010000370.1 GCA_017998715.1 Thermoanaerobaculia bacterium | reverse complement strand
ATCGAGCACCAGATGATCGCGGCGAATGTCGATGTCGTCTTCATCGTGCAGTCCTGTCACTTCGACTTCAATGTGCGGCGACTCGAGCGTTACCTGGTGATGGTCCGGGACGGCGGGGCGACGCCCTGCATCCTCCTCACCAAGACCGACCTCGTCGAGCCGGAGGTCCTCGCCGGCCAGCTGGAAGAGATCCGCCACGCGGGCATCGACGTTCCGGTCCGGACGCTGAGCAACGTCACTCGCGAGGGGGTCGACGAGCTGCGCGATCTGCTGGAACCGGGGCAGACCTACTGCTTCGTCGGGTCGTCGGGCGTCGGCAAGAGTACGCTCATCAATGGCCTTCTGGCCCGGGAGCGGCTCGCCACGAAGGGGGTCAGCGGTACCGGCGAAGGCCGGCATACGACCGTTCGCCGGGAGCTCCTCCTGCTCGACAGTGGTGCGCTCGTCATCGACAACCCGGGGATGCGCGAGCTCGGAGTGCTCGCGGCGGAGAAAGGCATCGATGCGAGCTATGGCGAGATCGCCGAGCTCGCCACGCGGTGCCGCTTCCGCGACTGTGCACACGGCAACGAACCGGGCTGTGCCGTGCGCGCGGCGCTCGGCTCCGGGGAGCTGACCGAGGAACAGCTCGCGAGTTATCTCAAGCTCAAGAGCGAGTCGGAGTTCCTCGAGATGTCGTATACCGAAAGACGTCGGCGCGAGAAGGACTTCGGCAGGTTCGTTCATTCGGCGATGAAGCGGCTGCGAGAGGACTGATCGCCTCGCGATATCCTGCATCCCTCATGGCCGAAGGCGCTTTCTTCGTCGGACTGTCGGATCTCCTCACCGGGCTGCTGTTCGTCCTGCTCGCACTGCCGCTGATGCTGCGCAAGGTGGCGATGAACCGCTGGTACGGGGTGCGGATCCCCAAGGCGTTCGTTTCCGAGGCGAACTGGTATGCCATCAACGCGGTCGGCGGGCGGTGGATGGCGGTGGCGGGGGGCGTGCTCGCGCTCGCCGGAGGCATCGTGCTGCTCTGGCCGCCGACCACGGTCGTCGGCATTCTGATCGCCTCGCTGGTCCCGGTTCCGCTGGTGCTCTTCACCCTCGTCCCGGTCCTGCGCTTCGCCAAGCGGCTACCGTCGTGAGCGGGCCCCTGGAGATAAGCGCCTTCGATCCGTCGGACGCCTGGCTGCTGCAGGCGGTTCTCTATGCCGGCGGACTGACCGAGGGGGCGGAGCTCGCCGACGTCATCGGCCTGGGCGACGGTATCCGCGATGCTCTCTTCACCGGCGAAGAGCTGCGCGGCGGCTTCGCGCGCCTGACGGCCGCCGGCTACGTGCGGTCCGAAGACGGACGCTACTTCGTCGTCGGCGAAGCGCGGGGCCTGGCGAAGAAGGAGGGCTTGTCCCTCGCCGAGCATGCGGCGGAGATCGCCGCCTTTCTCGCCGCTTCGAACTACCGCGGCAGCGACTCCGAGGAAGCCGACCCCGATCTTTCGGACGAGAAGATCGCCGTCGCCACCCGCTTCTATCTCGCGCCGCTGCTGGAGAAGAAGGAGGAGGCGAATTGAACCGACTTCGAGCTCGACGACGGATCCTGACGCTCGCGCTGCTCGCCGCCTGCACCACTGTCGCAGTCTCCGCGGTCGAGCCGGCGACTGCCGACGACCGCACCCGCGCCGAAATCACGGCGCTGCTCACGAGCTTCCTCTCGCCGGAGCAGAATCCGACGCGAGCCGCGCACGAGCGCTTCTGGGCGGACGATCTCGTCTACACGAGCTCGGCGGGCAAGGTCACGAACAAGGCGGAGATTCTCGCGTCGTTCGACGAGCCGCCGAAACGGGAGCCGGCGAAACCGGCGGAGCCGGAGCCGGTCTACTCCGCCGAGGACATTCTGGTGCGGCCGTACGGCGAGATGGCGGCGCTCACATTCCGTCTCGTCGCGCGTGCTGCCGACGGCACGACGCAGTCCTACCGCAACAGCGGCACCTTCCTGCGCCGCGCCGGCAAGTGGCAGGCGATCACCTGGCAGGCCACCAAGGTGCCGCCGGCAGAGAAGTAGCGGCGCACCCAATCCGCCGCAGGCACATTCGCCCCTCGATCTCGGATAGATTGCGCGCTTTCCGGGGGAGAGCTCATGGCTGCAGCTGTCGATCGTCCGAACCCGAACGGCGCGCGCGGCACGATTCTCGCCGGGGGTATCGCCCTCGTCGCGGGAGCGCTCGCCTTTCTCGGCGTTTTCTCGTACCTCGCGGCGCGCTTTCACTACCCGGAAGTGCTCGACGGCGCCGCGGCCGATGTCCTGCCGGCCCTGCTCGCCACGGGGGCAGCCGGCCGGGCGGCCTGGGCGCTCTACAGCGTTCTGCCTTTGATCTTCATTCCCGCCGGCGTCGCCGCCTTCGAGGCGCTGCGCGAACGCGCCGCCGGCCCGGCGCGGTGCGGAATGCTGTTCGCCTTTCTCGCCGCGATCGCCATGATGCTCGGCCTCATGCGCTGGCCGAGCCTGCACTGGGAGCTGGCGCTCGCCTGGAGCGCCGCCGGTCCTGAGCAACGCGCGGTCTTTGCGGCGCTCTTCGACGGTCTGAACCGCTACCTCGGCAACTACCTCGGCGAGTTCCTCGGTGAGCTCGCCTTCAGCCTGTTCTTTACCCTCTCGGCGGTCGGTCTATGGCGCCATCCACGCGCGCCGCGCTGGCTCGCCGGCTGGGGATTCGCCACCGGCGTCCTGGGGCTCATCGGCCTGTGGCGCAATGTCTCGGCGGGGTCGGCGGGGTCGGCGTCCGGCGCGATCGCCGCCGTCGCCGAGGTCAACAACTACCTCCTGCCGGCGTGGATGATCGGCATGGGAGTCTGGCTGATGCGCGCGAGCCGCGCGCGATGAGCGCCCTCTTCGCCACCGGCGAACCGTTCTCTGCGGCCGAGATCGTCGCGGCGATGACGCGGTTGCACGCCGAATCCGAGACCTACCTCGCGGCTATTCCGGCAGCCGAATTCGCCGCGCCGCAAGGCGAGAAGTGGTCGCCGGCCGACCATGTGCGGCACCTTGCCAAGTCGACCTACCCGCTCGTCGGTGCGCTCGGGCTGCCGAAGCTCCTGCTCGGCCTGCGTTTCGGCCGCAGCCGGACGGGCTCGCGCTCCCTGCTGGAGATTCGCGAGATCTATCGCGCGACCTTGCGCGAGACCGGCGCCACCGCGGGACGCTTCGCGCCCTCCGCCCAGGCCGCTCCGGCCGATCCCGCCGCCTGGCAGCAGGAGGTCCTCGCCAAATGGCGCGGCGCGGTCTCGGGCCTCGCCCTGCGGATTCCGCGCTGGAGCGAGCCGGCGCTCGACCGCTACCGCCTGCCGCATCCGCTCCTCGGCCAGCTCACCGTGCGCGAGATGCTCCTCTTCACCGTCTACCACAACGTCCATCATCTCGAGCAGGTCGCCGGCCGCCGCTGAGCCCTGCCGAGAGTCGACGTCGCGCCTTGCAGCGCCCGGCGATTTGCTACACCATCGCTGGCGATCGAACCAGACGCGAGGGAGAATCGTTCCGTGAGCGACGAGGAGACGAAGGGCCCCGAACGGACCGC
>JAGOCP010000075.1 GCA_017998715.1 Thermoanaerobaculia bacterium | reverse complement strand
CGTCGTTGCGCAGCAGCACGAGATGATCCACCACGCTCACGTTGTAGACCACGTAGTAGCCGAGCACCGCGATATCGATGTCGCCGTCGCCGTCGTAGTCCGCCGGCGCGGCGCTGCTCACCCAGAAATCTTCGTCCTGAGGGGTCACGAACAGCGGATCGAGCGGCGTGACCTCGGTGAACTCGCCGAAGGTCCCGCCTGGTCCGGCCTGAACCACGACGGAGTGGAAAGCGCTGTCGGTTCCGCCGTCGTCGTCGGTCACCGTCAGGCTCACGCCGAAGGTGCCGGCGGTCGCGAAGAGGTGGGTCGGATGCTGCTCGCTCGACGTGGCGCCGTCGCCGAAGCTCCACAGCCAGCTGGCGATCGTGCCGTCGTTGTCCGAGCTGGTGTCAGTCAGACTCACCGAGAGTCCGGTGGTGAGAAAAGTGAAGGCGGCAGCCGGCGGCTGGTTGACCGGCGCCGGTGGCGGCCCGGCGAAGCGGCGGATGATCCCCTGCCAGCCGGCGATCCAGGCATCTCCCGCGGGACTCGCCGCAAGGGCGCCATAAGCGCCGAAGCCGGCGGACCCCGCGTCCATGACGGCCCAGTTCTGCCCGCCGGTCGCCGAGTACATGGCCACACCGGCCGCCGTCGACACCCAGAGCTCGTTCGGACCGATGAGCTCGATGTCGGTGATCTGGTCGGTCGCATTCGGCGTCGGCAGGATCTGCCAGGTGAGGCCGCCGTCGCCGCTGCGCGCGGCGTAGCCCGACGCACCGACCGCGTAGCCGACACTCGCGTTCCAGAAATCCATGTCCAGGATGTTGGCGGGCGACCCGGGCAGGAGGAGCTCGCTCCAGCTGCTGCCGCCATCGGTGGTGCGGTAGAAGGAGCCGTACGTCGCGGCAGCCCAGCCGCTCGCGCCGGCGAAATCCACCGCGACGTAGGTGCCCTGGAAGTCGGGGACCGGCGTCCAGATGGCGCCGCCGTCGGTAGTACGGAACAGCGCCGCGCCGTTGAAGCCCTGGCCGACGACCCAGCCCGAGAGCAGCGTGTCGAAGTGCAGACCGGCGGCCGTGAGCTCCGGCGGCGCGGCAGGCGAGGCGGTCCAGGTGGATCCGGCGTCGGCGCTGCGGTAGAGCCGCCCGGTGCCGTCGACTGCCACCACCGCCTGCGGCCCGACGACCTGCACGGCTTCGAGACTCGTGGCAGCCAACGTGGCGCGGATCCGCCAAGTCGTGCTGCCACTCGCCCGGGTGAGCACCTGCCCGGCTTCCCCCACCGCGACCATGTCGCCGTTGGCGAAGCGGTCCATCGCCAGCAAGGCCGTCCCCGAACCGCTCGAGATCTGCTGCCAGGTCACGCCGCCGTCGTTCGTCCGCACGACGAAGCCGGCACCGAAGCCAAAGTACCCGGTCAGGGCGTCGGTGAAGACGGGCGCCGTCTCGAAGAGGAACGTCGGCACCGGACCAGGTGTGGCGAAGGTCTGACCCCAGGTCAGACCGGCGTCGGCGGAACGGTAGAGATTGCCCGAACCGTCGGAAGCCACGACCACGCCCGCGCCCCCCGCGCCCGGCACCGTGAAGCCGAACGGAGCGGCGAACGGCGCCCCAGCGATCACTTCGCCCAGGTCCGCCCAGGTTGCGCCGGCGTCAGCCGAGCGCAGAATGCGGTCGTCGTAGTCCGGAAAGACGCCACTGCGACCCCATGCCAGAACCACCTCGGCGGAGACGGCGAAGAGCCGGTTGCGCCCCACGGCGGGAGTGCTGCCCGTCCAGGTTACGCCGCCGTCGGTCGAGCGCACGAGAGCACCATCGATGATCGCCACCGCCGTCCCCGGCGAGAGAAACGCCACGGCGTCGGCCGCTCCGGCGCGCACCAGCGAAAACGCCGCGCCGCTATTGGTCGTGCGGAAGAGGCCGGTCGCGGCCGCGCCCAACCCCGTCGTTGCGTTGGCGAACGAAAACGCTGGGATCTCCTGCGGTGAGGGTTCCCAGGTCAGACCGCCGTCGTGGCTGACCATGGCGCCGAAGTTCCCGGTCGCCAGACCGAAGCTCGCGGAGTAGAACTCCATGAAATAGGCCGAGCCCAGCGCCGGCAGCTCCTGCCAGGTCGTGCCGCCATCGAGAGTGCGGTAGTTGACGTTGCCCCACACCCAACCGTGCTGGCTGTCGAGAAAGAAGACGCCGTAGAGGCCGTTCGTCAGATCCACCGGCACCGCGCGCTGGCTCCAGGTCGCCCCGCCGTCGTTGGATTCGAAAAGCGCTCCGCCGTCGTCGAACGAATCGTCGTCGGTGGCGAGAAAGACCCTTCCGGCCGCCGGCGCCGCGACACCCCGGATCGAGAGATGCGTCGGCAGCGGGCTCTCGGAGCTCCACTGCGCGGCCGCCGGCAGCGCCGAAATTGCCACCAGAAGACTCGAGACCGCGAGCGTCTGCCGGAAGAACTGCGCCATCTGGCGCCACGAGGGTGCGACGGGCCTCTCGGAGTGGTGATCGGTCATGGTCGGATCTCCTGCCTCTCTGCGTTCGCTTCCGGGAAGTCTGGTTCCGGGGCCGGCGGCCGTCCCCGGAGGAACGGCACCCCGCCTACCGTCTGAGACATGCGAAGAGGGGGATCGGAACAGAAGGGCCTTCCCTGCGCACCCCTTTGTACCGCGAATCGCTCCGCATGGCGCCACCCCGGCGCACAGCATGGGGCCCGGCGACAGCGCGCCTCTCCCCGAGGCGGCACGAAGGCGGGAGCTGTCCCCCCGGAGACCCGATTGGCGGAAGAGACTGATGACGCCCCTGGAGACACCCATGCTTCGATACTTCTGCCGCCTCGCCGCGCTCGTCTGCCTGCTGCCGCTCCGCGCTGCCTTCGCCGCGGACGGCGATCTCGATACCTCGTTCTGGACCGACGGCAAGGTCCTCCTCTCCAGTGCGGACAGCTTCACCGTCGAGGAGGTCCTCGCCGCCCCCGACGGCCGGTTGGTCGTCGTCGGCACCCACACCGGGGCGGGCGGCGATGAGTGGTACTGGCGGGCGGTGTCCGCGACGACGGCCGGGAGCGCCTGCAACTTCTTTCCGCCCGGCGGAGCTTCCCGCGGGCGCGCGCTCGCCGCCCGCTTCGACGGTGCCGGGCGCCTGGTCGTCGCCGGTTCGGCGCGCTACGGCAGCGACCGCCTCGCGGTGGCGCGGTTCACCTACCCCACCTGCTCCCTCGACACCAACTTCGACGGTGACGGCTACTACACCCTCGATCTGCCCGGAGGCAGCGAAGAGCTCGCCGCCCTGGACGTCTCCGCGATCGGCATCCTGACCTTCGGCGGCTACCGCCACGGCGCCACTCACAACGACATGGTGCTGCTGCAGCTCAACGACAACGGTGCGCCGATCACGAGTTTCTCGAGCGATGGCTGGCTTACGCTCGACGTCTCCGGCGCGGAGCTCGATGACGGCGTCGTCGCGGTCGCGGTCGACGCGCAGAACCGCGTCGTCGCCGGCGGCTCCACCCACTACGGCACGAACGGCGACAACTCCGACTTCGTCGTCGCCCGCTTCACTGCCGCAGGCCTGCTCGACACGAGCTTCGATGGCGACGGCGTCGCCCGCGTCGGTTTCGACCTGGGCGGCGGCGAGCTGGTCTACGACGAGACCTTTGACATGGCGCTCGATCCGGCGACCGGCGCGATCGTTCTCGCGGGCTACGCCCGGGCCCTCTCGACCTTCGATCTCGCGATCGCCCGGCTCACGCCGCAGGGGCAGCTGGACACCGGCTTCTCCGCCGACGGCAAGGTCAACAACAACTTCGGCTTCGGCTACGTGCGGGCGAACGCGATCCTCCTCGACGGACTCGGCCGGATCACCATCGGCGGCACCGCCGAGCCGTTCAACGGTTCCGGCGGAGCGGACTTCTTCGCCGCCCGCTACCTGCCCTCCGGAACGCTCGACAGCTCGTTCTCGGGAAACGGCTGGACGACGGTGCCTTTCGACGTCGGGCCGAGCAGCTGGGAGGACGACACCGCGCGCGCCGCGACCTTCCAGGCTGGGCGGCTCGCCCTCGCCGGCGAGGTCACCCGCGACGCCTCGGGCAACACCGCCAACGCTCTCACCCGTTTCGACAACGCACTCGTCTTCGCCGACGGCTTCGCGAGCGCCAGTACCCGGCAGTGGTCGAGCACCACCGGCGGCGGGCCGTAGGCGGCGGCTTTCCTGCGCAGCGCGGGCGTCAGGCGCGTCGCGCCACTGGCGCCTCGGCGAGGATCTCGTCGAGACGTGTGCTGGCTTCGGTCGCGGAGACCGTTCCCTGCGGCAGGTAGGCGACCAGCCAGCCGGCGGTCGTCTCGGGCAGCACCTTGACGCGATGCGCGTCGGTGATCGGCGTGCCGAAAGCGCCCTGCGCGTCGGCGAGGAGCGGCTTGCCGGCGAGGTCGAGCGGGCCGCGCATCGAATCGAGACTCTCGCCGGGAGCTCCCGCGCGCAGCGTCACGGGAAAGTCGAACGATCCTTCGCGCATCACGCAGGACGGTACCTTGAGCTCGATCGAAAGCTGGTTGTTGAGGTCGACCAGAGGATGGATTGCGGGCAGCTCGTCGCCCTTCAGCAGACGGCGCAGGAGGGCTTCCGACGACGGACGATAGCGCGCCGGGTCGGTGCCCGCCGCTTTGAACAGACGGCGGAGTGCGCCCACGGCCGGATCCTCGCCCAGCTCGGCCGGGGTCCAACGCGAAGCGAGCTCGCCGGTGACCCGGCGGCGACGCGCCAGGAGCTCCGGTCCGCCGGCACCGGCGACCTCGAGCTGAACCCAGTAGAGCTCCCAGCCTGAAAGCTCGAGAGTGCAGGAAGGGGTCTTCATCGGCCGCAACTCCTCATGGATCGCGCCGGCGGATCGCCGCCGCCGGGTAAGTGGCGAGCAGGCGACACGCCTGAGCCTTGAAGATCAGGTGAACGGCGGCACCGGGAACGAGCGCGAGCTCGCGGCAAGCGCGCTGGCTGACGACGACGGCGATCGCCCGCTCGCCCTCGCCCAGCGTGGCGCTCACCACCGCCGCCGCGTGGCGGTCGCCCGCTTGCGGCGGGTGCACCGCGCGCACCGTGGCCGGCAGGACGTTCTGCGCCGAAAGGCCGGAGACGGGACCGCGCGCGAGCAGAATGTCGCTCGCGCGGAGCTCGCAGGCGACCTGCTGCCCGGGCGCAAAGCTCCCTTCGTCAGCGACCGCGATCCGCAGGCCGGGCTCGATCTCGAGCGTCGCCAGCGACTCGGCGACGCTTTCGACCGTGCCGCTCACGACATTCACCAGGCCGGCGCCCCCTTCGCCCGCCGCCAACGGATGGGCACCAAAGACCGTCGCCGGAGGGCCGCACGCCACGACCCGCCCGTGCGCGAGCACGCAGACCTCGCTGCACAGGAGCGTTACCTCCGAGGGCTCGTGCGAGACGTGCACAGTTGGTATGCCGAACTCCTCGCGCACGCGCAGCAGGTAGGGCAGGATCCGCCGGCGCAGCGCGAGATCGAGGCTCGCGAGCGGTTCGTCGAGCAGCAGAAGGCCGGGGCCGGAACACAGCGCCCGGCCGAGCGCGACCCGCTGGCGCTCGCCGCCGGAGAGCTCGGTCACCGGCCGGTGGACGAGCGGCCCGAGCTCGAGCAACTCGAGAACCCGCTCCGGCGCGAGACCCGGCTCCGCCGGGCGAGCATGTCGCGCCCGCCGCGCGCCGAAGTGGAGGTGCGCCATCACATCGCGGTGCGGAAACAGCGCCAGCTCCTGCGGCACGTAGCCGACACCGCGCGCTTCCGGCGCGAGCTCGATGCCGCGCGCCGAGTCGAGCCAGGTCCGCCCGCCGACTTCGATCCGGCCGCGCACACCGCGCCGCAGGCCGGCGAGGGCCTCGAGCACCGAGCTCTTGCCGGAGCCCGAAGGTCCGAAGAGTCCGAGCGCGGTCTCTGAGCTTTCCCAGGCGATCGCCGCGTCGAAAGAGCCGCAGGCGATCTCGAGATCGATGCTTAGCGTCGCCGCCATGGGGCTCATCGCGGCCGACCCGCCCTGCGCCCCTGGCGCTGCAGAATCTCCACCGTCCACAGCGCCGCGAAGGCGAGGACGACCGTGATGCCGACCAGGGTCATCGCCTCGTCGTCGCGGCCGGCCTGGAGATCGCTCCAGATCGCCAGTGCGAGCGTCCGCGTCCTGCCGGGGATATTGCCCGCGACGATCACCGTGGCGCCGAACTCGCCCAGGGCGCGAGTGAAGCCGAGCACCGCGGCGGCGACGAGACCGCGTCCGGCGAGCGGCAGCGTCACCGCTGCGAAGGCACGCAGCGGGCTGTAGCCGAGCGTGCGTGCCATCGCCTCGAGACGCGGATCGACCGCCTCGAAGGCGAGTCGCGCCGCGCGCACGACGAGCGGCAGGGCCATCACCGCCGAGGCGAGAACGGCCCCCTTCCAGGTGAACAGCAGGTCGAGATCGAAGCCGAGCGCGCGCTCGCCCGCCGGACCGTCGCGCGCCAGGAGGCGCAGCAGCAGGTAGCCGACGGCGGTGGGCGGCAGCACGAGCGGCAGGGCGGTGAGCGTCTCGAGGAGCGCCTTGCCCGGAACGTCACGGCGCGCCAGCAGCCAGCCGAGCGCGACTCCCGGCGGCAGGATGGCGAGCGTCGCGCAGAGCGCCACCCGGGCGGAGAGCGCGAGCGCGACGAAGGCCCCGTCGCTCATTCGCGGATCGTATCCGACCGGCGGCGGTGGAAAAGTACGCTTGTGGCAGCCGAGGATCCGCGCCACCATCGATGGACCACCTCAGTCACCGGGAGTCCCCCGGAAAAGGAGCCCAAGCCATGTCCGTCGCCAAGATCATCGAAATCAGTGCCGCCTCCACCAAGAGCTTCGAGGACGCCGTCGCCATCGGCATCGGCCGCGCCGACGCTTCGCTCGACGAAGTTCAGGGAGCCTGGATCAAGGAGCAGAAGGTGAAGATCGAGAAGGGCAAGATCGTCGAATACCGCGTCATCATGATGGTGACCTTCCTGCTCAAGGAAGGCACGAAGAAGTAGTCTCCACAGAAGTGCCTCGGACGTCGAAGCTGGCGCCCGCGGTCGGCGCGGGAGGTTCCCCTGGAGTGAACCGGTGACGAGGAGCCGCTCCTTCGGTTTGGCCGCGAGCAGGGCGTGGTGTGGTTCACTGCTGCTCGCAACGACTCTGGCCGCTAGCGCTGCCGCCCAGCTCTCCCAGGCCGCCGTGCGGTTCTACGGCACCGGCGTCGCTCCCCCGGGGCAACAGGACCGCATCCTTCTGCCGATCGACGACAACGTCCCCGGCGCCGGCGGCTCGACCGCGATGGACCTCGGCGCGGGAGATTTCACGCTCGAGCTCTGGGTGCGCGGCCGGCTCGCCGACAACCCCACCACCAACGCTGGTGGTGACGTCGAGCTCGCCGACTACACCTGGATCGACGGCAACATCGTCCTCGACCGCGACATCTGGTGCGGCAGCGAGCGCAAGTTCGGCGTCTCGTTCGCCGGCGGCTTGGTGCGCTTCGGCACCGCACCAGGGGACAGCGGCGGCCCGGACGACTGGAACACCATCGAAGGCAGCACTCCGGTGCTCGACGACACCTGGCATCACGTCGCCGTCGTCCGTCAAGCCGCCAGCGGACGAAAGCGCATCTACGTCGACGGAGCGCTCGACTTCGAAAGCGCCGCCGGCGCTTCGACGGCCGATCTCTCGTATCCCGATAACGGCATCGTCGTGACCCCGGGACAGTGCAACCCCGGTCAGCTCACCCCTTACGGCTGGTACCTCGTCGTCGCGGCGGAGAAGCACGATGCCGGCGCGGCCTATCCCTCGTTCAACGGCTTCGTCGACGAGCTGCGGGCCTGGGCGTCGGCGCGCACGGCTGCTCAGCTCGCAGCGACCTACCGGCGCGTGCTGAACGCGGCATCGCCCGGGCTCGTCGGGGCCTATCGGTTCGAGGAGGGCTCCGGCACCGCCGTCGCGAGCTCGAGCCTCGCTGCAGCGCCTACCGGCAGCCTGATCGCCGGTACCGCGGGTAACGGCGAATGGGTGGCGCGGGCCGGCGATCCAGCGAATACAGCACCGCTCCTGGACCTGCCGTTCGCCGATAGCTTCGAGCTCGGCGACTTCTCCGTCTGGTCCGCCTCCGCCCCCTGACTCCCTGGCGCCCACCCACGGGGGCGGCGGGACGAGGCCAGGGTTGCGATTCAATTTCCACATGTCGGGAGCGGGTACCCTTCGCTACTGGCCAGCGATCGTCGCCTTCGCTTGCGCGGCGTTCGGCGCCGCTCCTGGAGCGGCGCAGGAGCGGGAGCGGCCGCGCGTCGCGCTCGTCCTTTCCGGCGGGGGTGCCCTCGGGCTCGCCCATGTCGGCGTGCTGCGGGCGCTCGAAGAGCTGCAGGTGCCGATCGATTGCGTCGCCGGCACGAGCATGGGGGCGATCATCGGCGGTCTCTATGCCGCGGGCTATTCGCCGGCGGAGCTCGAAACGCTCGCCGCGACGCTCGACTGGAACGGCTTCGTGCGCGACACCCCGGACCGCAGGCATCTGCCCTACCGGCGCAAGCTCGACGACCTCGTCTATCTGACGCGCTGGGAGCTCGGCGTCTCGAAGCGCGGCATCGTCCTGCCGCAGGCGGTCGTCGGCGGACACCGCCTCGGCACCGAGCTTCGGCTGCTCTCGCTGCGCGCCGCCGGAATCGACGACTTCGACCGCCTGCCGCTGCCGTTCCGCGCTGTCGCCGCCGATGCCGCCAACGGCGAGACGGTCGTCCTCGCCGGCGGCGACCTCGCGACCGCCCTGCGCGCCAGCATGGCCGTGCCGGGGCTCTTCGCGCCGGTCGAGCGCGACGGTCGGCTGCTCGTCGACGGCGGGGTGGTGGCGAATCTGCCGGTCGAAGCGGCGCGCGCGATGGGCGCTGACATCGTCATCGCGGTCGATCTGCGCGAGCCGCTGGCAGATCGCCGCCGCCCGGAGTCGGTCGCCGGCGTCCTGTCGCAGAGTCTGGATGCCCTCTCGCGGCGCGAGGTTCAGCGCGCACTGGCCGACGCGGATATCGTCATCCGCCCGGAGGTCGGCGAGTGGGGCATGCTCGACTTCCTGGCGGCGCCCGAGCTGCTGGCGCGCGGCCTCGCGGCGGCGCGCGGCCAGATCGAGGCGCTCCGCCCGCTTGCGGTCGGCGCGTCCGAGTGGGCGGTTCAGCTCGCGCGGCAGCGGCGCGAGACCCCCGAGATCGTCATCCGCGGCCTGCGCGTCGAGCCGGGGCCCGGCCTGCCCGCCGCGGCTGTGCGCCGCGCCGTGCGCAGCGAAGCCGGCAGCGCTCTCGAGCCGTCGCTCCTCGCGCAGGACCTCGAGCGTCTCTGGGAGCTCGGCGTGTTCGAGACCGTCGACTTCCAGCTGCGCGCGGCCCCCGAGGGCGGTTGGGATCTCGAGATCTTCGGCCATCCCAAGCCCTGGGGACCGAACTTCCTGCGCACCGGCGTGGCGCTCGCATCGGATCTCGAAGGGTCGAGCAGCTTCAACCTGCTCGGCGCGCTGACCCTGACCGGCCTCGACCGGCGCGGACGCGAGCTCAAGCTCCAGGCGCAATTGGGGGAGTTGCCGATCCTGACCGCCGAGCTCTATCAGCCGCTCGCCGACACGCAGGTGCCTTTTCTCGCCGTGGGCGTCCAGGCGGGCGAGCGCAAGCAGCAGATTCCGGTCGGCGAAGCCCAGGTGCAGTACCGCTCGCTCGCGGTGCGCGGCAATGCCGACCTCGGCCTCGCCTTCGGCCGATGGGGAGAGGTGCGGCTCGGCTACCACTACTACATGACGCAGAACTGGGCCTTCGGCGAGCGGCCGCGCGAGCTCCCCGAGCTCGACCGCAACGACACCGGGGTCGGGGCCAATCTGATCCTCGATCAGCTCGACCGAGTCAACTTTCCGCGCCGCGGAGTGCTGCTGGCGTCTTCCTACCACGAGTCCCGAACCTCGCTCGGCGCCGACCAGGACTATCGCAAGCTCACCTTCCAGAGCGTGCTGGCGACATCGCGCGGCCGCCACAGCCTCGTCGCGCTGGCCCACGGGCAGAGCGGCCTGGGCGACGTCCTGCCGGCGACGGAGTGGACCGGCGTCGGCGGCCTGTTCAATCTCTCGGGCCTGCCGCCGGGCGAAGTCGTCGGCAGCTACGGCGGCAGCGCGGCACTGCTCTATCTCTTCCGGCTCGGCCGCCTGCCGAAGTGGGGCGACGGCTTCTATGCCGGGGTCTCGCTCGAGACCGGCAACGCCTGGCGCACCGCCGACGAGGTGTCGGCGAGCGACCTGCGTCGCGCCTGGGCCGTTGTCTTCGGCGCCGACACGCTGCTCGGTCCGGTCTACGTCGGGCACGGCCACAGCGACGACGGCAGCGACTCGTTCTACCTCTACGTCGGCCGGACGTTCTGAGCCCCGCCTGCGCCAGGCAGCGGTTCAGGGCCAGTTCGCCGCATCGCCGGTTTCGAAGTCGTCGCACAGCAGGGCGGAGGGTGTGACACTCCAGAGCTCCTCGCCGTGCGCGGCGTCGGCGGCGCTGACCACGAGCTGACCTGCGAAGGGCACGACCCGCTCACTGCGGACAGCCGCGCCGCTGGCGAGGAAGGCGTCCGTCGGCGCCAGAGCGCCCTTGCCGCAGAAGCGCAAGAGGTGCAGCTCGCCGCTCCCGGGCACGATCTCGCTGATCAGGGCGATCGCCCCTGCGGCGTCGACGGCGCTCTCCTGGCGGCCGATCATCACGCCCGGAGCGACCCGACGCAGGCTGCCATCGACGAGACGCCAGAGCTCCGTATCGTCGACGCCGGCGTCGGGGTCCTCGCCGGTCACCACGAGCAGACCGCGCGGCGTCCCTGGCGTTCCCCACGGCCGGAAGGTCGTCGACAGCCGGGTCGGCGGTTCGAGGCCGTCGTAGCGCCAGATGCGGTCGACGAAGTCGACGCCACCAGCGCTGAAGTAGAGATCCTCCGCCGTCGGCGTGAGGGCGTAGGGAGTATTGAACCACTCACTGGCTGCGGACTCGACTTGGGCGGGAGGATTCGTTCCGTCGTAGATCCAGAGCCCGGTCACGCCGTTGATCAGCGCCGTGAAGGCGAGCCTGGTCCCCCAGGTCGTCAGCAGATTGGGGAAGGAGCTCTCGGCGCCGGGGGCGATATCGAAAAGCGACGCCGGGCCCGTTCCGTCCCAGCAGAAGAGCTCGAAGCCGCTCGCCGTGCTGTTGGCAGCGAAGCAGAGTTGGTCGCCGACAACCGCGAAGCGTTGCGGGTTGCCGTGCCCCCCCGGGCGCACGTCGACCGCCAGCCCGACGGTGGGGCCGGCCGGGTCGTAGAACCAGACCTCGCGGTTGTCGACCGGGCCGCCCGAGAAGTAGAGCTTGCCGTTCCAGGCCACCACCTCGATCGGCTTCGGGACGACACTGTCGGGCACCTGGGTGGGCGGATTCACGCCATCGTACCGGTACAGGGCCCGAGTTCCGGCGACGGGGCGGCCGACGAAGTAGAGCGCATCGCCCAGCACCGCGGCGTCGAGCCCGTTGAGCCCGTCGATGGCGCCAGGGGCCACGTCGGTGAGTCGGAGACTCGTTTCGACGGCGAGCGCCGGCGCGCAGAGCAGGCTCAGCAAAAGAGACGCGGTGCATGGGTGATGGCGCGGCATGATCTCCCCCTGTTTTCGGCCAAGGCCCTTCCATGGACAGTCCGACAACAGGCGGAAGATGGGGACAGGAGGCCCGACCGGAAACCTCCGGCGGCTCCACGGGGTGGATGGGCCGGGGTCGACGCCGGACCCTAGCCGACCGGGTGGGCGCGGCAACGGCGTGGCCTGCTACAGTCTGCCCGGTAGAGCGGCTCGGGCCCGCGTCCCGCGCCGCGGAGTCTCACGACCGGAACCTGCAGCCATTGGGAGGCCAGAGAAATGCGTAAGTACCTGCCGTTCGCCCTCGCCGTTCTCGTCATTCTCGCCGGAACCACCTTCATCGCCGGCGCCGCGACGCCGCCGGAGAAGGTCTCGATCGACGACTGCGTCGCCAAGAAGGCGGCGGTCGAGTTCCCGCACGGCGCCCACGTCAAGGCAATCGCCGAGTGCAAGACCTGCCATCACACGCAGCCCGCCCTCACCGCCACCAGCGGCGAAAAGGTCGAGACCTGCGGCAGCTGCCACACCGCCCCGGAGAAGGCCGAGACGCCGAAGTGCAGCGAGATGTCGGCGACCAAGAATCCTTTCCACATGTCCTGCGTCAAGTGCCACAAGGAAGAGCTCGCCAAGAAGGCCGACACCAAGGCGCCGACCAAGTGCGACCAGTGTCACCCGAAGGCCTGAGCTAGCTTCTCGTCTTACCGCCTGAATCCGCGCCCGCCGGCACCGGTCTCCGGTGCCGTGCGCGGGCCGGTGCTCACCTTCGCAGGAAACTACCCCGCAGCGGGTTTCATGAAGCGGAACGGGCCTCGACGGACGAGGCCCGGATGCAGAAGGAGATTCCGCTCATGATGCCCCGAACCGCACGCCTCCTCGCCACGTTTCTCCTCGCCGCGCTGCCGGTCGCGCCGCTCCTCGCCGAGCGCGGGCCGCACGGTCGCCCGTTCGCCGGTGGCGGTCCGCCGAGGGACGGCGAGCGCATGGATCGCCTCGCCGAACATCAGGCCGAACGCCTGACCCGGACGCTCGACCTCACCCCTGCGCAACAGGTCACGCTGGGCCGCCTGCAGGAGCAGCTCGAGGCTTCCGTTCGGCCGCTCGCCGATTCGATGCGCGGCGCCCACGAACAGCTGCGGACGCTGCTCGACGCGACGACTCCCGATCCGGCCGCCGTCGGTACTCAGGCGATCGCCATCGACCGCGCGCGCGATGCAATGCGTGCCGCCTGGGAGGACTTCGAGAGCGACTTCACCGCCAGTCTCAGCGAGACGCAGCGCGCGGCCTACCGGGTGCTGCAGGAAACCCGCCCCGGCCCTCGCTTCGGCGGCCATCGCGGTCGCGGTCCCGGCGGACCGGGCGGACCGGACGACGACGAGCCCGAGGACTGAGCCTCAGGCGTAGCGGATCCAGCGCCAGAGCTCCTGGAAGGTCGGCTTCTTGCCGTACATCAGGATGCCGATGCGATAGATCCGGGCGCAGACCCAGATCAGAAAGACGATGAAGGCCGAGGTCAGCACATACGCGGTCAGGATCTGCCACAGCGGCGGCATCTTGACCGCGATGCGCAGCATCATGAGCATCGGCGTCAGCGGCGGGATCATCGACAGCACGACGGCGAGCGTCGAATCCGGATCGTTGATGATCGGAATGAGGAAGAACATCGGCGCCACCAGGAAGATGACGAGGAAGCC
>JAGOCP010000369.1 GCA_017998715.1 Thermoanaerobaculia bacterium | reverse complement strand
CCCTACGGCAAGTTCGCCCTGGTCGAGAACTTCTGGGAGACCGGTCTGGGAATGGCGTCGTTCACCCTGCTCGGACCGCAGGTGATCCGCATGCCGTTCATCGTCACCACCTCCTACCCGCACGAGATCCTGCACAACTGGTGGGGCAACTCGGTCTTCGTCGACTACGCGAGCGGCAACTGGTGCGAAGGGCTGACCGCTTACATGGCCGATCACCTGATGGCGGAGCAGCGCGGCCAGGGCGAGGCCTACCGCCGCGACCGGCTGCAGGACTACCGGAGCTATGTTCGCGAAGGGCGGGACTTTCCCCTCACCGAGTTCCGCTCCCGCCACAGCGCCGCCACCGAGGCGGTCGGCTACGGCAAGACGATGATGGGCTTCCACATGCTGCGCCGCCGGATGGGCGACGATCGCTTCCGCGAGTGGGCGGCGCGCTTCTACCGCGAGGAGCGCGGCCGGACGGCGTCGTTCGCCGATGTGCGGCGTGCAATCGCGAGCGTGATCGGCGACGACGGCGGCATCGACCTCGGCCGCTTCTTTCGCGACTGGACGGAGCGTCCCGGCGCCGCCGCGCTCGCCGTCGAGGCTGCGGAGGTCGTCGCTATCGACGGCGGCTTCGAGGTGCGCGGCACGCTGCGCCAAACCCAGGACGGCGAACCGTTCGCGCTCGACGTGCCGGTAGCGGTGCAGGGCGAAGGCGGCGAGGCCGTCGCGTCGAACGTCCGCCTCGCGAGCGCTGCGGCGCCGTTCACGATCCGCGTCGCGTCGCGCCCGGTGCTGCTCCAGGTCGACCCCTCGTTCGATCTTTTCCGGCGTCTCGACCCGCGCGAGATTCCGCCCTCGATCGGGCAGATCTTCGGCGAGCCGCGCCTGCTGGCGGTCGTCGCTGCGCAGGCGTCGCCGGAGGAGAGGGCGGCCTGGAAGACGCTCCTCGAGTCGTGGCGGAGCGACGCGCACAGCGTCGAGATCGTGACCGACGCCGAGCTCGCGGCGAGCGCCGAGCTGCCGGCGGATCGGGCGGTCTGGCTGCTCGGGCGCGGCAACCGCCTCGCACCGCGCTACTTTGTCGGCGGGGCCGTCGCCGGCCTGACGGTCGACGACGCCGGAGTCGGCTTCGACGGCCAGCGCCTACCGTTCGCCGGCCACACCACCGTCGCGGTGGTGCGCCACCCGCTGAGCGCCGAGCGCGCGATCGGCTGGATCACTGTCGATCCGGCTCTGCTCGCGGCCCTGCCCGGCCTCGGCCGCAAGCTCCCGCACTACGGCAAGTACAGCTACCTCGGCTTCGAAGGCAGCGAGCCGACCAACATGCTCAAGGGGCAATGGGCGGCGGCAGACTCGCCGCTGCGCATCGACTTGCGGGTGCTGCGGCCGGCGCCCGAGCGCGTCGAGCCGCTACCCGCGCTCGTCCTGCCGCCGCGCCCGGCGCTCGCGGACCTGCCCGCCAACTAGCTGCCAGAACGCAGGCGCAGGGTAGCTTCGAGCTCGGCGAGGACCCGCAGGTCCTTGTCGCGCCCGGCGGCGCGCTTCGCCAAGATAAGACCTTCCAATCCCAATACACGGCAGCGCACGTCTCCCAGGTCGAGCTCGTGGCTGGCGTCCGCCACTTCGCGGAAACCGCCGATACCGGTGATCTCGCGCAGAAAATCGACCG
Source organism: Thermoanaerobaculia bacterium (assembly GCA_017998715.1). Classification (GTDB taxonomy): domain Bacteria; phylum Acidobacteriota; class Thermoanaerobaculia; order Multivoradales; family JAGPDF01; genus JAGPDF01. The sequence goes on along the minus strand of JAGOCP010000369.1, from coordinate 1,915 downwards.
GGCCAAGCGCAGTTTCGAGCAGCAGGAGGCGAAAGGCGGAGAAATGCTCGACATCCGCCGTCAGGCGCGGTCGCTCTGGATGAGCCCGGAAGCGCGCGTCCAGCCGGATCAGGAGAGGCAGCAGCCGCGACAGGTTTTCGCCCGAGAACGGGATACAGAGGTCGAGATCGACCGTCAGAATCGAGGCGCCCTGCAAGACCGCAGCGACGCCCCCCACGACGACGAACTCGACGCGGTTTTCGACCAGGAGGCGAAGGAGGTCAGCGCTTGCCGGGGGTGTCGGATCGGTAGGCATGTTGGAGTGCCAGGATCCGGGCGAGAGCGAGATCGTGCTGGCGGAGTCGCTCGGCGGGGGAGAGACGCAGGTTGGCGAGAATCAGAGACTCGTCCACCTCCATCGCCTGAAGGCGTTCCTGCTCGCGCTGCACGACCTCCCAGAGTTCGCCGCCCGGATCGGCCATGGCGGGATTCTAGTCCTCTTCGGCCTACTCGAGCCGCACGCGCGTGGCGGGGCGGAGGTCGCCGGCGCGCACGCGGACTTCGAGGAGATGGGGCTCGGCGGGGATCGTGGCGCTGCCGGCGCCCGGCGTGACCGCGATCGGCAGCCGCACCGACGTCGCTCCCGCCGCGACGACGAGCGGCGGCAGGGCGTGGCCGTCCCACTGCACTTCGAGGAGCGCTTCGCTGCGCGCGGCCTCGGGGAGCTCGAGCCAGAGAGCGGTTGCGGGACGCGCGGGCAGCAGGTCGAGGCGCGAGGCGCCCTGGTCGAACCACCAGTCGGCGGCCTCCCAGCTCGCGCGCGCCAGCGGCGGCCCGGGGACGACGCCGACCGCTGCCAGGCGTTCGGCGAGTGTCCGCCAGGCGAGCCGGTCGCGGAAGGCGCGATGCACCGTGAGCAGCGTCGCGCGCGCCGCGGGGATCTCCTTGCGCGCCGCCTCGAGCTTCGCCTTGTAGGTGAGGAAGGGCGCCCACGGCTCGCTCCAGACCTCGTCGGACCGGCGTTCGAGGAGGTCGGCCCGGGCACGGTCATCGGCGGCGAGCGCCGCGAAGGCGGCTTCGCCGCCGCGGAGCATCGAACCGGCGAGCGAAGCGAGGCGCCCCATCGCCGGGCCGGCGAAGGGACAGTCGCGCACCAGGCAGAGCGGCAGCGCCCAGCCGAGCCAGGCTTCGGCGGCGCGCACCTGCGCCTCGTCCGCCGGCCCGGGCGGCAGGCGGCCGAGGGCCGTCTCGACGATCGGCAGGAATTCGGCGTCGACCGGCGCCGCGGCGAGCACGGCGCTGTACTGCCGCCGCGCCCCGGGCAGATCGCCGCGCTCGACGGCGATCGCCGCCAGGGCGAGGTCGTGCTCCAGACTCTGGCGGAGGCTCACGCGATAGCGCGCCGAGAGCGCGGCGAACTCGCTCCACGACTTGCGCCCGAGGGCGGTCGTGGCGAGGCGCTTCCAGGTGAGCGGCTGGTCGGGCAGCAGGGTCGCGGCGCGTTCGAGCGAGCCGGCGATCGTCACCCACGGTTCGTAGAGGCGCTCGAAGGTGCGCGGCTCGAGGAACGCGTCGCGCAGCAGGGCCTCGACCTTGGTGCGTTTCGCCGGCGTGAGCGCCGGCCAGACCTCGAGGTAGGCGGCGGCGAGGAGGCGCCGCGGCTGCATCTCGGCCGGCGCGAGCTCGCCGGCGACGGTGAGGGGGCGCTCCCAGTCCTTGGCCAGGGAGTAGATCCGGGGATCGCGCGAACGGGCGCGTTCGAGGCTTACGGCCGCGCCGAGGAGCATCGCCGCCTGCCAGCTCGCGGGCTCGGCGCGCAGCGCTTCGCGGGCGAGCTCGCGAGTGGCGAGCAGACGTTCGGCGGAGGCCGGTGAACCGGGCTCGCGACTGGCGACCTCGAGATCGAAGAGGCGCGCCGCGAGCACCACCCGGGCGT
>JAGOCP010000368.1 GCA_017998715.1 Thermoanaerobaculia bacterium | reverse complement strand
GCAGGTGTCCGGGCTCGTAGCGCACGAAGGTCGATTCCGGCATCGCGGCGAGCGCCGACTCGAGCCGGTTCTGATGAGGCACGACGTCGCTGGCGCCTTCGGTGCGGGTGAGCTCGGGAAACTGCCAGCGCTCGAGGCCGTCGCCGAAGAGCATCATGAGCCCCGTGAGCGCCAGCACGACGAGGAACGGCGCCGTGTACAAACCGGCGTAGAAATGCCAGCGCCAGAGGGCAGCGTAGCGATTCCTCGCCCTGTCAGTGGGTGCAACAGAAACGGGCTCGGCGTTCAAGGCGCAGTCACCGCCGTGCGCGAGACATGGGGATTCGAGCGATGGAAGTCGAAGCGATCATGATCGTCCTCTGCGGCCTCGTGTGGAATCGAGCGGTGAAGATACCAAGCGCTGGCGTCCCTTTGGCTGCGGCAAAGTGCCGCACCACAGCTCGGTTCCCAGCGCCTCCGGCGCTTCGCTGACGAGGATAGCGACGAGGGCCGGCGAGCGACCGCGGCCCGATGTGCGCGTCCTCTATGTCATCGGCGAAGCGAGTGTCGATGCAGAAAGTGCGGGTGCGGGTGATGCCGGCGCGAGTGACGTCGAAGTTCCAGCAGCCCCGGCGCAGCCTCCGAAGCCGGGGGGTGGATTGCGAAGAATGCAGCCGGAGCGCGGTCGGCGACTTCAGAGCCGCCAAGCGGCGACGAATCGGACGGAGCGCGGCTCTGCCGGGTGGAAATGGACGTCACTGACTCCATCGGCCGGCTCGCCTGGGAGGCGCGAGGGATAGAAGTACTCGATGTCGCTGACCAGCGCGTCGAGCAGATTGAAGACATCGATGCCGAGCCGCAGTCTCGAAGTGACGTGATAGCCGATGCCGAGATAGACGAGCGACGACGACCGCGAGCTCACGCTGCCGTCTTCGATCAGCGGGCGCGGCCCGAAGTAGCGCAGGCGGAGGCTGCCGTCGAAGTCGTGGAGCTCGGGGACGGTGACGCCGGCCGACAGCGCCTCCTCGATCGAGCCCGGGATGTGATCTCCGACCGGATCGAAATCCGTGAAGCGACTCGACGAGCGCGCGTAGTCGGCGTCGACCTGGAGCCACGGCCGCGGACGCCAGAACGTCTGGACCTCGATGCCGCGACGCCGGCTCGGCCGAGACGCTTCGGTGTTGCCCGCATCGCCGGAGAAGACCAGCTCCGAATCGAGATCTAGGTTGAACGCGGTGACCGCGAATTGCAGGTTCGCAAGCGCCGAGGTCCGGAATCCGACGTCGAAACTCCTGGCGCGAACGAGCGGCGAGACGCGCTGCACCAACTCCCCGGTTGCGGGTTCCACGCGGATCGTCGTGCCGCGCGCGTCGTTGCTGTGAAAGCCATCGCCGCAGTTCAGGTAGAGTTCGGTTCGCGCCCAGGGCCCGAGCACGAGCGCGAGCTTCGGCGAGACGATCGCTTTCGACTCCTCGCCGGAGTTGAGCGGGTTGTCGCTCGCGACGCGGAAGCGATAGGCGTCGATCCGCAGGCCCAGGGTCGTCCGTAGCCACGGAGCCCAGGCTAGCCTCGCCTCGGCGTACGGCGCTCCCGAGAGCTGGTGGATCGAGTCCTGGCGCGTCGTCGACAGGTACTGCCGCGCCTCGGTATGGAGCAGGCCGTTCTGGATGTCATCGAAGCGAGCTTGCAGGCCGGTTGTCCATTCGACCCGGCGCCCCGCGAGCGCCGTGGACCACTCATGAGAGACACGAAATCCAGACACCGTGCGGTGGTCGAACTGCTCGAACTGATCGCCGTGTACGGGATCGTCCAGGAAGTAGGTGAAATTGGAGAAGAGCTTCAGCCGGTAGCGCAGAACGTAGGCCGAAGCGCTGGTCAGCGATTCTGCCGAGCCGCGGTGCCACTCGCCGGCGAGGCTGTAACGCGACGAAACGCCGCCGTCCGTCGGATCGAGCGTTCCCAGGCGGTCGATCCGTCCTTCGTCGACGGCGCGCTGCGGGATCTGGTCGCTCGAGCTCCAGTTGCCGTCGTAGCCCATCGCGGTGAGTGTGAAGCCGCTCGCCGCGTCGCCGCGGTGGAAGCGTACGATGGCATTGCTCTTGCGGTAGTCGTCGGGGCGATCCCACGGGCCGTCGTTGTGCAGGTACTCGATGCCACCCAGGAGGTCGCCGCCGGCGAGGGTCGCCGAATCGGCGAAGATCGCGCGCTGGTATCCGCCACCTCCACCGGTGAGCTGGAGGAAACCGCTCTCGAGCGTATTGGCGTAGCTCATCGTCGCCGAACCGGCGGCCGAGAAGTCGCCGACCGCGGCGTCGTACGGTCCCTTCTCGTAGCGCACGGTCTCGACGAGCTCCGGGATCATGAAGTTGAGGTCGGCGTAGCCCTGGCCGTGGCCGTGGGACGGCATGTTCACCGGCATGTCGTCCACGGTGATGCCGAAGTCGGTGCCGTGGTCGAGGTTGAAGCCACGCAGGAAGTACTGGTTCGCCTTGCCGCCGCCAGCGTGCTGCGTGATGATGACGCCAGGCACCGTCTCGAGCAGCTCGCCCGGCCGCAGGATGGGCCGCAGCTGGAGCTCCTGCTTCCCGGTGACCCCCTGGCTCGCCGAGTCGGCGATGCCGACCATGTCGTCCGCCCGGCTCGTCACCTGGATCTCGTCGTAGACCTGGAGCTCCCTCTTGGCGCTTTTCGCCGCGGCGTCCTCGTCCTTTGCCGGTGTCCCTTCGGGGTCGTCCGCCTGCGGCGCGTCCGGCGCCTGTGGTGCCGGGACCGCCGGCGGTGGGCTCGCCGAAGCCGCCGCCGCGATCCGCGGCCCGAGCGCGAGCCCTGCCAGCATGAAGCAGAGCAAGCTCAGGTGGAACGAATGGGATTGCGGTCGCACTTGTGCCTCCTCAAAGTCGGTCGCAGCGCTTCAGCGCTTCCGGCGTGTCGCGGGCCGCGCCGGCATGGCGATGCCGGAGGCCAACGTCCTCGAGACTCAGGGGCTGCACGACAGGACCCCCCAGAGTCCCACTCCAAGCAGCGCGGTCGCTGTCGCCAGATGCGGAGCCTGGTTGGCGAATCCGAACCGAGGCAGCGGCGGCAGCCGCCCTTCGAACCCGCGCAGCGCGAGCGCCTCTGACACCGGTCAGCGCGTTCCCGCCGGGCAGAGGAGTGGGTGCGTCCGAAAGCCGACGAATTTCTCCACGCCGACGGTCGGCGTCGCGGCGGCGGCGATCTTCTCCTCGACCTTCGCCTCCGCCGCCGCCGGCTCGGCGGGTTCGGCTGGCGTCTCGAATCCGGCCAAAGCTCCGGCCAGTGCGACCATGGCGAGCGCACTACTCATGGCTTCCCCTTGCGACGTCGCGACGGCGGGTCGCCGTCGGGGTGCGGATGCGCTTGCGGGTGTGGGTGCGAGTGGCCGTGCGCCTCGCCGTCGCTCTGCGGGCAGTGCGAAGCGAGTCCCGGAGAGCTGACGACGAGCTGACCGTGCAGGACGCCCTTGAGCCCGAGCACGCCGTCGGCGAACTGGCGGAGGCCTGCCGGCTTCCCTCGCAACGCGAGCACTTCGAGGCAGAGCCGCTCGTCGAGGTGAACGTGCATCGAGGCGATGACCT
>JAGOCP010000074.1:3117-13395 GCA_017998715.1 Thermoanaerobaculia bacterium | reverse complement strand
GAAACGGCTGCTACAAAGCCACTCATGGACGCCATCGGACTCGTCGGTCTGACCTTTCGCAGCCAGGGCGCAGACGCCGTCGCGCGCTTCACCGTGGCGCGCGAAGCGCGCGAAGAAGCGGTCGCCAAGCTCGCCGCCGAGTTGGGCGTCGCCGAGCTCGTCTACCTCGCGACCTGCAACCGGGTCGAGATCCTCTACCGCGAACGCGACGGCCGGCGCGCCACGGATCGCCGCCGCGACGTCTTCCGCGTGTTGACCGGCCAGGAGCCGCAGCCGGGCGAGGCCGAGCATCTGCTGCGCGGCTGGCACGGCGAAGGCGCGGTCGAGCATCTCTTCGTCGTCGCCGCCGGTCTCGACTCGGCGCAGGTCGGCGAGCGCGAGATCCAGGGCCAGCTGCGCGACGCGCTCGACATCGCGCGCGCCGCCAACACCGCCGCCTTCGGTAGTGGAGGCAAGGGCGGCAACGGCGCCGGCACAGGCACAGGCGCCAACGGTCTGCTCGGCCGGCTGGTCGAGGAGGCGCTGCGCGTCGCCCACCAGGTGCACCGCAACTCGGCGCTCGGCGAAGGGCGCCTGTCGCTCGCCGAGATCGCCGCCGACCATCTCCTCGAGCGCGTGCGGCGCGTGCCCGGCCGCGTGGCGCTCATCGGCGTCTCGCCGATGACCCGGAAGTGCGGCGAGGCGCTGGCGCGCGAGCACGTGCCGCTGGTGGTGGTGAACCGCACGCTCGAGCGCGCCGAAGAGCTGGCGAGCGCGCTCGGCAACGCCTTCGCCATGAGCCTCGACGATTTCCGTGCCCGCCCGCCGCGCATCGAAGCGCTGGTCGCCGCGACCGGATCCCCCGAAGCGGTGCTCGATCGCGCCTGCCTCGAACGTCTCGCCGCGCGGAGTCCGAGCGGCGAGCCGCCGCTCGCCGTCGATCTCGCCGTGCCCCCCGACGTCGATCCGGCGGCGGCACGCTCCGCCGGCATCCCGCGCCTCGGCATGGACGAGATCAACCGCGAGGCCGACGAGCAGCGCTCGCGCCGCCAGGCCGAGACCGCCGCGGCGCGCGAGCTGGTCGACGCGGCGCTCGACGAGCTCCGCCATCGCCTCGCCGAGCGGGTACTCTCGCCGGTTCTCGCGCGGATCAATCAGCGCTACCGCCAGACCGCGGCCGAGGGCATGGAGCGCCTGCTCGCCAAAGAGGGCGCCGGCTTCGACGCCCGCCAGCGCGAGGCGCTCGGACGCTGGGCCGAGATGCTCGCCAAGCGCCTCGCTCACCTGCCGACGCTCGGCCTGCGCGGCCTGGCGAGCGAGCTCGGGGTCGAAGCCGTGGGGAGCTTCCTCGCTGCCGGTGACGCCGAGCTCTACGCCGAGTTCAACGACATCGCCGGTGCGCTCGACCCGCTGGCCGGTAATCCGGAGATGCAGGAGATGCCGGAAATGCCCAGAATGGAGATCCGCCGATGACCGCCCCCGTGCTGCAGGACGTCGCCACCGACTCGGCTGGTCCGCAATCGCGTGCCCTCTTCGCGCGCGCCCAGGCGGTCATCCCTGGCGGCGTCAACTCTCCCGTGCGCGCCTTTCGCGCCGTCGGCGGCACGCCGCTCTTCCTGGAGCGCGGCGAAGGCGCCCACTTCGTCGACGCCGACGGCCGGCGCTATCTCGACTTCGTCTGTTCGTGGGGCCCGCTGATCCTCGGTCACGCCCACCCCGAAGTGCTGCAGGCGGTCACCGCCGCGGCGGCGCGCGGCATGACCTTCGGCGCCCCCTGCGCCGGCGAGATCGATCTCGCCGAGGCGGTGGTGGCGCGCTACCCCGGGCTCGAGCAGGTGCGCTTCGTCTCCTCCGGTACCGAGGCGACGATGAGCGCCATCCGCCTCGCGCGTGGCGTCACCGGAAGAGACCTGATCGTCAAGTTCGCCGGCTGCTATCACGGGCACGCCGACCACCTGCTGGTCTCCGCCGGCTCGGGCCTCGTCACCTTCGGCCGCCCGAGCTCGGCCGGCGTGCCGGCGCCGTTCGCCGAGCTCACCCGCGTCCTGCCGCTCGACGACGAGGCGGCGCTCGATGCGCTCTTCGCTGCCGAGGGTTCGCGCATCGCGACGGTGATCGTCGAGCCCGTGCCGGCCAACAACGGGCTTCTCCTGCAGCGCCTCGAGTTCCTGCGCCACCTGCGCGCAGTGACCGCGCGCGCGGGCGCCTTGCTCATCTTCGACGAAGTGATCAGCGGCTTCCGGGTGGCAAGAGGTGGCGCAGCCGAGCTCTACGGGATCACGCCCGATCTCGCCACCTTCGGCAAGATCCTCGGCGGCGGCATGCCGGTCGGGGCGTTCGGCGGGCGGCGCGAGCTCATGCGGCATCTCGCCCCCGAAGGGGACGTCTACCAGGCCGGTACACTCTCCGGGAATCCGGTCGCTATGGCGGCAGGGATCGCGACCCTCGGAATCCTCGAGCGCGAGCGCGCCTGGGAAAAGCTCGAGGAGCTCGGCGCATATCTGGAGCAGGCGCTCGCGCCCGCCTTCGCGGCGGCCCCGTTCCCTGTGCAACTGGTGCGTCAAGGCTCGCTCTTCTGGATGAGCCTCCAGGCCGGCGCGCCGCCGCGCCGCGCCGACGCCATTGCCTCCGGCGCCGCAGCGCTCTACAAAGCGATTTTCCACGGACTGCTGGCGCGGGGGATCGCGCTCGCCCCGTCGGCCTACGAGGTCGGCTTCCTTTCTCTCGCGCATCGCCCGGAGCATCTCGACCAGCTGGCGAAGGCGTTGGGCGAAGTCTTCGCGGAGCTTGCAGGGGAGCGTGGCTGAAAGATGACCCTGTCGCTCGAGCGCAAGCAGGCGCTGCGCATCGCGTTCATCGCCATCCTCTGCATCTCGGCCGGCGAGGTGGTGTGGTGGATGCTCGACCAGCGCCGGCTGGTGCGTTGGGAGTCGGAGCGCATCGCGGCGCTGCACGATGCCAACCGCCAGGCTGCCGAACGCCTGCTCGCCGAAGGTGCCGCACCGGAGCGGGTCGCGGCGCTCTTCCCGGCGCTCGACGTCCATCGGGGAGGAGCCACCGTCGCGCCGCGCGCCTTCGCGGAGATCGAGGCCGAGCACGCGCGCCGCCTGCGACAGTATCTGTGGGAGGGGGCTTTCTTTCTCGTCGTGCTCGGTGGCTGCGTGGCGGTGATCAGCCGCACCCTCGCCGCCGAGGCGCAGCTGCGCCGCCGACAGCAGAATTTCATCGCCGCGGTGACGCACGAGCTGAAGAGCCCGATCGCGAGCCTGCAGCTCGCCGCCGAGACCATCGCGCTGCGCCGCCCCGAGCCGGCGCGGCTCGACGCCCTGGTCAAACGGATGCGCGGCGACATCCGCCGCCTCGAGGACATGGTCGGCCGGATCCTCGACACCGCGACCCTCGAGGCCGGCCGCCCGCACCTGCGCAAAGAGCGCCTGCCGCTCGCCCGCCTCGTCGCCGGCGTCGCCGAGGAGTTCGCCGAGCGCGCCAGCGAGCGGGCGGTGAAATTCACCCACAGCGTCGCAGCGGACCTGGAGATCGCCGCCGATCCGGCGGCTGCCAACACCGTCTTGCGCAATCTGATCGAAAACGCGCTGCGCGCCTCGGCGGCGGCTGGCGGCCGCGAGATCCGTCTCGCCGGCCGGGCGAAGAACGGCTTCGTCGAGCTGGCGGTCGCCGACGACGGCGTCGGCTTCGAGCCTGCCGAAGCCGAGAAGCTGTTCGAGAAGTTCTACCGCCCGGGCGACGAGCTACGCCGCACCAGCAAGGGAACCGGTCTCGGTCTTTATGTCGTGCGCCGCTTCGTCGAGCTCGAACGCGGTTGGGTGACGGCGGCCTCGGCCGGCCCCGGCCGCGGCGCGACCTTCACCGTTGCGTGGCCGGCGGCGGCGCCGGATGCCGCAGATGCCGGCGAGGAGGCCTCGTGAGCGAGCCGCGTTCCATTCTCGTGGTCGAAGACGAGGAGCACTTGGCCCAGGGCATCGGCGAAAACCTGGAGGCCGAGGGCTACCGCGTCTCGATCGTCGGCGAAGGCAAGGCCGCGCTCGACATGATCCGCCGCGGCGGGCACGACCTCATCCTCCTCGACGTCATGCTCCCCGGCCTCGACGGCTTCTCGATCTGCGAGACGGCGCGCGCCGAGGGGATCCAGACGCCGGTGCTCTTCCTCACCGCCAAGTCGAGCGTCGACGACCGCGTGCAGGGGCTCGAGGCCGGCGGCGACGACTACCTGCCGAAGCCGTTCCACCTGCAAGAGCTCCTGGCGCGCGTCAAGGTCATCCTGCGGCGCTGGAGCTGGTACGAGCGCGCCACCCAGAGCGCCGCGCAGGTGCTGCGATTCGGCGGCAACGAGTTCGACTTCGGCAGCCTCCAGGGGCGCTCGTGGGACGGCAACCAACAGCCGCTGACGCAGAAGGAAGCGGTGATCCTCAAGGTGCTCGCCGAGCGCGTCGGCGAGGTGGTCTCGCGCGAGGAGCTGCTCGACAAAGCCTGGGGCTACGAGCTCTTTCCGTCGACCCGCACGGTCGACAACTTCATCGTCCGGCTGCGCCGGCGCTTCGAGCGCGATCCGCAGCAACCGCAGCACTTCCACACCGTGCGCGGCGTCGGCTACCGCTTCACCGTCCAGGGGGAATCGTCGTGAACCGCACGCTCCGCATCGGCACCCGTGGCTCCGAGCTGGCACTCTGGCAGGCGCACCATGTCGCGGCCCTTCTCGCCCGCCTCGACGGCGCGCCACAGATCGAGATCCTCGAGATCCGCACCGAGGGGGATCACGTTCTCGACCGGCCGCTTTCGGAGGTCCCCGGCAAGGCGTTCTTCACCAAGGAGATCGAGGAGGCGCTCGCTGCCGGCCACGTCGATCTCGCGGTGCACAGCCTCAAGGATCTGCCGACCGAGCTGCCGCCGGGGCTGGCGCTCGCCGCGGTGCTCGAGCGCGAGGATCCGCGCGATGTCTGGCTCGCCCGCGGAGGTAGCGCTGGCGCCGGCTTCGTGGCCCTGCCGGCCGGCGGTCGCGTCGGCACGAGCAGCTTGCGACGGCGGGCGCTTCTCGCGCGCTATCGCCCCGACCTCGAGCTCGTCGACCTGCGCGGCAACGTGCCGACGCGGGTGCGCCGGGTGGAGGAAGGCAAGTACGACGCCATTATCCTCGCCGCCGCCGGCGTCAAGCGGCTCGCGCTCGAGCGCCACATCACCGAGTACCTGCCGCTCGACCGCTTCCTGCCCGCGGTCGCCCAGGGGGCAGTCGCGGTCGAGATCCGCGCCCAGGACGACATCACCCGCGACTGGGTGCGCCGGCTCGACCACCCGCCGACGCATGTCGCGACGGCGGCCGAGCGCGCGCTGCTCGCGACACTCGAGGGCGGTTGCCAGGTGCCGGTCGGCGCGCTCGCGACCCTCGCCGGCGAGGAGTTGCGCCTGGTGGCCGAAGTCGTCGCGGTCGACGGCAGCCGGCATGTGCGCGGCGAGCGTCGCGGCACGGCGAGCCGGCCGGAAGAGCTTGGCCGGGCGCTCGCCGCCGAGCTCATCGCCGGCGGCGCCGCCGAAATCCTCGCCGGGATCCGCCGCGCGGGAGGCGCGTAGCCGTGAAACCGGATCGGCCGCTCGCCGGCGTCGGCGTCGTCGTGACGCGTGACGAACCGCCCGGGGGAGCCCTCGCCGGACGCCTCGCCGCAGCCGGAGCGCGCGTCCTTCACTGGCCGACGGTGACGATCGCGCCGCCGCTCGACGCGGCGCCGCTCGAGCGCGCCCTCGCGGCGCTCGAGCGTTTCGACTGGCTCGCCCTCACCAGCGTCCACGCGGTCGAAGCCGTCGCCGCGCGCCGCGCGAGTCTGCCGCAGGACCTGCGCGTCGCGGTCGTCGGCGCCGCGACGGCCGCCGCGGCGCGCAGTCAGGGCTTCCGCGTCGATCGTTTGCCGGCGGATTTCTCGTCCGAGGGTCTGGTGCGCTCCTTCGCCGCCGCCGGCGATGCTGCGGAGTGCCGGATCCTCTTTCCGGCGAGCGATCGCGCCGCATCGACGCTCGTCCACGGCCTCGCGGCGCTCGGCGCCGAGGTCGTGCGCGTCGAGGCCTATCGCACGACCGTCGCGGCGCTCGATCTTCGCAGTTGCCTCACTGCTGCCGCGCGCGGCGAGGTCGATGTCCTGACCTTCGCCTCGCCTTCGTCGGTCGACGCTCTGGCTGACGCTCTCGCGCCGACGGCTTTCTCCGTCCTGCTGGCCTCGGCGGCGGTCGCCGCGATCGGCCCGACGACCGCCGCAGCGCTCGCCCGGCGCGGGCGCCCGGCGGACGCGGTCGCCGAGCCGGCGACCCTCGACGGGCTGGCCGACGCGACGGTTGCCGCCCATCTCCGCTTCTCCGAAAGGAAGCTCCTATGTCGCTCCTGACCCACCGTCCGCGCCGGCTGCGCGCCAACGCCGCCTGGCGGGGGATGGTCGCCGAGACCGCGCTCTCCGCCGGCGATTTCGTCTATCCGCTGTTCGTCATCGACGGCGAGCGGGTTTCGAATCCGATCGCCAGCATGCCGGGAGTGGCGCAGCTGTCGATCGACATGCTGGTCGAGGAGTCACGCCGCGCCCACGCGCTCGGCGTGCCGGCGGTCATCCTCTTCGGCATTCCCGACCACAAGGACGCCTCCGGCTCCCCGGGCTACGACCCGGAAGGGATCGTTCCGCGCGCCATCCGGGCGCTGAAGCGCGAGCTCCCGACGCTCCTCGTCTGGGCCGACGTCTGTCTGTGTGAATACACCAGCCACGGCCACTGCGGCCTGTTGACTGCCGCCGGCGAGGTCGACAACGACTCGACGCTGCCGCTCCTGGCGCGCGCCGCGGTCGCCTACGCCCAGGCCGGCGCCGATGCGATCTGCCCGTCCGACATGATGGACGGCCGGGTGGGCGCGATCCGCGAGGCGCTCGACGACGCCGGCTTCGCCACGCTGCCGATCGTCTCCTACGCCGCCAAGTACGCCTCCGGCTTCTACGGCCCGTTCCGCGACGCCGCGCAATCGGCGCCGGCCTTCGGCGACCGGCGCGGCTATCAGATGGATCCGCCCAACGCCGAAGAGGCGCTGCGCGAGGTGGCGCTCGACATCGAGGAGGGGGCCGACATCGTGATGGTGAAGCCGGCCGGCGCCTATCTCGACATCATCTGGCGGGTGAAGGAGACGTTTCGCATGCCGACCGCCGCTTACCAGGTCTCGGGCGAGTACAGCTGCATCAAGGCGGCGGCCGAGCGCGGCTGGATCGACGAGCGGCGCGTCGCGCTCGAAAGCCTGATCGCCATCAAGCGCGCCGGCGCCGACATCATCCTCACCTACTACGCGGCTCAAGCGGCGAGCTGGCTCGCCGAGGAGATCAAATGACCGCGAGCTGGCTCGCCGAGGACGGCCAGTGAGCGGACACGAGGACCGTCTGCCCGCGCCGCTGCCGCCGTTCCTCGCGGCCTGTCGGCGCCAAGAGACGGCCTACACACCGATCTGGATCATGCGCCAGGCGGGGCGCTACCTGCCCGAGTACCGCGCGCTGCGCGCCAAGCACGACTTCCTCACCATGGTGCGCACACCCGAGCTCGCGGTCGAGGTGACCCTGCAGCCGGTGCGACGTTTCCCTCTCGACGCCGCGATCCTGTTCAGCGACATCCTGACGCCGCTCGACGGGCTCGGCCTCGGCCTCGAGTTCCACCCCGCGCCGGTCTTCACGAAGCCCCTGCGCACGCCGGCTGCGGTCGAGGCCCTGGTGCTGCCGCCGCCGGAGGAAAACGCGGCGCAGGTCTTCGCCTCGGTACGCGGCCTGCGCGCCGCGCTGCCGCCGGAGACGCCGCTCATCGGTTTCGCCGGCGCGCCGTTCACCCTCTTCTGCTATCTGGTCGAAGGGCACGGCTCGAAGGGCTTCTTCGTCGCCAAGAGCTTCCTCTTCTCGGAGCCGGCGGCAGCCGATCTGCTGCTCGACAAGCTGGCGACGCAGACGATTCGCTATCTCACGGCCCAGGCCGCGGCCGGCGCCCAGGCGCTGATGGTCTTCGACTCCTGGGCCGGACTGCTCGGACCGGACACCTACGCCCGCTACGCCCTGCCCGCCGTGCGCAAGGTGCTCGCCGGGCTCGCGCCGCTCGGGTTGCCGCTCATCTATTTCCCGAATCAGGGGGCGACGCTGCTCGACCAGCTGCGCGGCCTGCCGCTCGACGTCGCCGGCATCGACTGGCGTCTGCCGCTATCGCGCGCGCGAGCTATCCTAGGGCCGGAGATCGCCGTGCAGGGGAATCTCGACCCGGCGGCGCTCATGGCACCGACCGCCGAGCTTCTTCATCTCACGGATCGGGTGCTGGCGGAGGCCGGAACGGCTCCCGGGCATATCTTCAATCTTGGGCACGGTATCGAACCGGTGACCGAACCCGACCAGGTCGCGCGTCTGGTCGATCATGTGCACGAGCGCACCGCGCGTGGCACGCTTTCGAGTGGCTCCGGGGGGAGACCATGACGATACGCATCGCGATTCCCGACCCCGAGGTGGTGCAACGCTTCGACCGCCCCGGACCGCGCTATACCTCGTATCCGACCGCGGTCGAGTTCCACCCCGGTGTCGGCGAGGCGGTTTACCGCGAGCATCTCGCGCGCGCCGACCGTGAGCACGCCGGCGAGCCGCTGAGTCTTTACATCCACCTGCCGTTCTGCGCCAAGCACTGCAGCTACTGCGGCTGCCACGTCATCGCGACGCCGCAGCGTAACGTGGCTGCCGAGTACCTCGAGTACGTCGGCAGCGAGCTCGAGCTGGTCGCCGCGCTTCTGCCGGCGCGCCGCAAGCTGATCCAGATGCACTGGGGCGGCGGCACGCCCACCTACCTCGAGCCCGCCCAGCTCGAGCAGCTCCACGCCATGGTCATGCGGCACTTCGAGCTCCTCCCCGACGCCGAGCGCGCCATCGAGGTCGATCCGCGCGTCACCACCACGGCGCACCTCGAGGCGCTCGCCGGCCTGGGCTTCAACCGCCTGAGCTTCGGCGTGCAGGACTTCACTCCGGCGGTGCAGGAGGCGATCGGCCGCGGCCAGACGTTCGAGCAGACGCGGACGCTCATGGAGAGCGCCCGCCGCGTCGGTTTCTCCGACGGCATCAACCTCGACCTGGTCTACGGCCTGCCTCTCCAGACCGAGGCGACCTTCCGCGACAGCCTCGACCTCGTCACCGCGCTGCGCCCCGACCGGCTGGCGATCTACTCTTTCGCCTTCGTGCCGTGGATCCGCCCCAACCAGAAGAAGATCGACGAGAAGGCGCTGCCCGCCCGCGAAGCGAAGATGGCGCTCTACTTTGCGGCGCTCGAGAAGCTCCTCGACGCCGGCTACGAGCCGATCGGCATGGACCACTTCGCGCTGCCTGGCGACGAGCTGGCGCGCGCGGCGCGCGCCGGCCGGCTCGACCGCAACTTCATGGGCTACACGGTGAAGCCGTCGAACGCCATGATCGCCTTCGGCGTCTCCGGCATTGGCGAGGTCGAGGGGGGCTTCTTCGCCAACGAGAAGAAGCTCTCGCGCTACTACGAGGCGATCGACGCCGGCCATCTCCCGGTCGAACGCGGCTATGAGCTCGACGCCGACGACCGTATCCGGCAGTTCGTCATCCGCCAGCTGATGTGCAACTTCAAGGTCGTGAAGTCCGCGGTCGCAGAGCGCTTCGGCATCGACTTCGACAGCTACTTCGCGACCGCGCTCGACTCTCTCGACGAAGTGAAATCCGAGGGCTTCGTGACGGTCGACGCCGAGGCAGTCACCGTCACGCCTTCGGGCCGTCTCTTCGTGCGCAACGTCTGCATGGCGTTCGACCGCTATCTCGAGGCCAAGCGCGAAGCCAACCGCCCGGTCTTCTCGCGCACGGTCTGAGTCCGATGCCCGCACGCGGCGTGGAGCGAGTCGGATGAAGCGCATCGTCGTCGTCGGCGGGGGCATCGCCGGGCTCGCCACCGCCTATGAGCTGCGCGAGCGCGCGGCGCGCCTCTCCGACGGACTCGAGGTCCGCCTGGTGGAGGCCGCACCGCGCTTCGGCGGAAATCTGCGCACCGAGCGCGACGGCGGCTACCGCGTCGAGTGGGGGCCGAACGGTTTTCTCGACAACGTCCCCGCGACGCTCGACCTGGTGCGTCGACTGGGGCTCGAGGGCGAGCTCTGCCCCTCGGACGCCGCGGCCGCGCGGCGCTTTCTCTTCCGCAACGGCCGCCTGCATCTGCTGCCGGGGGGGCCCGGGAGCTTTCTGACCTGCCCGGTGCTCTCCCTCGGCGGGCGCCTGCGCGTTCTCGGCGAGCCGTTCGCGGCGA
>JAGOCP010000074.1:0-3017 GCA_017998715.1 Thermoanaerobaculia bacterium | reverse complement strand
GCGCGGCGCTTTCTCTTCCGCAACGGCCGCCTGCATCTGCTGCCGGGGGGGCCCGGGAGCTTTCTGACCTGCCCGGTGCTCTCCCTCGGCGGGCGCCTGCGCGTTCTCGGCGAGCCGTTCGCGGCGAGGCATCCCGGCGGCGACGAGACGGTCTACGACTTCGCCCGGCGGCGGATCGGCGCCGAGGCGGCGCACGTTCTGGTCGGCGCCATGGTCTCCGGGGTCTTCGCCGGCGATGCGCGGCAGCTGTCGCTCGCCAGCTGCTTTCCGAAGATGGCGGAAATGGAGGCCGAACACGGCGGGCTGGTGAAGGCGATGCTCGCCAAGCAGCGCGCCCGCAGCGCTGCGAAGCGCGAGCTTGCGGCGCGGCGCGCGCGCGGTGAAAACACGCCGGAGATGGGAGAGATGGAGCGGCCGGGCGGGCCGGTGGGCCCCGCCGGCCGCCTGACCTCGTTCCGTGGCGGAATCCAGACTTTCACCGACGCCCTTGCCGCGGCCCTTGGGCCGGCGGTCGAGAGCGGTCGCGCCCTCGAGCGGGTGCAGCCGATCGACGGGCGAGACGGCTCGACGCGACTCTGGCGACTCGGTTTTGCTGACGGCTCGCTGCTCGAAGCCGACGAGGTTGTCTTCGCTTTGCCGGCAGCGCAGGCGGCGCCGCTCTTCGCCCCGATCGATGCCGAGCTCGGGGCGACGGTCGGCGCGATCCCTTCGGCCTCTCTCGCTGTGCTCGCGCTGGCCTACGACGAGAACGCCTTCCACGCTCGCGCGCTCGGCGGGCGGCCCGGGGCTCCGAACGGCTTCGGTTTCCTGGTACCGCGAGGCGAGCGTCCGCGGATCCTCGGCGCGCTGTGGGACTCGAGCGTCTTCCCGGGCGAGCGCGCACCTTCTGGCAAGATCCTGCTGCGGGTGATGATCGGTGGCGCCCTCGATCCGGAGGCCGTGACGCTTCCCGAAGACGAGCTGCTGCGTATCGCGCGCGCCGACCTGGTGGCGACCATGGGGTTGGAGACCACCCCTGAGCGCCATTGGCTGTTTCGCCACAAGGTGGGCATCAGCCAGTACACCGTCGGTCACGCAGCGCGCCTGGCGACGATCGCGGCGCGCCTCACGACGCTGCCCGGGCTGCACATCGCCGGCCAGTCGTACTTCGGCGTCAGCATGAACGGCTGCTGCGAGCAGGCGGCGCGCTTCGCCGAGGAGCGCATCGCGCAGCTCGAGCAAGCGACCGTTTGAAGGTCCTCATCGCCGGCTGCGGCGATCTCG
This sequence comes from Thermoanaerobaculia bacterium, assembly GCA_017998715.1. Classification (GTDB taxonomy): domain Bacteria; phylum Acidobacteriota; class Thermoanaerobaculia; order Multivoradales; family JAGPDF01; genus JAGPDF01. The sequence goes on along the minus strand of JAGOCP010000074.1, from coordinate 1,754 downwards.
GAACTGCGCTTGGACTCGATCTCGCCGCCAAGGGCGACGAGGTCTACGGCTTGCGGCGAAATCCCGAACGACTGCCGGCAGCGATCCGCCCGCTGGCCGCGGATCTCGCGGACCCGACGACGCTCGCGGCGTTACCGGAGGTCGACGCGATCGTCTACGCCGCCGCCGCCGGCCGCTCGACCGACGAGGCCTATCGTCGCGCTTACGTCGACGGCGTTCGCCACCTCCTGGCAGCGTCGGCCATCCAGCGGCATCCGCCGCAACGCTTCCTGTTCGTTTCGAGCACAGCGGTCTACGCCCAGGACGCCGGCGAGTGGATCGACGAGAGCTCGCCCACCTCGGCCACGGACTTCCGCGGCGGGCGGCTGCTCGAAGCCGAGGAGGTCGTGCGTTCCGGCGCGCCGCCCGGCACCCGAACGACGGTGCTTCGCCTCGCCGGCATCTACGGTCCTGGACGCACCCGGCTCATCGACCTGGTGCGCTCTGGCCGCGCCACCGACCCGCCCGGACTGCCGCGCTACGCCAACCGCATTCACCGCGACGACGCCGCGGGGGCCTTGGCCCACCTGCTCCGTCTCTCGCGGCCGGCGCCGCTCTACCTCGGCGTTGACGATGCCCCGGTGGACCTCGCCGATGTGCTCACTTTTCTCGCCATCGAGCTCGGCGTCCCGGCGCGGCAGAGTGCCGAAACGACAACTCCTGGCGGAATCGAGCGCAGCAGCAAGCGTTGCTCGAACGCCTTGCTGAAAGCGAGCGGCTACCGCTTCCGCTACCCGACCTATCGCGAGGGCTACGGCGAGCTGCTGCGGCAGCTCGCGGGTTGAAGCGGCTTCTCCCTGGCCCTGGAGGTGTATGGTACCGATGGAGCGGCTGTTCCGGGAGGCCATGATCGACCGAGTGCGCATCTCCTCTGCGGGCCTTTTTCTCACGCTCGCCCTCGCCGTCCCTGGCGCGGCGTCCGTTCTTGTGTCTGGAGTCGCTCGCGTCGAAGCGCCGACGGGAGCAGCGACCGTTCTCAAGGTCGTGGCGAGCCTGCCGGTGATTGCACTTCCCGCGGTCCGCGGCGAGCCGGTAACGAAGGGCGCGCTACTGGTCGAGCTGGACGTCCGCTCGCTCGAGCGTGCCGTCAGAGAGGCCCGCGACCGCCTGGCAGCGGAGCAGGAGATGAGTCGTGGGCGCTCGAGCGCGAGGACGGCGACTCGCGCTAACGACTCGCAGATGAACCAGGAAGAGAACACGGCGATGAGCGATCTGCTGGAGCTGCAGACCCGCATCTCGACCGCCTCGCCACAGGCTCCCGAAGACGGCTATGTGACACAGAACTTCTACGCTGTCGGCGCCCAGGCCAAGCGGCGCAAACCGCTCGTGAGCTTCGTCGCTGCTACCCGGACGCGAGTTCGGATTGCCCTTGAAGGCGACCCGGCGAGCAGTTTTCCGCCCGGTACGGAGGTCACCGTCATCTCCAGCGAGGACGATGCGCTGCGCTTCCGCTGCGCCGTCGTGCTGCACAGCTCGCTCAAGACCGGCGGCTCGGAGCTCGAGCTCCGTCCGCTCGAGCTGCCGTTTCTGGCGCTCGAGCGGGAGGCCTCGGTCGTTGTCGTGACGGCGCCCTGACTACTCGATCGTGCCCTGGCCGTCGTCCTCTTCGGGCGGCAGCTCGGCCAGGCCTTCGGGGTCGTCGTCGCGCTCGAGGACCTTGGCGATCGCCACCAGGCGGTCGTCGCCCTCGAGGTTGATGAGCCGCACGCCCTGGG
>JAGOCP010000073.1 GCA_017998715.1 Thermoanaerobaculia bacterium | reverse complement strand
ACGCGCTGGCCGGCGATGATGCCGCGCACCGGGTTCAACTTCACCTTGACGCCGAAGTTGCGGATCGACTGCTTGGGCTCGATGAACGTCCGGCCGACGTAGTGGTTCCTGGTCATGCCGAGCTCGAACGGCAGCCCCGACTCGCGGCTGTAGCCCAACGCCGCGTAGAGACCGCTGTCCGGCACCGGCACGACGATGTCGGCCACCGCCGGCGCTTCGCGCGCCAGCTGTCCGCCGAGGCGGCGGCGGATCTCGGCCACCGAGTCGCCGAAAACGACGCTGTCGGGACGGGCGAAGTAGACGTGCTCGAACAGGCAGCGTGAAGGCGCGGCCTTGTGCGGCAGCCGGAACGACTCGAGCTTGCCGTCGCGAGCCACGGCGACCTCGCCGGGCTCGAGCTCGCGCAGCTTCCTCGCCCCCAGCAGATCGAAGGCGCACGACTCCGAGGCGAAGCAGAGAAAGCCGTTCAACTCGGCGATCGCCAGCGGCCGGAAGCCGTGCGGATCGCGGGCGGCGATCAGGCAGCTGTCGGTGATGACCAGCAAAGAGTAGGCGCCCTCGACCTCCGCCAGGGCGATCATCAGCGACTCGACGACGTCGGCGCGTGGGTTGCGCGCCATGAGGTGCAGGATGACTTCGGTGTCGCTGGTGGTCTGGAAGATCGAGCCGGCCGACTCGAGCTGTTCGCGGATCGCCCCGGCGTTGGTCAGGTTGCCGTTGTGCACGATGCCGACCGGGCCCATCGAGGTCTTGACCACGATCGGCTGGGCATTGGCGACCACCGAGGAGCCGGCGGTCGAGTAGCGCGTGTGCCCCATCGCCCGCCGCCCCGGCAGGCGCGCCAGGACCTTGTCCGGGAAGATCTCCGCCACGTGCCCCATGCCGCGCTCGACGTGCAGGCGCTCGCCGTCCCAGGCGCAGATGCCGGAGCTCTCCTGGCCGCGATGCTGCAGCGCGTAGAGCCCGAGATAGGCGAGGTTCGCCGCGTCGTCCGCGTTGTCGATGCCGAAGATGCCGCACATGGTTCGTTCCCCAGTCGCCGTCCGTTGCGTTGGTTAGAAGCCGAGTGCCGCAGGAAGCGCCGTCGACCAGATCTCGTGCAGCCGCGCGACCGGCGAAGAGAGCGTCGCGCCGTCGGCGGCGATGACGAGATCACTGCCGCCGACCTCGCCGACCTCGACCGCCGGCACGCCGTTTTCTTCGGCGAGCCGCATCAGACGCTCGAGCCGCGCCGGAGCGACGGCGACGAGCGCCCGCGCTTGCGTCTCCGAAAACAGCTCGAGCGGCGAGAGCCCGACCTTCAACCGTGCGCCCAGCCCCGCTTCGCCCCCCGCGATGCCTCCGATACAGGCTTCGGCGAGCGCCAGCGCCAGGCCGCCCTCCGAGAGGTCGTGCGCCGTGTGCACGGCGCTGCCGGCGATCGCCTGGCGCAGCAGCCGCGCCAGGCGCGCCTCGGCGTCGAGATCGACTGCCGGCGGCAGGCCCTGTTCGATGCCGTGCAGCAGACGAAGGTAGACCGAGCCGCCGAACTCGGCGCGATCCTTGCCGAGCAGCACGATGCGGTCGCCGGTCTTGCGGAAGTGCGCCACCGGCATCTCGCCGAGATTGTCGATCACGCCGACCATCGCCACCGTCGGCGTCGGCGGGATCGAGCTCCCTTCGGTCTCGTTGTAGAGCGAGACGTTGCCCGAGATGACCGGCACTTCGAACGCCCGGCAGGCCTCGGAGATGCCGCGCACCGCCTCGCGGAACTGCCAGAGGATCTCCGGATTCTCGGGATTGCCGAAATTGAGGCAGTCGGTGACTCCGACCGGCTCGGCGCCGACGCAGGCGAGGTTGCGCACCGCTTCGGCGACGGCCTGCATGCCGCCGCGCCGCGGATCGAGGCCGCAGTAGACCGGATTCACATCGGAGGTCATGGCGAGCCCGGAGGGCGTCCCCTTGAGGCGCAGCACCGCGGCGTCGCCGCCCGGGCCGATCACCGTGTTGGTGCGCACGGTGTGGTCGTACTGGCGCCAGATCCACTCCTTGCTGGCGAGTTCCGGCGTCGCCAGCAGGGCTTCGAGTGTCGCCGTCGGGTTCTCGACCGGCGGAAGCTCCGGCGCCTGCTGACGGCGCGCGAGGTCGGCCGGCACGGCGACCGGGCGCTCGTAGACCGGTGCGTCGTCGGTGAGCGGGGCGATCGGCATCTCCGCCGCCACCTTTCCGCGGTGGCGGATCTCGGCGCGGCATCCGGAGGCCCCGGAGCGCAGCTCGCCGACCGTCGCCACCTCGAGCCCCCACTTGCGGTAGACCTTGGCGATCTCCTCCTCGCGGCCACGCTTCACCACCAGGACCATGCGCTCCTGCGACTCCGAGAGCATCATTTCGTAGGCCGAAAGACCGGGCTCGCGCAGCGGCACCTTGTCGAGGTCGAGCACGAAGCCCACCTGCCCACGCGAGGCCATTTCGAAGATCGAGCTGGTGAGGCCCGCGGCGCCCATGTCCTGGATCGCCACGATCGCCGTCGAGCGCATCGCCTCGAGACAGGCCTCGAGCAGGATCTTCTCGACGAACGGGTCGCCCACCTGGACCGTCGGCTTCTTCTTCGCGCTCTCGGAGTCGAACGACTCCGAGGCCATCGAGGCGCCGTGGATGCCGTCGCGGCCGGTGCGGCTGCCGGCGTAGAGGATGGGATTGCCCGGACCCGAGGCCTTGGCCTTGAAGATCCTCTCGCGGCGGGCGACGCCCAGGGCGAAGGCGTTGACCAGGATGTTCTGGTTGTAGCCAGCGTGGAAGCGCGTCTCGCCGCCGACGGTCGGGATCCCCATGCAGTTGCCGTAGGTGCCGATGCCGCGCACCACGCCGTCGACGAGCGAGCGCATCCGCGGCGCGTCGATCTCGCCGAACGACAGCGAGTCCATGCAGGCGATCGGCCGCGCGCCCATGGTGAAGATGTCGCGCAGGATGCCGCCGACGCCGGTCGCGGCGCCCTGGAACGGCTCGATGAAGCTCGGGTGGTTGTGGCTCTCCATCTTGAAGACCGCCACCCAGCCGTGGCCGATGTCGACGACGCCGGCGTTCTCGCCCGGCCCCTGCAGGACGCGCGGACCCGAGGTCGGGAATTCGCGCAGGTAGATCTTCGAGGACTTGTAGGAACAGTGCTCTGACCAGAGCGCCGAGGTGATGCCGAGCTCGGTGAGGGTGGGATTGCGTCCGAGGAAGCCCTGCAGGCGGGCGAACTCCTCGGCGGTCAGGCCGTGCTCGCGGGCGAGCGCCGCGTCGACGACCGGCTCGGGGCGCTGTGCTTCCTTCACCTCTGCCGTCATCGCGCAGCTCCCACCAACCGGGCCGCCGGTTGCACGATCCCCTGGAAGAGACCCAGGCCGTCCATGTTGCCGAGCACCTCTTCGGCACAGCGCTCGGGATGCGGCATCAGCCCGAGGACGTTGCCGCCCTCGTTGACGATGCCGGCGATCGCCCGCGCCGAGCCGTTGGCGTTCCAGGTGTCGTCGTCTTTGCCTTCCGGCGAGACGTAGCGGAAGACGATCTGCCGGTTCGCCTCGAGCCGGTCGAGCTCGCCGGGAAAGTGCTCGTAGTTGCCCTCGCCGTGGGCGATCGGCAGGCGCAGCACCTGCCCCTGGCGGTAGCAGCTGGTGAAGTCGAGGTCGTTCCTCTCGACCCGCAGATAGGTATCGCGGCACTCGAACTTGAGGCCGCGGTTGCGCCGCAACGCGCCGGGCAGGAGGCGCGCCTCGGTGAGCACCTGGAAGCCGTTGCAGATGCCGAGCACCGGGCCGCCCCTGGCGGCGTGCTCGCGCACCGATTGCATGACCGGCGAGAGCGCCGCCATCGCGCCGCCGCGCAGGTAGTCGCCGTAGGACCAGCCGCCCGGCAGGACGATGAAGTCGCAGCTCTTGAGCGTCGTCTCTTCATGCCAGAGGTAGACCACGTCCTGCTCCAGCACGTGCTTCAGCACATGGTAGACGTCGTGGTCGCAGTTCGATCCGGGGAAGAGGACGACGCCGCACCTCATGCGTGGTCCTCCACCACTTCGATGGCGTACTCCTCGACGACGGTGTTGGCGAGCAGCTGCTCGCACATGGCGGCGACGCGCTCGGCGGCCGCTTGCGGCTCGATCGCGCCGAGGTCGATCTCGAAGCTCTTGCCGGCGCGCACTTCGGCGACCTCCGCGAAGCCGACGCGCTGCAGCGCGGTGCGGATCGCCTTGCCTTGCGGATCGAGAATCTCGCGCCGTGGATAGACCGTCACTTTGGCCCGCATCAATCACCAGCCTTTCTGCTGCGCAGCACTGGGTGGGGATGCCCTGCGGGCATCACGTCCCGACCTCGAGCCACGACGAGGGTTCGAATTGACTGCTGATCACGATCTCGGCCGCCGAGCCTTCGCGGGCGAGGGTCTCGGCGACCTCCGCCGCGGCGAGCGCCGGCAGGTTGTTGGTGCGCGAGAGATGGTAGAGGACGACGAAGCGCAGGCGCGCGGCCAGCAGCTCGGGCAGGCCGTCGGCGGCCTCGCGATTCGACAGGTGCCCGTGGCGACCCGCCACGCGCTGCTTGAGCGCCCAGGGGTAGGGGCCGCTGCGAAGCATCTCGAGGTCGTGGTTGGTCTCGATGAGCAGGCAGTCGAGATCGGCGAGCCGCCCCCAGGCGAGCTGGGTGCGGCAGCCGATGTCGCCCGCCAGGCCGAGCCGTCGCCCGGCGGAATCCTGGAGGACGAAACCGACCGGTTCGCGCGCGTCGTGCGGAATCGAGAACGCCTCGACGGCGAAAGGGCCGACCTCGAAAGGCCGGCCCGATTCGATCCGCACCGTGCGCGGCACGACCTCCTCGCCGAGAACGGTGCCGAGCATCGTCCCCGCGGTGAGGTAGACCGGCAGGCGGTGCTTGCGCGCGAAGCGATCGACCCCCTTGATGTGGTCCTCGTGCTCGTGGGTGAGGAGCACCGCGCCGATCGAGGCCGGATCGATGCCGGCCAGACGCATCCGCCGCTCGAGCTCTTTGCAGGAGAAGCCGGCGTCGATCAGCACCCGGAAGCCGTTCGATTCGACGACCACAGCGTTGCCCCCGCTCCCCGAGCCCAGGACTGCGGCCCGCAGGGGAGAGGTGGAAAGCGGAAGATCCTCGAAGTTGAGGGGGGCCTGCACGGCGAGGCGAGTCTATCGCAGCCGCCCGCCAGCCGGGACCTCGCCCGGGGTTTCGGCGCGCCGCCGCCCGCCGGTCAGGTCCCGCCGGCCGGCGCGCCGGCGGACGAGCGGATGAGGAGGATCTGGCCGGGAAGCAGGGCGTTGCCGCGCAGACCGTTGTCAGCACGGATCTGCTCGACCGTCGTGCCGTAGCGCGATGCCAGCTGCCAGAGACTGTCGCCGGATCGAACCTGGTGGCGCACCTGACTGCCGGCCGGCAGCGGTGCGGCAGCGGCGACCGACGGCGCTGGCTGTTCCGCGGCGCCGGCGGCTGCCGCCGGCGCGCTGGACGGCGGCGCCGGCCGCGAGCTCCCCGCGCGGCCCGGGATCCGCAGGCGCTGGCCGAGCGACAGACGGTCGCTGCGCAGGTTGTTCGCCGACTTGATCGCCTGCACGCTGGTGCGATGCCGCGAAGCGATCCCCGAGAGGGTGTCCCCCGAACGCACGCGATAGGTCGAACCCTCGACCTGGGCGGCGGAAACCGCCGGTGGATCCCACTTCGGCAAGCTCTCGAGGCTCGCCTGGAGGGCCGGCCCGGCGCCGAGCGGGAGCTTGAGCAGGTAGCGCTCCTTCGGCGTCGCATTGCGGCGCAGTTCCGGGTTCATCCGCGCCAAGGTCCCGTTTTCGAGGCCCAGGGCCTTGTCGAGCGTTTCGAGCTGGGTCGCGCGGGCGAGCTCGGCGGTTTCGTAGGGCACCGGCGGATAGACCTCGGGCAGCTCGAAGCCGTAGCGCGCCGGATTCTCGAGAATGGCGAGGGTGGCGAGAAAGCGCGGCACGTAGCGCCGGGTCTCCGAGGGCAGACGCGAGTAGAGATCCCAGAACTGGTCGAGGTAGCTCACCTTCGAGTTGTTGATCTGGCGCAGGACGTTGTGCTCGCCGCAGTTGTAGGCCGCGAGCGCCGTCAGCCAGTCGCCGAAGAGGTCGTGCAGGGCGGTCAGGTAGGCGAGCGCCGCTTTGGTCGACTTCTCCGGGTCCATACGCTCGTCCACCCAAGATGACCGGTCGAGGCCGTAGCGGTAGCCGGTCGAGGCGATGAACTGCCAGAGACCGAGGGCACGGGCGCTCGACAGTGCCCGATCCTTGAAACCGCTCTCGACCAGCGGCAGCCAGGAGAGCTGCTCGGGGAGGCCGGCTTCCTGCAGCGCCATCACGATCATCGGCCGGTAGATCCCCGAGCGCCGGTAGGCCTCGAGGAAGAAAGCGCGCTCGCGCCCCTGAAAGCTCGCGATCTCACGCTCGACATCCGGGTTCATGTCGCGCGGAATCGACGCCTGGGTGTCGCCGAGCGAAGTCTGACGCGCGGCGTAGATCTCGACGATCCGGCGCGAGATCAGGCGACGCAGGTTCTCCTTCTCGCGCGACAGCACGACCTCGCCGCTGGGCGACGGCTCGACGCTGATCCGGGTCATCCGTTCGTAGGCGCGATCGAGGGCGGCGATCGCCTCGTCGGCGGCGCCGCGGTCCCAGGAAACGCCGGCGGCGGCGTAGGCGTCCATCGCTTCGTGCAGCAGCGTTCCCGGGTCGTCCGCGACCGCCGGTTCCGCCGCCGGAATCTCCTCGGCGGCGGCGTCGGCGTCCGCCTCGTCGCCGGGCTCGAGCTCGAGCGAGCCGGGCTCCTCGACGTCAGGCGCAGTGGCCGGTGGCGTGGCACCCGAACCGGCGGACCGGGTCGGCACCGGCGCGAGAGCGGGCGGCACCGGCGCGGCAGAGGTTGGTGCGCTCGCTGCGTCAGGAGCCGCTGCAGCCGGCGCCTCGCCCGGGGTCGTGCCGATGGAAGGCGTACCCTGCGGCCGCGGATTCGAGCTGCAGGCGACGGCAAGCAGACCGGCGCCGAGGAGGATCCCCCACCGCCACCGGCCCAGAGTCGCCCCGCGTTCCCGCGCCGAAATTCCCTCCGAAGCTGCCTGCGGCCGTGCGAGCGTTTCCCTCATTGGGGGGATTGTAGCGGTCGGGCGCCGGATTGACAGTGCCCCCACCCTGAATCGGGGCCAGGGCCGAACCGGCAGACCGCCTCAGGGATGACCGAAGAAGGTCTTGGCGACGATCTTCCAGCCGTCGTCGAAGCGATAGAGCGCCAGGTAGTCGGTGAAGAGCTGCTTGCCTTCACGAAAGACCTCGACCTTGCAGGTCGCCGCGGTGCCGGTGATGTCCACCGCGGCGAATCTCGCGCTGGTCGGGCGCGGCGCCTCGGGCGTCGCCTTGGGCGGCGGCTCCTTGAGATTGCGCGCCTCCATGGCTTCGATCCACTTGGCGAGCGGCACCTGGACGAGCTTGCCTTCGCGCAGCATGAACATCTCGAAGTCGGGGTGGAAGCCGCGCCGCATCGCCGCCGGATCGCGGAAGTTGTGCACGCCATCCACATAGGCCTCGGTCACCACGCGCTCGATCGCCGCCCGCTCGGCAGCGGGGTCGCTCGCTGCCGGGGCATCGGCGAACGCCGGCGCGAGCGACATCAGCGTCGCCGCCGCGCAGGCGAGCAGCCGTGCGGCCCGCGCGAGCCGCACGCTCCCGGCCCCTCCCCGCGAGAGCGGCGTCACGGCACCACCACCGGGTCGCCAGCCGCACGCATCTCGGCGCTCGCCCTCGCCTCCTTGAGCGGAATGACCGCCCAGAGGATCAGATAGACGAAGATGCCGGGAAAGGCGGCCGAGACGATCGAGATCAGCACATAGAGCAGGCGCAGAAGCCCCGGATCGCGATCGAAGTAGTCGGCGAATCCGCCGATGACACCGCCCACCACCTTGTGCTCCCGCGAACGCCGCAATCGAATCTCTGCCATGACTCGGTCCTCCCACAGGATCTTACGCAGTCCGGCCGCCAGCGTTTCAAGCGCGATGGCGATGGAAACCGGTTCGCTGGCAGCGGCGGGGCAGCGGCGCGGCGGCGGCCCAGCCGGAACTAGTCGGCCACCCGCCACTTGCCGCCGTCGAGCGCGAAGCCGAGCGACATCGAGCTCGAGCTCGAAGTGATGCTGCCGTCGGCGTTTTTCGTCGTCTCGTTGACCACGGTCTGCAGGTAGGCCTTCTCGCCGATGAACGAGATCCTGCCACCGGCGCGGATCTGGTCGGCGAACGCCGCCGGCGCCGGGATCGTCGACTTGCGGTAGGCGTCGCTCTCCTTGCGCTCCGCCGCTGTCAGGGCGGCACGCTTCTCACGCGCCGGGCCGCTGAGCCATGCCAGCGCAGCGTCGAGCTTGCCGGCGGAGATCTCCTTGGCGTAGGCGAGCGCCACCTTGCCGATCTCGTGCTCGAGGATCGCTGCGCCGTCGATCGCCGGCGCGGTCTCCTCGACCGGCGTCGTGTCGATCGACTTCGGCCCGGCGGTCACCTTCCACTTGCCGTCCTCGAGCGAAACGAAGGCCACGATGGTGCTGTTGCCGTCGGCCGACTCCGTGCGCAGCATCGCGGAGTCGCCGTAGTCGATGAGCGTGCCGCCGCGGGCGATCTCGGCCTCGAGCGTCGCGGTGTCGGGGGCGCTCTTCGCCGCCTCTTCGGCCTCGGCGCGCTGGTCCGCGGCCGACGTCGCCGCCCACTCTTCGCGCGCCTCCTTGGCGCTCGCCCGCTTCACCTCAGCGAGCTTTCCCGCCTTCAGCAGCTTGCCGGCCGCGATGACCGCCTTGCCTGCCGGGTGGGCGAGGATGGCCTTCCCCTCGGTCACCTCCTGCGCCGCGGCGGGCTCGGCTGCGCCGAGGAGCGCCACGATGCCCAAAGCGGCGAGCGCCCGGAGCGGGAACGACAGGACCTGCGAACGAGCGGATGTGCGGATTCGAAGCTGCATCGAGAGCCTCCCCGGCGATGCGACTCCGGGCGGGAGGCCCGGGTCTCGAAGTGGAGAACGTCAGATGCGGGAGTTCGGCGACAAGGACGGTGCCACCGCCTGGCGGAGCGCGAGCGCGCGCTAGGGAAGCGTCTCGAAAGCGAAGCGCAGGCTGGTGGCAGAGTCCACCCAGAGCAGGCCCAGTCGTTTTCCGGCAGCTGCGAGACGCGGAATGCCGGCCGCGCGCCCGGCTCCGGTGCGAGCGATGGCGGCCGACGGCGCGAGCCTGCCACTCGCGTCGAGCCGCGCCAGCCGGAGCTCGGAGCCGCCGGGGATCGCCTCCAGCCAGGAGAGGGCGCAGCCGTCGCCGATCGCGGCGGCGGCGAGCTGACCCATCGGTGTTGCGCCGGTGGCCATCGCGATCGGCTGCGGCGCGCTCCAGGTCGTCCCGCCGTCGGCCGAGCGCGCGAACGCCAGGCGCGGACGGTCGCCGGGGGCCGCGAACCAGGCCACGGTGAGCCGCCCACCGCTCGCGGCGAGCGCCGGGCCGTTCACCGGACAGCCGGCGATCTTCCAGCCGTCGGCGCCGACCGGCTTCGTCACCATCGCGCCGGTGGCCGGTCGCAGGGCGACTTGCACATCGCGGATCTCGCCGGCGGTGCGATCGCGGTAGGCCACGGCACTCCCACCTCCCGGAGTCTCGGTGAGCGCGACCGCCGCGGTCGAACAGCAGTCGCAGACGCTCTCGTCGACGAGCTCGGAGGGGGCGATCTGCGTGCCTTCGACGACGACGGTGCGCAGCTGCATCGGCCTGTCGCCGGGAGTCGCTCGGCCGTCGAGGTAGTAGAAGCGCAGCCCGGCGCCCTCGCGGACCGCCGAGACGAAGCCGTGCTCGGCCGGCGAGCGATCGTCGTGCAGCACGCCGAGCGGCGCGAAGGTCACTCCCTGGTCGGTCGAGCGCGCGAGGCGCACCTCATAGGTGTAAGTCCCGGCGCCCGAGCGCTCGAGCCACCAGGCGTAGAGCGCGCCGTCGGCGGCCCGCACCACTCCGGGCACATCGGCCCAATTGGCGAACAGCAGGGCGCGCTCGCGCACCGTCGCAGGGAAGGTCCAGAACTTGCCGTCGAAGCGCGCCACGCGCACGCGCTGGTTGGCCGGTGCGCCGACGCCCGCCGGCTCGATCCAGGTGGCGAGAAAGCCGTCGCCGTCGGCGACCAGCTGCGGCGCCAGCGCGCCGGCGGCCGCCGGCGGCCGGCTCTCGCTCCAACCCGCGGGAAGAGGGATCGCTGCAGCTGCGGGTGAATTCGAGCCGGCTGGCGCCGCCGGCTTGTGCGGCTCATGCGCCCCGGCCGGGACACCTCCCAGCAGCACGAGCATCGGCAGCAGCCGGACGAGGCGGATCATGGCGCGGATCCTACTCGCCCGCGCCCGGCGGCGCACCTTCTCTATTCGATGCCTCCCCAAACGCCGCCCCACCCGCTACTGATGAGACTTCCCCACTCGAACCCGTCCACGAAGATGTAGCTGTTCTGCAGGCGGATCGCGCCGAGCGCCGTGCCGCTGTCGGTGGCGACGGCGCCGACGACCGTGATCCTGCCAGCCTGACCGAGGGTCACATCGTAGGCGCTGTCGGCAATCGTACCGCCGACGTCGAAAGCGATCACGCGCAGACCGTCGCCGTCGAACGTCGTGTCGAGCGGCGCGCTGCCGGTGGTTTGCAGTCTGGCGATGGCGAAGTCGGAGTCGGTGAACGGCGGGTTGGGGCCGGTCCCGCCGACGACGACGATCCTGCCGTCACCCTGCACCGCCACCGCGCGCAGAATGTCGTTCCGCTCCGGGCTGCCCAGGTCGAAGGTGTAGCGCCCGATGAGGCCGAAGGAGTTCTCGAATCCGCCGGTCGGGGTGAGGATCGCGACCGCCGCCTGGAAGCCCACGGCGCGCTCGACCCGGCCGGCGATGACGATGCGCCCGCCCGGCAGCGCCGCGACCGCGAGCCCTTCGTCGGCTCCGGCGTCGACGATGTCGTAGGAGAAGCCGGCCAGACCGTCGCCGCTGAAGCTCGCATCGGGATCGCCGTGGATGTCGAGCCGCGCGACGCCGATGTCGCGATCCCCGCCCGCCACGACCATCGTGCCGACGATGATCCGCTTGCCGTCCGGTTGCAGCACCATGGCTTTGGGCTCGAAGGAGGTGGCGCCGAAAGCGGCGCTGAAATCGATCGGTCCCGTGTCATCGATACCCCCGGACGGCGAGAGTCCGATCGCCAGCAGCTCGCGCGCGCCGGCGGGACCGTACTGCACCGCGAGGCGTGGGTGGCCGAGCATGTCGATGGCGAGAGCGACCGCCTCGACAGCGTCGCCGCCGTTCAGGATCACCCCGTCCGTGCCGCCGAAGGGGACCCAGAGGCCGCACGTCGCGAGGTCGAACGCGGCGACCGCCACCTGGTTGTCGGTATCGCCCACAGGGCCCGCGGCTCTGCCGGCGAGGTAGACCTGATTGCCGGAAACCGCGATGTCGGCGAGGCGATCGTCGTCGGTGCCACCCAGATCCGGATGGTACGAAGCGCAATGGGTCGTGAACCCGGCATCCGGCACCGGCATCACGCGCATGTCGCGGTCGGTGCCGGAGATGTTGGCGGTGTAGCCGATGAGCAGCCGGCCGTCGGGCGCTACGGCCGCCGCCTTGCCACCGAGACTCGGCACGTCGGCGACGAACGTCCCCGTGCCGCGAAACGTCGTGTCGAGCGCGCCGTCGACGGCGTACGCGGCCCAGGTCAACTGTGCCGCCGCGAGAACGGCGACGATGACGATTCGAAAGGCTGACGATGATCTCGACGACGACATGATCCGGCTCCTCAGGACGGTGGTTCACCAGGAGGAGCGGCGAAGATCGAGAGTCGGGGCCAACCTTGCGACCGGAGGTGGAACTCCGGTCAGGCGCGCGACCGGCTTCGGGCGCGATACCTCGCCGGAGCCTCTCGCAGATCTGCACCGGACTGGCGTTCGAGCGGCGCACTCAATTTCGCCGAGACCAGCCGGTTGAGCGAAATGTTCTGCTCCTCGGCTTCGAGTACCAGCCGACGATGCACTTCGGGGGGAATCCGCACCTTGAAGGTGCCGCTGTAGCGCCGGTCGATGAGCGGCTCGGGCGCCACCTCCCCCTTCTCGCGCAAGAGCTCGACCGCTTCCCGCGCCGCGCGCAATACCCCCGACAGAGCTCGCTCCGCCCGCTTGTCGAGCCACGAGAGACCCGGCAACTCCGCGCAGACTGCGACATGCTCGCCATCTTCTTCGGACCAGAAAACGCGGTACGAGTAGCGGTCGGAGACTTCCATGTCAGTTCCTTCCTTTCGCCAGAAGCACCCTTGCTGCCCGTGCCACCTGCCGACATTGGTACGGCTTCGCCATCTTTCCCCTCGGCTGGATGTTCACGATCGGCAAATCCGGCACTCCGGTCCGAAACAGGAGGTGACTCCCCTTGCCCTGACGTCCCTCGCCGAAGACCGCCTCACAGATCCGCCGCAGCTCGGCAAACGTCACGCTGGCCGGATCGCTTTCAAGACGAAGCAGGGCCTGCTCCTGAAGTCGCCGGCTCGATGGTGTCATTAATGCCACCTCCCATCAACCCCCAAGCATGATCCCTTCCGCCGCCAGCGGGCATCCAGAAGGTCACGACAATGTTGTAGGACGAAGCCGACGGGCTGAATCTTGCGTTCGCGCGGAGAGGACCCGGCGGCTCCGGAGGGCGCTCACCGCCTGGCGGCGAGGAGGAACTCGAGAAGCGCTTGCAGGCCGCTCTTCTTGCTGGGGCCGAAGAGGGCGATTTCGCGCAGGTTTCCGCCGCTTCGATGTCGCCCGCTCGCAGGGCGACCGGCTAGCCGGGTCCGCGCCACCCCTCGATCGCCGAGAACAGCGCGACCGCGAGCAACAACAGTCCGACGCTGCGGCCGATCGCGGCGAGGGCGCGGGGGCGCGCCGCGAGCCAGGCGCGCGCCCGGGCGGCTGCAAGGACGACCGTACCGTAGACCGAGAACTGGGTGGCGACGATGATCGCGCCGAGCAGCGCCGCCTGCAACCAGACCGGACCCCACTCCCGCCGCACGAACTGCGGAAAGACCGCCAACATGAAGGCGTAGGCCTTCGGATTGAGGAGATTCGTCAGCATGCCGCGGCGGTAGGCGGTCGACAAGGCGACCGCTGCGGCAGCGCCCGCGGCCTCCGGTGTCCCGCCGGCGTCGAAGAGCACCCCGCTGCGCACCAGCTGCAGCCCGATCCAGGCGACATAGGCGGCGCCGGCGACGAGCAGCGCGTTGAACAGCGCCGGCATCACCAGCAGGATGGCCGCGACGCCCAGGCCGCCGATGACGACGTGCGCGACCGCCCCGGTGACGATGCCGGCGATCGACGCGAGGCCCGCACGCCGCCCGCCGCCGAGGGTGCAGCCGAGCACGCAGGCCATGTCGAGACCGG
>JAGOCP010000367.1 GCA_017998715.1 Thermoanaerobaculia bacterium | reverse complement strand
CGCCCGGGTTCTCCAGCGTCGATGCGACCGTCGCACCGTCGTCGGAAACCGCGGCATCGAAAGTGTGGAGGAAATCCGCCGGCGTCAGGAACTGAACTCCCCCGACCTCTGTCCAGCGGAAGGCGCGACCGTCACTCGTGCCGACCACCGTCCCGCCGTCGGGCGTCACATCCTGTGCCGAGACGCCGCCCGGCGCCGCGGCGTCGGTGAGGAGAGTCAACTGCGGCTGCGCCGAGAGCGCCGACGCGCAGCAGAGCAACGTCAACGAGACGACGGCAAGGGCGTCGGATGTCCGGGTTCTCATGGCGAGATTCCTTTTCTGGCGCGCGCCGCGAAGTTCTTCGGGCGGCGTCGCTGCACGGCAGGAGAGAACGCTAGCAGTCGGCGTGCGGTTTCCGGACCTGCGCGCGGTGCCCTTTCGGGCACTGCCGCGGCGGCAGCGCGCCTAGCGCGCGAGAACCGCTGCGGCGGCGAGCAGGCCCGCCGTCGGGCGGACGCCGCCGCCGGGGTGGTTGCCGGCGCCGCCCAGGTAGAGGCCGGAGACGCTGGTGGCGTAGCGTGCGGCGCTCGGGGCGGGGCGCAGGACGAGAAGCTGGTCGAGGGCGAGCTCGCCGTGGTGGATCTGGCCGCCGGTGAGCGCGAACTCCTGCTCGAGGTCGGCGGGAGTCAGGACCTCCATCGCGACGATACGCTCGCGCACGCCGGGGGCGTGGCGTTCGAGCTCGCCGAGGACCGTCTCGCCGAGCGCCTTCTTCGCCGCTTCGGTCCAGCCGCCTTCGAGCGTGTAGGGCGCGTAGCTCGAGAGGATCGAGACGACGTGGTGGCCGTGCGGAGCGAGCGTCGTGTCGGCAACCGTGGGCACGCGCACATCGAGATTCGGCCGCGCCGAGAACTGGCGGTACTTGATGGCGTCGAAGGCGCGCTCGAGGTCGTCGACGTGGCCGCCGCCGATGCGGAGCGCCTCGTGGCTGCCGGCGGATGCCGGCAGCTCGAGCGGACCGGAGAGTGCAAGGTGCACTTTGGCCGCACTGCCGCGGGCGCGGAAACGGCGGAACTCCTCTTCGATGGTGATCGGCAGCGAGCCGGGTGCCACCAGCGAGAGCATCGTCTTCTTCGGATCGGCGGAGGAGACCACGACCGGGGCGTCGATCGTCTCGCCGGAAGCGAGGGTGACGCCGGCGACCGCGCCGCTCGCCGACAGGCGGATACGCGAGACCTCCGAATTCGTTCGCAGCTCCGCACCCGCAGCCTTCGCCGCCGCGACGAGCGCGGCGACGAGCGCCGCCGGGCCGCCGGCGAGCGATTCGCCGCCGGTGCATTCGCGCAGCAGCAGGTTCGTGTTGCTGCCGGCCGACCACGGGCCGCTCCAGGTGGAGGCGACGGCCGGCGCCGCGAGTGCCTCGACCAGCAGTGGGGTCTCGAACTTCTCGTTCAGGAAGTCGGCGACGCACATCGGGGCGACGCGCGCCAGCTCGATCATCTCTTTGCGCTTGAGCTTCAGGGCGACGAGTCCTCTGCGCGCGAGGCCGAGGACCTCTTTCCAGCCGTTCGGGGTGAGCGGCGGGGGATCTTCGCTCAGGATCTTCTCGAACACCGGTTGAATGCGGTTCAGAAAGGACCGGTAAAGGGTGTAGTTGTCGCCGTCGTGGCGCGATCGCTGCGCGATCGCGTTCGCCGTCGTCGTGGCGTCGGCAGAGAGCAGGATTCCAGGGCCGTTCTGTTCGGCAATGTAGATCGACGGCGCGGTACGGAACCTGAGGCCGTGCTTTTCGAGGTCGAGCTCGGCGGCTGCCTTCTTCGTCGTCAGGGCTTCGTCGTGCAGGATGCCGGGGACGGAGTAGCCGGGGTGGAACTCGCGTCTCGCCGAGAGGCCGCCTGGCTGGCTGCCGCGCTCCAGGATCAGGACCTTCTTGCCGGCCTTGGCCAGGCGCGCTGCGGCGGCGAGGCCGTTCGGGCCCGCACCGATCACGATGGCGTCGTAGCTTGTCGTGGTCGCCATTTCAGACCGCCCGCTTCTCGAGCATGGTGCGCGCGCACAGCGCGCCGGGGGCGCCCATGATGCCGCCGCCGGGATGGGTTCCCGAGGCGCACATCCAGAGCTTCTCGACCGGAGTCTGGTAGCGGCTCCAGCCGGCCATCGGGCGCAGGAACGCCAGCTGTTCGAGCGACAGCTCGCCGTGGAAGATGTTGCCCTCGGTGAGGCCGTAGATCTGCTCCAGGTCCCAGGGGGTGAGCACCTGGCGGTGGAGGATGTGGTTCTTCAGGTTCGGCGCGTATTCGCTGAGCGTGTCGATCACTGCATCCCCGAAGGCTTCGCGCTGGTTCGGCCAGTCGGCGGCGCCCTCTTTCAGGTTGTAAGGGGCGTACTGCACGAAGATCGACATCGTGTGCTTGCCGGGGGGCGCCACCGTCGGATCGGTCAGCGAGGGGATGACGATGTCCATGAACGGCTTCTTCGAGAAGGCGCCGTACTTGGCGTCGTCGTAGGCGCGCTCGAGGTAGTCGATCGACGGCGCGATGGTGATGTCGCCGCGCAGATGCGGCCCGTATCCCGGAAGACAGGTGAAGTCGGGGAGGCCGTCGAGCGCAAGGTTCACCTTGCCCGACGAGCCGCGCATCTTGAATCGCTTCACCTGCAGGGCGATTTCGGGGTCGAGGTTCTTCTCGCCGACGAGCTTCAGGAACGTGCGGTGCGGATCGACACCCGAGATCACCGCCTTGGCGCGGATCTCGTCGCCGTTTTCGAGCACCACGCCCTTCGCTACGCCTTTCTCGAGCAGTAGGTGATCGACCGGCGCCTCGAGCCGGATCTCGACGCCGAGATCGCGCGCCGAGGCGGCGATCGCCTCGGCGATCGCGCCGGTGCCGCCCTTGGGGAGGCCCCACGCCCGGTAGGAGCCGTCGATCTCGCCCATGTAGTGGTGGAGGAGGACGTAGGCGGTGCCGGGGGAGCGCACACCGAGGAACGTGCCGATGATGCCGGAGACCGACATCGGCGCGATCAGGTTCTCGCTCTCGAACCACTCGGAGAGGAAGTCGACCGCGCTCATCGTCATCATCTTGGCGTTGCCGACCAGCCACTTGTCGCCCTGCCCGCGGATGCCCTTGGCGAGCCGGGCGAGCTTCAGCAGCTCTTTGGGATTGCGCGACATCGGGTCCGGCGCGACGTCGTCGATCACCGGCTTCACCAGCCGGCCGAGCTCGGCCATCTCCTGCCCGAAGCGCTTGTAGACCTCGGCGTCGCGCGGCGAGAAGGCGGCGATGGCGCGGCGGTTGCGCTCCGGATCGGCATCGCGCATCAGGTAGCGGCCGTCGGGGAAAGGGGTGAAGGTCGAGTCGAGCGGCAGGATCTCGTAGCCGTAGCGCGGCAGGTCGAGGTCGCGAATGATCCACGGCCGCAGGAGCGAGACGACGTACGAGCAGCAGGTGTACTTGAAGCCGGGGTAGATCTCCTCGGTCGTCGTCGCACCGCCGACCTGATGGCGGCGCTCGAGCACCAGGACCTTGCGGCCGGCTTTGGCGAGATAGGCGGCGCAGATCAGGCCGTTGTGTCCCGCGCCGACGACGATGGCGTCGTACGAGTTGGTTGCGGCAC
>JAGOCP010000366.1 GCA_017998715.1 Thermoanaerobaculia bacterium | reverse complement strand
CGGCCGACATCGGTCTCTCTCTCGCTTATGTCGACATGGGCGGGCAGCCGTACGCGCGTTTCAAGACCTTCGTCGATCAGGCGGTCGCGGGCAATCCCGGCTACGCCTTCTCGGCGACCGACGCGGCATACATGTACAAGCTCACCGGCCAGGCACAGTATGCGACGCTCGCCATCGACTGGGTCGAGGATCAGGTGACCGCGGCCGAGGGCGAGATCGCGCTCGGCAACCGGCCAGCGATCGCCGGCGACTCCTACCTCGACGTCGGCCCGATGCTGCGCGACGTAGCGCTGGTCTACGACTGGTGCTTCGCGCTGCTCACGCCGCAGCAGCGCACCCGCTGGGCAATCTATGCCGACCAGGCGGTGTGGAACGTCTGGAACTACGGCAGCGCGACCTGGGGCGGAAACCCCTTCCCCTGGTCGGGCTGGTCGGTCGACAACCCGGGCAACAACTACCACTACAGCTTCCTGCAGGCGACGATGTACTGGGCGTTCGCCGCCGACCGCCAGACCTGGATCGACTTTCTCGCCAACGTGAAGCTGCCGGCCGTGGTCGCCTACTATCAGGGGATCCCTGGCGGCGGGAGCAGGGAGGGCACCGGCTACGGCGTCGCGCTCGGCCGCCTGTTCGAGCTCTACCGGCTGTGGAAGGACTCGACGCCGACGCACGTCGATCTCGGTGCGCAGTCGACCCACCTCGCCGACACGCTCGACTACTGGATCCACGCCACCGTGCCGACGCTCGATCGCTACGCTCCGGTGGGCGACCTGTCGCGCGAGTCGTACCCTTGGCTTTACGACTACCACCGCCATCTCGTCCTCGAGGCGCGCACCCTCGCCGCTGCCGCATCGCCGGTCACCGAGCGCGCCAGCTGGTGGCTGCACCAGATCGCGGTCGACGAGATGATGAGCGGCTTCAACTTCCGCGACGATCTGCTGCCGGCCGGAACGACCCAGACCCAGCCCGCGGCGCTCTTCCACCATGCGGCCGGCACCGGTGCCCTCTTCGCGCGGCGCAGCTGGGCGACCGACGGGCTGTGGATGTCGTTCGTCGCCGGCCCTTATGTCGAGTCGCACGCCCATCAGGATCAGGGGGCCTTCAACCTCTTCCGCGACGACTGGCTGGCGGTGACCGAGAACATCTTCACCCACAGCGGCATCCAGCAGGGCACCGATGTCCACAACACCCTGCGCTTCCTCAACGGCTCGACGCCGATCCCGCAGAACGAGAGCACGTCGTCGATGACCGTGAGCGACTCTGCCGGGACGCTGCACGTGGTCGCCAACCTGACGCCAGCCTATTCGTCGTCCGGCGTGGTGACGAGCTGGCAACGCACGCTCGACCTCGACGCGTCGGGACTTACGGTGCACGACAGCTGGAGCGCGGCCGGCGGCGTCACTGCGGTCTTCCAGGTGAACACGCCGACGCTGCCGGTGGTCGCTGGCGGCGTGGTGACCGCGGGCGCGCTGCGCATCCGGCCCGTCATTCCGGTGTCGCCGACGATCGCGGTGGTGAGCTGGAACGGCATCGACCCGTCCGAGTTCTACTCGGGCTACAAGGTCGAGCTCCGTGGCGGTAGCGGTACCTACGAGGTCCGGCTCGAGGTCCTGGACGTCCTCTTCAACGACGGCTTCGAGAGCGGCAACACCTCGGCCTGGACGCCCTAGCGGCGTCTCGCGCTACTGCTGCCGCCGCCCAAACAGCGCCGGCACGAGCGTGAAGTCGGCCACGACCGCAATCAGGATGGCGATCGCCGAGAGCAGACCGAAGCGCGCCGTCGGTGCGAAGCCGGAGAGCGCGCAGACCCCGAAGCCCAGAGCGAGGATGACGCCGGTGAGCAGATAGGCCGGCGCGGTCTTCTCCATCCGGTCGGCGACCGCGGCGCGCTCGCCGAGCTCGGCGGAAAGCGTCCGGTAGTGCGCCAGGGTGTGGATCGTGTCGTCGACCACCAGGCCGAGGGTGATCGAGGCGACCATCACCGTCGCGATGTCGAGCGGCACGCCGCACCAGCCCATGCCGCCGAGGATCAGCAGCACCGGCCAGAGGTTGGGCAGCAGGGCATAGAGCGTCCCCTTCACCTCGCGCAGCAGGACGTAGAAGGTGACCGCCAGCACCGGCAGGGTGAGCAGCAGCGACCAGGCCAGAGTCGAGATCAGGTAACGCTGCATGGCGAGCAGCAGCGGATACTGCCCGCTCACCTCGATCGTCGCCCCGGGGAGCGCAGCGCGAGCGAGCGAGAGCGCCGTGTCGGCCAGCGGATCGACGGTCTCGAAGCCGGCGGTCGGCACGAACAGGGAGATGCGCGTGCGGCGGCCGTCGGCGGCAAGTAGCCGGGCGAGCTCGCGGCCGCCCGTCTCGTCGGCGAAGACCAGCGGCGCCAGGCGGGCACGCAGCTCCGCCGCCGGGAAGACCTGGCCGAGCGGCGAGCGCGCGCCAAGGTCGTCGAGGAGGTCCGCCGCCGTCACCGCCGAGATCAGGCCGGGGATCTGTCGCAGCTCGATGGCGAGCCCGGCGAGCTCGGCGAGGCGCCGCTCGCCGCGGAAACCGTCGCCGGACGAAGTCTCTCCCTCGATCGCCAGCAGCTCGACCGTCGACAGGCCGATCCCGGCGCGTTCGACCGCCTCGATACGCTCGCGCACCGGATGCCCGGGGGCGAGATAGTGCAACGCGTTGCTGGCGACGGTCAGGCGCGCGAGACCGATGGCAGCGACGACGGCGAGCCCGGCGTAGGTCGCGAGAACGACGCCACGATGATCGGCGGCGAGCTCGGTCACCCTTCTCCCGAGCCGCTGCATGCGCAGCTCGAAGCCGCGCTCGGGGAGGGCTGCGCGGCGGCCCATGGTGCGCGACAGCAGGCAGGGCAAGAGGGTGAACGCCGCGAGGCCGGCGAAAGCGAGACCGAGTCCGGCCCACAGGCCGAGGGTGCGGATCGGCGCGACCGGTGTGGCAGCGAGCGAAGCGAAGCCGGCGAGCGTCGAGATCGTCGTCCAGAAGAGCGCCCGCCCCTTGTCGCGGAAGGTCGCGAGCGTCGCCGGGCCGGCCTCGAGGCCGTCCGCTTCGATGTCGCGACAGCGCAGCATGAGATGCACGGCGGAGGCGAGGGTGATGACGAAGAGGATCGGCGGCAGGATGGCGACCACGAGGTTGAAACGGACGCCGGCGTAGCCCATCGCACCGAGCACCACGATCTCGACCACCGCGACGAAGGCGAGCGGCACGGCGACCGCGCCGGCTTCGCGGAAGGTGAGCGCCAGCAGCAGCGCCGCGAGCGCCAGCAGGAGCGGGAAGTAGAAGCTGGCGATCTCGTGCGCCGACTCGTCGAGGGCGCGTTCGAGCGTCGCCGGGCCGACCACCTCGGCGGTGACCCCGGCAGGGGCGTCGGCGCACAGGTCTTCGAGCGCCGCAACCGTCCGCGCGCGCGCGCCGGCCCCGCCGCTGTCGAGCTCGACGAGCACGGAGACCGCACTGCCGGCGGCGTCGACGAACCCGGCGGCGCGGTCGAGCGGGTTGGCGAGCAGCCGCGCGCGGAACGCCGCCGGCGCGGCGGGGGCGCCGCGGGGATCGAGGTCGAGCTCGCCACGGTGATGGGCGAGCGG
>JAGOCP010000365.1 GCA_017998715.1 Thermoanaerobaculia bacterium | reverse complement strand
CGGCTCTCATGCCGCCTCCACCCGAAAGCGCCGCTGCACGAACCACAGCAACGCGATCATGCCGACCGAGCTGCCCGAGAACCAGAAGCAGCCGCAGCCGACGTCGCCGATGAGCTCGAAAGCGAGCCGCGAGACTCCGGCGTAAACCCCCAGCGCCCCGAGCGCGAAGAGTCCGAAGCGCCGCGCGCGCAAAGCCGCTGCGGCGCATCCGGCGGCAGCGGCGACGAAGACGATCGCCCAGAGGATCCAGTTCTCGCGCGGGTCGAGGGCGAAGAGTCCGACGCCGGCGAGCACTCCGAACGCACCGAAGAAGGTCGTCAGAGGCTCGAAGTGGCGCTTGCGGTCGAAACGCCGCATGGCGAAGCCGAGCCCGAGGAAGGCGAGCCCGCAGAGGATCAGGTTCCAACGCAACGAGATCTCGGACCGTCCCCAGATCCCACCGACGACCCCCGCCGCCGCGACACCGCGCCAGGCGGCGAACGTCGACAGTGCAAGCGACCACGCGGTGCGTGAATCGCAGCGCACGGCGAGCGCCGCGGTCACCAGGCTCATGAACAGCAAGTGGTAGCCCCAGGCGTCGCCGAGCGGGGTGAACTTCGCTTCGATGTAAGCGAGGTCCGCACCGAACAAGAGAATGCCCAGGAGCAGCAGGAAGTCGAACGCCAGATCACTCGACTCGGCGCGCTGCCAGGAGAACGGCAGCGCGCGGGAGAGCGCCCAGGCGAGACAGGCCAGCGCCGCCAGCCCGATTCCGACGGCAATCGCCATCGGCCCGATCCGGTCCAGGTTCTCCTTCACCAGCAGGGAGACGCCCGTGACGATGGCGAGCACACCGAAGTACAGCACCGCCCTGAGCTCGCCGCGGATCGACAGCAGCTCGCCACGCGCCGAGCGCAGCAGCGGCGCCGCGGCGGCCGGTGCGAGCAGGCCCTTCTCCACCAGCTTCGGGATCGCTTCGGCGACTTCCGGGGAACGCATAGAGGCGGCGATCCTACCGCCCTCACGGGCGGGCTGGAGGAAAAACCGCTCTGCTACCATCCTCGCCGTGCCGTTCCTCCGCGCCCTTCGGGCGACCTCCGATCCTGCTGCCCCGAGTCGAGGAAGAGGCTCGAACAAGGTAGGGCCTCTGAGCTGGATTCTCGGTGGGTTGAGCACCCTGGCGATCGGCGGCCTGGTCGCCTTCCATGCCGCTCTCCTCGCCGGCCGCTTCGCCGACGCGAGCATCGCGCACCCCGAAGTCCTCGCGCAGTGGGTCGCCGCCGTCCTGCTCGGCATGGGCGCCGTCGCGTTGCGCCGAAAGGGGAGCTCGCTGCTCTCCGGCCGGAGTGCGCTGATCTTCTGGCTGCTCGTCCTGCTGCTGCACGTCGGCTTCGGCACCGGGATCGCCCTCACAGGCGAGGAGATCGGCAGCTCGCGCGACCTCCTCCTCCTGCTGCCGTTCGCCACCTTCACGCTCGCCGCAGCGACCTCCACGTCGCCGCGGTCCGGCAGCCGTTCCCGGCTCTGGGAACTGCCGCACGAGCTCGTCGCCAACCGCCTGCGATTCCCCCTCCTCGCGCCCTGCCCCGCTGCCTCGTCCGCGGGCACCGGGCCGAGCCGTTTTTCTCCCCGCCCGCCGCCCCACTCCTGAGCACGCCCGTCGTGCTTCCGGCGTCACGGCCTCCGGGTGTTCCGGCGGCGTGAGCCGCCGGACGTCGTCAGCCCCCGCCACCCGGGTGCGCTGCCTGCATGAGGAGAGCCGCATGAGACTCAACCGATCCGCTGCCTTCGCCCTGGCCATCACCCTGTCGATTGTCACCTTTCCTTTACCGGTCTTTTCGCAGGAGCCTGCTCCGCCGCCCGCCTCGACCGACACCGCCCCGGCGGCTTCGACCACCGCTCCCGTCGAGGAGCCGGAAGGCTCGTTCTACGATTCGACGACCGTCACCGCGCTCGGCCGCGAAGCCGACGTCTTCCAGGTGTCGACGCCCGTCACCGTTATCGAGGAGATCGAGATCGCCCGCCGTCTGCCCGATAACGCCGCCGACCTGCTGCGCGAAGAGCCGGGCGTCGACGTCAACGGCGTCGGCGTCAACCAGGCCCGGCCGGTGATCCGCGGCCAGCGCGGCCTGCGCATCCTGTTCATGGAGGATGGGCTGCGGATGAACAACGCCCGACGGCAGACCGACTTCGGCGAGCTCTCGGCGCTGGTCGACGTCGACGACGTCTCGTCAGTCGAAGTCGTGCGCGGTCCGATGTCGGTCCTCTACGGCAGCGACGCCATCGGCGGTGTGCTCAACCTGGTGACCAAGCCCGCTTTCGCTCCCGGAGGAAGAAACTTCGGCGTCGATGGCGAACTGCGATACGGCTCGGCAGGCGACCTGGTGCGCGGCCATGCCGGCGTGCGCGGGCAGGCCGGTCGGTCGCGGTTTTCGCTCTCCGGTTCCTACCGCGACGCCGAGGACTACGAGTCGGCCTCCGGCAGCTACGGCGACATCGACCTCGCCGACCCGGCCACCGTGCTCGACTCCGGCGTGCAGGACGACAGCCTGTTCGGCGTCTTCACTTTCGATCTCACCGAGCAGCAGTCGCTCACCCTCAAGCACCGGCGCTACCACGCCGGCGAGACCGGCTTCGGCCTGGTCGATCCCGCCCTCATCGGCGGCGACCAGGAGTTCCAGATCCGCATCACCTATCCGTACCAGAACTTCGATCGCTCGACACTCGCCTATACCGGCTCCGGCTTCGACACCTTCCTATTCGACAGCCTCGACGCCCAGGTCTATCTGCAGCACAACGAGCGCGAGCTCGCCAACGACATCAACATCAACATCGGCCCGATCTTCCCGGGCGCCCCGGACTCCTCCGTCGCATCGAAGACGCTCAACAATACCGACCTCGAGTCCCTGGGTTTCCGCGCCCAGGCGGTCAAGGTCGTCGGAGAGAAACAGATCCTCACCTGGGGGATGGAAGGCTTCCGCGACGATTCGACCAACACCGATCACTCGGTGACCACGACCACGATCCGCTTCCCCTTCCCGCCTTTCTCTCGCGTGCGCGTGACCGAAGACAACGTCGCCAACGCGCCGAACGCCGAGAACCGCTCCTACGGCGTCTTCGTGCAGGACGAAGTGCCGTTCGGCGACCGCTTCAAGGTCGTCGCCGGAGCGCGCTGGCAGAAGGTCGAGACCCGGGCGCAAGCCACTCCGGGTTGGGACATCTCCGGCCTCGACTTCTCCGACGACAACCTGGTCGGCGCCGTGAGCGCCCTCTTCCAGGCGACCGAGTCGCTCAACGTCCTCGCCTCCTGGGGGACCTCCTTCCGGGCGCCGAACATCATCGAGCGCCTGTTCAACGGCGTGACGCCCGAAGGCTCCGGCTACCAGATCCTCAATGCCGACCTGATCTCCGAAACCGGAGAGAACTACGAGTTCGGCTTCAAGTACCGGCGCCAGGACGCCTGGATGGAAGCGGTCTGGTTCCACACCGACCTGAGCGACGGCATCATCCAGGACTTCCTCTCACCGGCGGAGATCGCCGCGCTGCCGCCGGACGTCCGCGCCGACATCGCCGCGAGCGGCGCGCAGTTCGTCGTCCAGCAGCGGAATGTCGATCAATTGC
>JAGOCP010000072.1 GCA_017998715.1 Thermoanaerobaculia bacterium | reverse complement strand
TGCCGTTCGCGACTCCCGACGCCCTGCTCGTCGAGCTCTTCACCAACGAGGGGATCGGCACGCTCGTCGTGCCGTCGGTCGCCGCGCTCTCCGCCGCGCCGCTGGCATGAGACCCGCGTGCGCCTGAACCGCGAGGAGCTCCTCGCCCTGCACCGCGAGCTGGTCGCGACGCCGTCGGTCTCTGGCGACGAAGTCGCCATCGTTTCGCTGTTGTCTTCCTTTCTTCAAGACCACGGCGCGACGATCGAGCTTGTCGGCGGCAGCCTCGTGGCTTGGGCAGGAAAAGCTCCGGTAAAGGGAGACGTGGAGAGCACGGCGCTGGTGGTGTTGAACTCGCATGTCGATACCGTTCCGCCTGCGCCTGGGTGGACGCGCGAGCCGCACCAGCCGTCGAGAGCCGATGGCAGGGTCTTCGGGTTGGGAGCGAACGACGCCAAGGCTTCGGTGGCGGCGATGACGGCCGCCTTTCTCGCGGTCGCGGAGCTCGATTTGCCGTTCGCCCTGGCGTTGATGCTGGTCCGCGGCGAGGAGACGAAGAGCGTCGGCACAGCGGAGGTTGTGGCGGAGTTTTCACGTCGCGGCCTCGTGCCGACGATGGCGGTGGTCGGCGAGCCGACCGGACTCGATCTCGCGGTGGCGCAGAAGGGGCTGCTCGTCCTCGAGTTGGTGGCACGCGGCGAGGCGGCGCACGCGGCGCATGCGCGGGCGTTGGGTGCGCGCAATGCGATCGTCGGCCTGGCGCGCGACCTGACGGCGATCGCCGAGCTTCCCGAAGGCCCGCTAGACCCGTATCTCGGGCGCGCCACGGTCGAGCCGACGGTGGTGAGTGGCGGCTCGGCAAGGAACGTCGTGCCGGCCGAGGCGCGGGCGGTGCTCGATTGCCGTACTGTGCCGATCGAGCCGCCGGAGGCACTTCTCGCGCGTCTGCGCGGCGCCGTCGAGGGCGAGCTCGTGGTCCTCTCCGACCGCCTGGTGCCGGTGGCGACCGACGCTTCTTCGTCGCTGGTCGAGGCCGCGCTGCGCGCGCGCCCCGAAGCACGCCTCTACGGCTCGGCGACGCTCTCCGATCTCACCTTCTTCCGCGGCATCCCGGCGGTCAAAGTCGGACCGGGCGAGAGCGAGCGCTCACATCGCCCGGACGAGTTCGTCCTCGAGCAGGAGATCGTCGATGGGGCGACGTTCTACGAGCGCCTGCTGCTCGAGCTGGCGCAGGGCCTTGCCGTCGATGGAGAGAGCGCGACATGAGCCGACTGTGGGACAAGGGCAAGCCCCTCGACGAGCAGGTCCTCGCCTACACCGCCGGCGAGGACTCCGAGTTCGATAACCGGCTGGTGGCGCACGATGTGCGGGCTTCGATCGCGCACGCCGGCATGCTGCGTGATCAGGGCCACCTCGCGGCAGCCGACTTCGCGGCGATCGAAGCCGGCCTGATGACGCTCGCAGCGGAACATGCCCAGGGGCTCTGGCAAGTCGAGCTCGCCGACGAGGACGTCCACACCGCGCTCGAACAGCGGCTCACCGCGCGCATCGGTGAGGCCGGCGGCCGCGTCCATCTCGGGCGCTCGCGCAACGACCAGGTGCTCGCCGCTTTGAGGTTGTGGATGAAGGAGGAGGTCGCTGTGCTGGCCGCAGGCGCCCGCGCCGTCGCCGCGGCGCTCGGCGAGGTCGCGGCGGCGCACGCGGAGCTCGCTCTCCCCGGCTACACCCATCTCCAGCCGGCGATGCCGTCGTCGGTGGCGCTGTGGGCCGGCGGCTTCGCCGCCGGGCTCGAGGACGATGCGCAGGGGCTCGAGGCCTGTCTGCGGAGGATCGACCAGAACCCGCTTGGCTCGGCCGCCGGCTACGGCACGCCGGGGATCGCGATCGACCGCGAGGCGACGCGCCGGAGCCTCGACTTCGCCGTCACCCAGGAGCCGGTCACCGCGGTGCAACTCTCCCGCGGCAAGGCGGAGGCGCAGCTGCTGTTCGAGATTCACCTGTTGATGGCCGACTGCGGCCGCCTCGCCTCCGACCTGGTGCTCTTCGCGACGCGGGAGTTCGGCTTCGTCGAGCTGCCCGAGGAGATGACCACCGGCAGCTCGATCATGCCGCAGAAGAGGAACCCCGATCTCTTCGAGCTGGTGCGCGGCAGAGGCGCCACGAGCCTGGGCCTGCTCGTCGAGGCGCTCGCGATCCCCGCCAAGCTCCCCTCCGGGTATCACCGCGACCTGCAGCTCTTGAAGGCCCCGCTGTTCAAGGCCTGCGACCTCGCGCGCGCCACGACCGGGCTCCTCGCCGCCACTCTGCCGCGCTTGCGCTTTCTACCTGCAGCCGGAGATCTCCCCCCGGAGCTCTTCGCCGCGGAAGAGGCCAACCGCCTGGTCGTGGCCGAAGGCATCCCGTTCCGCGAGGCCTACCGGAGGGTGGCGGCGCAGTTCAACAAGGGATAGCCGATCAGCGCCGGGATCCGTTTCGCGAGAGAATGGTCTGTGACCGTCGGTTCCAGTTCCCGCCCGCTGCTGCTCTCTTGTGAAGGCGTCTCGCACCAGTTCGGGGCGCGGCCGCTGTTCAAGGACCTTTCTTTCGGCCTCTTTCAGGGCGACCGGGTGGGGCTCATCGGGCCCAACGGTTCGGGGAAGTCCACCCTGCTTCGCATTCTCGCCGGGCGCCTCGAGCCCGACCATGGACAGCTCTCGCTGCGCAAGGGGGTCCGGGTCGGGTATGTCGAGCAGGACGCCCGCTTCCCGGCCAAGGCGACCGCCGAAGAGGTGGTCATCCAGGCGCTCGCCGGCGAGCATCTCGAGGAGTACGAGAAGGAGGCGCGCGCCGCGCGCACGCTCGGCCGGCTCGGGTTTCGCGATCGCAGCGAACGGGAGCTCCCGGTCGGCGCCCTCTCCGGCGGCTGGAAGAAGCGTCTCGCCATCGCCTGCGAGGTCGCCCGCGAGCCCGACCTGCTTCTCCTCGACGAGCCGACCAACCACCTCGACCTCGAGGGCATCCTCGAGCTCGAGGAGTTGTTGGTCGAAGCGGCGCAGGCATTCGTCGTCGTCTCCCACGACCGCTACTTCCTCGAGAACGTCTCCCGCCGGATGCTCGAGCTCGACCGCGTCTACCCGGAGGGGATCCTCTCGGTCGACGGCACCTACAGCGACCTGCTGGTCAAGCGCGACGAGGTGCTCAAGAACCAGAAGGACTACGAAGAGGCGCTGGCCAACCGGGCGCGCATCGAGGTCGACTGGCTGCGCCGCGGCCCCAAGGCGCGGACGACGAAGTCGAAGGCCCGCATCGACCGCGCCAACGACCTCCTGGGCGAGCTCGCCGAGGTCCGCGGCCGCGCCGGCGGAGCGAAGGCCGGGATCGACTTCAAGGCTTCGGGCCGGGGGACGAAACGCCTCCTCGAGGCCAAGGGGCTCGCCAAGTCGTTCGACGGCCGGACGATCTTCTCCGGCGTCGATCTGTTGCTCGGCCCTGGCACACGGCTGGGTCTCCTCGGCCTGAACGGCAGCGGCAAGACGACGCTGCTGTCGCTGCTCGACGGCTCGCTCGCGCCCGACTCCGGCGAGATCGAACGCGCGCCGTTCCTGAAGATCGTCCGCTTCGAGCAGGGCAGAGAGACGCTCGACCGCAAGCTCACTCTCCGCCGGGCGCTCGCGCCGGACAGCGACTCGGTCATCCATCTGGGCGAGGTCGTGCACGTCGCCGCCTGGGCGAAGCGCTTCCTCTTCCGCACCGAGCAGCTCGACACTCCGGTCGGGAGTCTCTCCGGCGGCGAGCAGGCGCGGATTCTCGTCGCGCGGCTGATGCTGCAGCCGGCTGATCTGCTGATCCTCGACGAACCGACCAACGACCTCGACATCGCGACGCTCGAGGTGCTCGAGGAGAGCCTGCTCGAGTTCCCCGGCGCGCTGGTTCTGGTCACCCACGACCGCTATCTGCTCGATCGGGTGTCGAGCGGGATCCTGGCAATCGAGGATGGCCGGGCGCAGCACTACACCGACAGCGGCCAGTGGGAAGAGGCGCGGCGCGCGAAACACGCCGCTGAGCTCGGCGGGGGTCAGCCGGCCATCCGCAACAAGGAGAGCGCCGCGCGGGCGGCGACGGCTGCCGGAGGCAACCGCCCCGGCATCGGACCCGCCGGTCGAGGCGCTGGCACGAACGGTCCGAAGCCGGCGGCCAAGCGACTCTCCTACAAGGAGCAGCGCGAGTGGGACGGCATGGAGGCGGCGATCTTCGCCGCCGAGGCCGATCTCGCCGCGCGCCAGGGCGCCGCCGAAGATCCCGCCATAGCGACGGATGCGGCGCTCCTGCATGAGCGCTTCGCGGCGCTCGCCGCCGCCCAGTCCGAGGTCGAGCGGCTCTACGCCCGCTGGGCCGAGCTCGAAGCGAAGCTCGCCTGATCCGCGCGCGCTCCCGACGGGCGCAGGCCGCTCAGCGCTTGCGCGCGACGACGACCGCGAAGTCGCTGGTGAGCTCGCCCGACGCGATGAGGGCGTCCTCGGCTTCGAAAAGCAGCCCGCCGGGGACGAGCGCCGTCTCGACGGCGGCGGCGAACGACGGAGTCGGCATGCACTTCCTCCCGCAGCCAGACTAGCAAGGGCGCGAGGGCGCCAGAGCTTGAGCCCAGGAGGACGACTCGTGCTCGAAGCTCGCCTCAGCTCCAGGGCGACTCGGTCTGGTCGGGCGGAATTCCCGGCGCCCGCTCGGGGCTGCTCGCGCTCGCGACGAAAAGCTGGGGCCAATTGGAAACGACCTTCACGTCCGTGAAGCCGACGTGGTCCAGCATCGCGAGGCAACAGGCGCTGTTGAAGAGCCAGAAGACCGTGGGGTCGAACTGCTCTCCGCGGCTGCCGGACATCAGTCCGTGAGGGTGGAAGCGCGCCCAGGGCACTCCCGAAACGGCGGGCTCTTCGCAGATCGCGGTCTGAAACAGCAGGTCTCCGGTGCAGATGCTGCGGATCCGCTCGAGCGCAAGCTGCGGGTGCTTGAGGTGGTAGAAGACGCCATAGAACAAGACCAGGTCGAAAGTTCCCAGTCGCTTGGGTTCGAGGTCGTAGACGTTCATCAGGTAGGCGGTCGCATTCGATTGCCGTGCCGCCTTGGTGATGTTGAAACGCCGTATCGACGCCGGAAAGGAATCGATGCCGATGACCTCCCGGGCGCCCCGCCTTTCTGCTTCGAAGGAGAAGTAGCCTTCCGCACAGCCGATGTCCAGCACGCGCTTGCCGGTCAGATCCTCGGGAAGTCCGAAGTAGGGGAGCTTTTCCACGCTCGGGTCGTTCCAGCCGGGGCTATAGAACCCGGGGAGCACTTCGATCTTGTGAAACCAGTAGGGCTCGGCCGCCACCTGGTGACGGAGCCAGTCCGAGCTCGAAAGCTGGAGGTGGTCGTTCACTGCCGGAAGCGGCTGGCTGATCGTCGCCGTTGTCGCGGTCGCGCGAAACTCCTCGGAGAGCTTCTGCTTGCGCTGTTTGGCCTCCAGCCAAGCATCCTGCGGCGCGCCTGGAACAGCGGCGGATGCTGGTTGCGGCGCGCGCTCCCGCAACGCCTCGAGCTCCTGCGCCAGCCGGTCGCGCTCCGCGGCCATCCGATCGACGCGAAGCAGGTGCTCGCGCACCGGCGGCAACCTTCTGAGGAGTGACCTGAAGAAGGGTGCTTTCATCTACGCCCAGCGGCCTTCCCACGGCACGAAACGTCGCGCGACCAGTTGAATGCGGTCGCCACTTCGGATCCCGTCTCCTGCGCTAGAATTCCTTCGCCGCAGAGGTCCCGCGGCCCTCCCAACGGGATAAACAGAAAAGACATGGAGACGGATGATATGTCCAACCCCCTGCTGACCGGACTCGGTCTGGCTACCCTTCTTGCCGGCAGCGCCGCGGCCGCCTCGCCCGCCACTGCCGCCAGCACCGCCAATCCGCTGCTCGCCCCGTGGAGCGGCCCCTACGGCGGCGTGCCGCCGTTCGACCTTGCCAAGGTCGAGCTCTTCCAGCCGGCCCTCGAGGCGGCGATGGCCGAGCAGCTCGCCGAGATCGCCCGCATCGCGGAAAACCCCGAGCCGGCGACCTTCGCCAACACGATCGCCGCCCTCGAAGGAGCCGGCCGCACGCTCGACCGCGTCAATACGATCTTCGAGATCCACGCCGGCACGCTGAGCACCCCGGAAGTGCAGGCGGTCGAGCGTGAGATAGCGCCGAAGCTCGCCGCCCTCTCCGACCAGATCACCCAGAACGAGAAGCTCTTCGCGCGCATCGCCGCGGTCTACGAGAAGCGCGAGAGCTCCGGTCTCACGCCGGAGCAGCAGCGCCTGGTGTGGCTCGACTACACCAACTTCATGCGCGCCGGAGCCAAGCTCGACGCGCCGTCGAAAAAGCGCCTGTCGGAGATCAACCAGCGCCTCGCCAGCCTGTTCACCGAGTTCAGCCAGAACGTGCTCGCCGACGAAACCGACTACGTTCTGGTGCTGGAGAAGGAATCCGATCTCGCCGGCTTGCCGCCGTCGCTGCGTGCCGCGGCGAGCGCTGCCGCCGAATCGCGTGGCCACAAGGGCAAGTGGGCGGTGCTCAATACGCGTTCGTCGATGGAGCCGTTTCTCACCTACTCCGATCGCCGCGACCTGCGCGAGAAGGTCTGGCGCACCTACTACAGCCGCGGCGACAACGGCGACAAGCACGACAACAACAAGGGGATCACCGAGATCCTGATGCTGCGCGGCGAGCGCGCGAAGCTCATCGGCTACGCCAACCACGCCACGCGGCGGCTGGAGAACTCGATGGCGAAGACGCCGGAGCGCACTCTCGAGCTCATGGAGGCGGTGTGGAAGCCGGCGGTGGCGCGCGTGCACGAAGAGGTCGCCGACATGCAGAAGCTCGCCGGCTCGGGGCTCACGATCGAGCCGTGGGACTATCGCTACTACGCCGAGAAGGTGCGCAAGGAGCGCTACGACCTCGACGAGAACGAGGTCAAGCCGTATCTCCAGCTCGACAAGCTCCGCGAGGGGATGTTCTGGGTGGCGGGAGAGCTCCTCGGCCTTCACTTCACGCCGGTCACCGACGTGCCGGTCTATCACCCCGACGTCAAGGTCTGGAAGGTGACCAACGACGCTGCGGAGCTCGTCGGGCTCTGGTACTTCGACCCCTATGCCCGGCCGGGCAAGCGCTCCGGTGCCTGGATGAACGCCTACCGCAACCAGGAGCGCTTCGAGCGCGAGGTGAAGACGATCGTCTCGAACAACTCGAACTTCGTGAAGGGCAAGGAGGGCGAGCCGATCCTGGTCAGCTGGACCGACGCCGAGACGCTGTTCCACGAGTTCGGCCACGCTCTGCACGGCCTGTCCTCGAACGTCACCTATCCGTCGCTCGCCGGCACCAACGTGGCGCGCGACTACGTCGAGTTCCCGTCGCAGCTGCTCGAGCACTGGCTGTCGACTCCGGAGGTTCTCGACCGCTTCGCCCTGCACGTCGAGACCGGCAAGCCGATGCCGCGCGAGCTGGTGGCGAAGATCGAGCGTGCCGCCACCTTCAACCAGGGCTTCGCCACGGTCGAGTTCCTGGCCAGCGCGCTCATCGACATGAAGCTGCATCTTGCGGCCGCAGGCGGCGGCGTGGCGATCGACCCTGACAAGTTCGAGCGCGAGACGCTCGCGGCGCTCGGCATGCCGAAAGAGATCGTCATGCGCCATCGCACGCCGCAGTTCTCGCACATCTTCTCTTCCGACGGCTATTCGGCCGGCTACTACAGCTACCTCTGGGCCGACACGCTGACCGCCGACGCCTGGGAGGCGTTCGTCGAGGGCGGCGGCGCCTACGACAAGGCGGTGGCGAAGCGCCTGCACGACCACGTCTTCTCGGTCGGCAACACCGTCGACCCGGCCGAGGCCTACCGCGCTTTTCGCGGCAAGGACCCAGGGATCGAGGCGCTGATGCGCGATCGCGGCTTCCCGGTGCCCGCGCCGGCGAAGAAATAGTCCGCGGCCCAGGCGCCGGCCGCAGTGTTGCCGCCGGCGCCCGCCTGGGCAGAAGGTACACTTGGCCCCCATGTCGGGCGATGGCGAGCGCGGCGCAGATCTGACGGGCCTGCTGCAGGCTTGGCGGAGGGGCAACTCCGGGGCGCGCGACGAGCTGCTCGAGCGAGTCTACGCCCACCTCAAGCGGATCGCCGCCGCACAGCTGCGGGGTGAACGTGCCGGCCACACCCTGCAGCCGACCGCCCTCGTGCACGAGGCCTATCTTCGTCTGATCAACCAGGCGAGAGTCGACTGGCGCGACCGCGCACACTTCTTCGGTCTCGTCGCGGCCACGATGCGCCGGGTGTTGATCGACCACGCACGGCGCCGCGGAAGTCGCAAGCGTCAGCACGCGGAGGAAGTCCCTGGTCTCGCGATCGCCGGGTCCGTGGCGCCCGAGGTCGACCTCCTGGACCTCGACCGCGCCCTCGAGCGGCTGGCGGGTGAATCGGCCCGCGCCGCGCAGGTGGTGGAGATGCGCTACTTCGCCGGCCTCGAGATCGACGAGGTTGCCGAGTGCCTGGAGATATCGCCGGCGACCGTCAAACGCGACTGGGAGTTTGCTCGCACCTGGATGCGGGCGGAGTTGCGCGAGCCGGCATGAGCGCGAGCGCTGGGTCGCCCAGCGGCGTTGCGCGCTCGTTGCGCGACCTCTACGACCAGGCCGTGGAGCTGCCTGCCGAGGAGCGCGAGCGTTTCGTCGCCGCCCTGGAATCCGCCGGAAGTCCTCACTGCGAGCAGCTCGGCCGCCTGCTCGCCGTCGCGGATCCCCGCGCCCCATCGCCGCTCGATGCCGATCCCTGGGCGCAGCTGGCGACGCCGCCGGAGATGGCTGAGCCGCTTCCGACTCAGATCGGGCCGTTCCGGATTCTCTCCGAGCTCGGGCGAGGCGGCATGGGAACGGTCTACCTTGCCGAGCAGGAGGGAGAGGGATTCCGGCGCAAGGTCGCCCTCAAGGTCGTGGCGCCCGAGGGGCGCGGGGTGGGCGAGATCGAGCGCCGGTTTCGCGAGGAGCGCCGGATTCTGGCCGGGCTCGAACATCCCGGCATCGCGCGGCTCTACGACGCCGGCCGGTCCGCGGACGGACGCTGGTATCTGGCGCTCGAGTATGTCGGCGGAGCGAATCTGATCGACCACGCACGCGAGAGAGCCCTCGGGCTCCATGAGCGGGTGCGGCTTTTCCTCGCCGTCCTCGAAGCGGTTGCGTTCGCCCACGCCGGATCTGTCGTCCACCGGGACCTCAAGCCGGCGAACATCCTGGTTGGCGTCGACGGCAGACCTCGGCTGCTCGACTTCGGGATCGCCAAGTTCCTGGACAACGCCTCGGCTGGGGCGACCTCCGCCGCCGAGGTGACGCGCACGGGTCTGCGCGCGCTGACACCCGCCTATGCGAGTCCGGAGCAGTATCGCGGCGCCGAGGTCACCCCCGCCTCCGATGTCTTCTCTCTCGGAGTGATCCTCTTCGAGCTGCTGGCGGGAGTCCGTCCGTTCGCTCCGGTGGGAACCCAGGCCGAGATCGAGCGCGCGATTCTCGCCGAGGATCCGGAGCCGCCGAGCTCGGCCCGTCGGCGAGCCCTCCCCCTGCCGCATCCCGGATCGGGTGAGCCTCGCCGTCGTGCACCGGCGGCGGGGAAGTTGCCGCGGGACCTCGACGCCATCTGTCTCAAGGCTCTGCAGAAGAACCCGGCGGACCGCTACCCGTCGGCGGCAGAGTTCGCTCGCGACATCGAACGCCATCTCGCCGGGGCTCCCGTCGCCGCCCGCGGCGGCGGACCCGGCTACTTGCTGTCTCGCTTCTACCGTCGCCACCGGCCGGCGGTTGCTGTGGCTGCCGTCGTCCTGTTGCTCGTGGCCGCCCTCGGAACCAGCGAAGCCGCCCGCCGCCGGCTGGCCGTGTCTGTCGACTCTGCGGCGGTCCTCGCCGAGCCGGTGCCGCTGAAATTTCCCTTCTCCGGCGTCGCGGCGAGTGACATCCCGGAGCTCGAGCGCCGTTTCGCTGCCGAACCCGGCAGCGTGGAAACGGGTGCCCAGCTCGTCCTCGCCCTGGCGAAAGGCGACCGGCGGGCCGAGGCCGAGCTCATGGTCGCGCGTTTGCGCCAGATCCCCGGCCGCGTCGCCGATCCACTGATCGACTATGTCGAGGCGACCGTGGCGGGAGGCGGAGCCGAGCCACAGCGGGCGCTGGTGTTGTTCAGCAGGGCGCTCGAGCGCGCGATCGCTGCCGGGCGAGGGGACCTGGTGTCGCAGGCCCGCGCGTCGCGCGGCCGGCTGCTCTCGACCCTGGGCCGGGGTGACGAGGCGAGGTCGGATATGGAAGCTGCGCGCGCCGGCTTCGAGACTTCAGGCGACACGGCGTCCCTGGCGCGCGTCCTCAACGACCTCTCGATCGAAGAGCTGCAGCGCGGCAACCTCCTCGCCGGCGAACGCCTCCTGGAGCAGGCGCTCGCCGCCAGCCGGGCCGCGGGTCCGGGTGGCGGCGGAGTCATCCTGGGCAACCTCGCCGGTATCGCCATGCAGCGCGGTCGCCCCGATCTCGCCGAACCGCGCCATCGCGAGGCGGTGGAGATCTTTCGCCAAGCGAAGAGCCGTCGCCTCTCCTGGGCGTTGACCGACCTCTCCGAGACACTGCGGGAGCTGGGGAGGGTGGCGGAAGCGGACGCCGCCCTTGCCGAAGCGCTCACTCTTCTCGCCGCAGGGCCTGCGGGCTCGGACTACGCCATCGCGCTCTTCTATCGCGGCGGCGCCGAGCTCGACGCCGGAGAGCTCGATCGCGTCGATTCCACGGTGGTCGAACTGGCAGTCGTCGCGCGAACCACGGGAGATCGCGCGGCCCTCGCTCATTCCGAGCGACTTCGCGGTCTCGCCGCGGCAGCCCGCGGCGATCGCTCCGCGGCGCGCCAAGCGCTTTCCGAGGCGAGTCGCCTGCTGCTCGCCAACGGCCAGGCCGATGGGGCGGCTGAAGCCGATCTGAAGCTCGCCGAGGTCGAGTTCGACTTCGACGAGCTCGCGGCAGCGGCCGCGCTCGCTCAGCGAGTCCAGGACGCCGGCGGCGCGGCGAGCGCCGAGGGCACCACGGCTTTTCTGGCGACGGCACTCCTGGCCGCGATCGATGCGCGCTCCGGCAGGCTCCTCGATGCACGCCGCCGCCTCGACAGCCTGGGGGCGGATGCCGCGACCTCGCCGAGTGTCACCCGGCGCCTGAGCTACCTTCGCGCGCGCGCCGTCTGGGCCAGTGCCGCGGGCCACGCAGCCGACGCCCGGCGCGATCTCGAAGCTGCCCTCGCCTGCGCCGAAGGTGCAGGCCGGAGGCTCCAGGCCGCCGCCTTGGGCCACGAGCTCCATGAGCTCTGATCCGCCGCCTCAGGGAGTGACAGTCGACCAATAGGAGCTGTTCTGGCTTTCGAAGCCGTCGCAGAAGGTGCAGCCGTATAGAACTACCTGCATGCCGGAGTCGAACAGGAGTGGAGTGGCGTTGTAGAACGGTGCGCCGATCACCAGATCGGACTTCCAGTCCCAGTTGAAATCGCCGGCGACCGCCGCCTGACCGTAGTTGGAGCTCGGCTGAACGACGCCAGGGAGACCCTCGACCCCGGCGGCGAGGACGCGGCTGCGGTTCGCCTGAAAGCCTGCGGCGCCGCCCAGCAAGACGGTGACCGCGCCGTCGTTCGTGCCGGCGAGATCCTCTTGCGGGTGGCCGACCACGAGGTCGTGGCGACCGTCGCCGTCGAAGTCTCCGACCGCCAACGACTCCCCGAAGCGATCGCCCGCCTCCGCCGTTTCGAGGCCGATCAGGCCCCCCTGGCTCCATCCCTGGGTGCGCGTGAGGTCGAAAGAAACGCCGCCGGGGACGCCGTAGAGGACAGCGACTGAGCCCGAATCGGTGAGCTCGTTCGACAGTCCCAGCGCCTCTCCCGGCGAACCGATCGCCAGATCCGACCGGCCATCGTCGTCGAAGTCGCCGGTCGCCAGGGCGAAGCCGAACTTGTCGTTGGGCTCGCTCGTACCCGCGATCGAGTTCTGCGTCCAGAAGATGTCGTTCACCAGGTCGAGCCCGAGCCCGGAGCTCGCGCCGAAGAAGATCTGGATCGCACCGTAGCCGTTTTCGTTCGGGATCCCGACGACCAGATCGGATTTCCCGTTGGCATTGAAGTCGCCGGCGGCGAGCGCGAAGCCGAACTTGTCGTTCGCCTCGCCGTCGTCCTCGATGTCGGGGTTGTTCTGCTGCAGGAGCTGGCCGCCGCTCGTGAGACCCGCCGCACTGCCGTAGATGACGAACACCGCACCGGCAGCGCTCGCTTGGCCGGGGATGCCGACGGCGAGGTCGTCGAAGCTGTCGTCGTCGAAATCTCCCGTGGCGAGCGCGGCGCCGATACTGTCGTTCGCCGCACCGCCGATCGCGAGCAGAACTCCGCCGTCGAAGACTCCCGGGCTCGTCGAGCCATAGTAGACCTGGACGCCGCCGATGGCGTTGCCGCCGGCGATGT
The DNA here is from genome assembly GCA_017998715.1 of Thermoanaerobaculia bacterium. GTDB lineage: Bacteria > Acidobacteriota > Thermoanaerobaculia > Multivoradales > JAGPDF01 > JAGPDF01. The sequence continues at coordinate 1,038 of JAGOCP010000072.1, read as the reverse complement.
TCCCCGGAACGCCGACGGCGAGATCGTCGATGAAGTCGTGGTTGAAGTCGCCGACCGCGAGCGCGGCTCCGAAATGCTCATTGTCGAACGACAGGTCGGGCCCGCTTTCCTGGGAAAGCAGGAGACTCTCGGCCGGCGGGGCGAGCCCGATGCCCAGGGCGCCGAACTGGACGATGACCGCGCCGATGTCCTGCTCGATGTCGGCGACGCCGTCGTCGAAGGGGATACCCGTCGCCAGATCGTCGATCAGATCGCCGTTGAAGTCGCCGACGGCCAGGGCGGCTGCGAAGTGCTCGCCACCTTCGACCAGGTCGCCCGCAACCGGGTAGTTCCCCATGGCTGCGCCGCGCACGGACGACAAGCCGACCGATCCGGCCCGGGCCGGCCGGCCGAAGCCGCCGAGAAGAAGAAGGAGGAGGAGCAGAGAGCCGGTACCGACCACGGGATTTCTCCGTCTGAGAGGGCGAGGGAGGCGGAATGTGCGGTTCATGCAGAGTACGCGCAAGAGATCGACCGGGAGGCTCATGGCGGGCAACGAAGCGAGTAGGATCGGTGCCGGAGGCCTTCCGATGCTCGAACGAATCGAACATGGCGACATTCTGGAACTGCGGTTGGCGCGTCCGCCGGCGAATGCGCTCGACGCGGCGCTGATCGCGGCGCTCGGCGCGGCGATCGAGGCGGCGCCGGGCACGGGAGCGCGCGCCCTGGTGCTCTCCGGGCGGCCGGGGATGTTCTCGGGCGGGCTCGACGTGCCGTCGCTCCTCACCCTCGACCGCGCCGGCATGGAGCAGACGCTGCGCGACTTCTTCCGCTTGATGCGCGCCCTCGCCGCCTCGCCTATTCCGACCGTGGCGGCGATCACCGGGCACGCCCCGGCCGGCGGCGCTGTGCTGTCGATCTTCTGCGATGCACGGATCATGGCCGAAGGCGACTTCAGGATCGGGCTCAACGAGGTGCAGGTCGGTCTGTCGCTGCCGCAGGTGATCCACACCGCGTTGGTGCGAGTGGTCGGCTGTCGCCAGGCGGAGCGGCTGGGCG
>JAGOCP010000364.1 GCA_017998715.1 Thermoanaerobaculia bacterium | reverse complement strand
CTAACGGATCTGGAGCTGAGCGGCGCGCCACCATTGGCGACCCGCGAAGCGGACCGCGGGCGCCCAACGCGTCCGCTCGAGCGACTGGTTAGGCGGCACGTCGTGGGCGCTAGTGCTATTCAATGGAAGCGATCCATTCCAACTCGTTGGAGTAGAAACGAAATCCCGGCCATTCGCCATCGATCTCTGGATTTCGCGACCATGTGAGGTGAACTTGTACCAGCCTCTCGGAACCATCTAGGACCTCGAAGAGCACCTCGTCGCTCTCAAGCGAGCGCGCAAGCACACGAAGAGGCGCCCCGAAGAGTGGATGCAATTGGCCCAATTCCGAACGCAGCTCGTCCAAGAGGCCTCGCTCATCCTCGACCAGTTCCCACGAAGGAGGAAGACTCTTCAGCATTTTCAGCGCTAACCGTGCCGCCTAACTATTCTTTAAGTGGCAAACGTGGCGACGCGAGTTTGGTGTGAACTCGCCGTTATTGCGGGGGGCGTTGTTGGCCATGGATGGAGGGCATCTCGCTCATTGGGCTCGGGTTGTCTCGATCATAGCTTTCTTGCGCGGGTCTACAAACGTGGCTGAAAGTGCAGCTTTTCCGGGCTTCTTGGGGCGCTTTGCACCCGATTGGAGCGTCGAGCTCTTTCGGGCGCCACCGGGACCGGCGGCGGGGGCGGAACGCTGGCGGGGCCGCCTTGCGCTCACTTCGCTCACAGGCTGTCGACCGGGCTCTTGATTCCACGTCCGCCCTTGTTGAGGACGTGGGTGTAGATCATCGTGGTGCTCACCTGCGAGTGGCCGAGGAGCTCCTGGACGGTGCGAATGTCGTAGCCGGCTTCGAGGAGGTGGGTGGCGAAGCTGTGGCGGAGGGTGTGACAGGTGACGTGCTTGTCGATACCGGCACGCCGAGCGGCGAGAGTGACGGCGCGCTGGATGCGTTGGGGATGCAGATGATGGCGCTTCGGCCGGCCGGATGCAGCGCGCGGATCGACGCTCCATCGCGGCGCCGGGAACACCCATTGCCAGGCCCAGTCCCGAGCGGCGCTCGGGAGCTTCCTCGCCAGAGCGGCGGGGAGCTCGACTTCACCCAACCCCTCTCGTAGGTCCTGCTCGTGCAGCTCGCGCGCCGCCTGCAACTGCTGACGAAGGGGTCCGACGAGACTCGCCGGGAGCGTTGTCCGCCGGTCCTTGCTTCCCTTGCCGGCGCGTACGGTGAGTTCGTGCCGATCGAAGTCGAGATCCTGGACGCGCAGGCGAAGCGACTCGAGGAGTCGCAACCCGGAGCCGTAGAGGAGCCGCGCGACTGTCCCTGCGAGCCCTTCGCCGATCGCCGCCAGGAGGCGCCTCGCCTCGTCGCGCGAGAGCACGGTCGGGAGCTTCACCGGGCGATGGCCACGCAGGGTACCCGGCAGGACGCCGAGATCGATACCGAGGACGTTGCGGTAGAGAAAGAGGAGAGCAGCCAGCGCCTGGTTCTGGGTCGAGGCGGCGACGCGATCCTCGACCGCGAGGTGAGCGAGGAAGGCCGAGACCGCTTCGGCGCCCAGTTCCGCGGGATGGCACTTGAAGTGGAACAGGATGTACCGCCGCACCCAGCCGCGGTAGGCCTTCTCGGTTCGCATCGAGAGCCGGCGCCGGCGCGCTTCGAAGCTCAGACGGTCGAGTAGACGAGGACCTGGAGAGAGGGCGGTTTTTGGTGTCGCTGGGCCGGCTTCGCCCTGGGGCGACCGCTCTCGGGCGGTTTCAGATGGAATTTCTCTCATACCTGTCCAAGACGCAAAAGCCGGCCGCGATCTGGCGGCCGGCTGGCGTTCGGTCAGGAAATCGTGCGGAAAATCAGGAAAGGGAGATTGGTGGAGCTGAACGGGATCGAACCGTCGACCTCTTGAATGCCATTCAAGCGCTCTCCCAGCTGAGCTACAGCCCCACCGGAGCCCGGAAGTTTATGCGACGGCGTGCCCTCGCGACAAGTCCAGGGGGGCGGCGACCCGCGCAGCGGGCTCGCAACGCCTTCAGCGCGGGCGCTTGCGGCTGCGCGGCGGGGTGCCGGTCCTGCCGCCGGTGCCGCCGGCGCCGCCGGGGCTACCCGGGCTTCCGATACGGCTCGGGCCCGTGCGCACCGGGGCGGCTTCGGGCGGCGCTGCCTCCCCGGCCGGGGGAGCCGGGAGTCCGGCGGCGCCGGGTTCCGCGATCTCTTCTCCGGCTGCCGTGGCGAGCTCGCTCCCCTGCTCGGCGGCGATCCTCTCCCAGTAGGCGGCGCTGTTTTTCTCCTGCGGCCGGGCGTGCGCCTTCTCGCCCAGGACACGGGCGATCTTCGCCTGCAGCGCGGCGATCCCCTCGCCGGTTTCGGCGGAGACCGACACCAGGCCGGGGCGGGCGCGCGAGATGCGCTCCTCGGCCGGCAGGCGGTCGATCTTGTTGTGCACCTCGAGGACGTTCTCCGGGTCGATGCCGAGCTCCTTCATCACCGCCTCGGCGACGTCCTTCTGCTCCTGCCAGCGCGGATGGCTGCGGTCGATGACGTGCAGCACGAGGTCCGCCTGCACGATCTCGTCGAGCGTCGAGCGGAAGGAGGCGACGAGATGGTGCGGCAGCTTGCGGATGAAGCCGACCGTGTCGGCGAACACCGCGAGGGCGCCGTCGCGGTCGAGCGCGCCGCGGCGCAGGCGCGAGTCGAGGGTGGCGAAGAGGCGGTTCTCGGCGAACGCCTTGTCGTTGGTCAGGCGGTTGAACAGCGTCGACTTGCCGGCGTTGGTGTAGCCGGCGAGCGCCACCACCGGGATCTCCGAGCGACCGCGGCGGTGCTCCTTGCGCATCTTGTCGATCTGCTCGAGCTCGCGCTTCAGGCGCGTGATGTTGCGCTTGATCACCCGGCGGTCGGCCTCGAGCTGCGACTCGCCCTCGCCGCCGCGCACGCCGATGCCGCCCACCTGGCGCGACAGATGCTGCCACTGCCGGGTGAGGCGCGGCAGCAGGTACTGCAGCCGGGCGAGCTCGACCTGCGTGCGCGCCTCTTTGCTCCGCGCGCGCTGGTCGAAGATCTCGAGGATCAGGCCGCTGCGATCCATGACCTGGACTTTCAGCACCTCTTCGAGATTCTTCACCTGGCCGCCCGAGAGGTCGTCGTCGAAAATCACCAGGTTGGCCTCGAGCTCGGCGGCTTTGGCGGCCACTTCGGCGGCCTTACCCGAGCCGATGAAGAACTTCGGATCGAGGGCCTTTCTCGCCTGGACGGTCTCGCCCACCACTTCCACACCGGCGGTGTCGGCGAGCGCAGCGAGCTCCGCCAGATGCTCTTCGGCTTCGAAGGTCGGCAGGCCGGGCAGCGCGACGCCGACGAGATAGGCCCGTCGGCGACCTCCGGGGCCGCCGGACAGGCGAATTCGTTCCGAATCTCGTGCGTTTGGGCGGGGAGAACTCATCGCTTCGTTGATTAGGATAGCCGAGGATGAGCGAAATCGACGACTCGACGCCCCAGCCGCCTTCGCCCGCAGCGCCTGATTCCGCGGCGGAGCCGGTCTCCCCGACCGCGCCGACCGGTCCGGCGCCTCCCACCGCTCGCCGCGGCCCGCCGCTGCAGGCGAAGATCGCTGGCGGCCTCGCCCTGGCGATCGTCCTCAGCTTCTTCCTCTGCCCGCGCGCGAAGA
>JAGOCP010000363.1 GCA_017998715.1 Thermoanaerobaculia bacterium | reverse complement strand
AAGAAGCCTTAGGAAGACCTTCCGAGCTGGCCTCGCAAGCTCTTGCTCGGGGTCCTGTCTGGCCCTCTTGGCAAGTCCCCGCGACGGGTCCTGTCTGGCCCGCTTCCCATGGGTCCTCGCACTGAAGAAGCGCGCTCCGGGCCCATGGGAGCCCTCGGTCCAGCCACCCCTCGCTCGACACCGCTGAACAGAGAGCCTCGCTGGGGCGCTCCGGCGCTCGGGATTCAAAGTGGGCGACCACGCCTCAAATAGGAGCCCGCTTTGGATTCCGAGTGCCGGAGTGCCCCGACCAGCGACGCAACGCGCGAAACGGGCCCGGTCGGGGACACACGTTGGGGACAGTCGATCGTGTGTCCCAAACAACTGTCCCTGCCGGCTCATCCTCGAGTGCCGAAGCGCGCGACCAGCGACGCCGCGAAGCGCGGCAGGCTCGCGGCTCAGGGATACGACGTAGCGGTGTGGGTGACGCCGTGGCAGACCAGCGTGCAGCTGCCGGTGCGCGAACCGTTGTCCTTGAACGAAGGCGGCAGGCCGTCGGGAAGCGGCGCGACGATCCGGGTGTCGAAGTTGATCAGGTGGGTATGGTCGCCGGTCGGCCGGAACGCTTCGTTGGGGCCCTCCTGGACGCCGTGCGGATCGTGGCAAGCCGAGCAGGGTGCGCCGGCGGCGAGATGCCCGCTGTGGCCGCCGCCCGAAGGCGTGGTGCGGAACGAGCGGGTGCGGAAGCTCTGGTCCGCGAGGATGCTCGTGCGCTCGTGGCAACGGTAGCAAAGGGCGTAGTTGTCGTAGCTCTCGCCGGTACCGTCGACGGTCTCGTAGCGCTCCTTGAGAATCGGCGCGAAGTCCGAACCGTGCGGTCCGCGCGAGCCCCCCTCGTCATCGGCATGGCAGTCGGTGCAGCCGATCTGATTCGAGGCGGTCATCTGCGGTGAAAGGGAAGAGGGCAGGCTCGGAACGTCGACGCCGCGCCCCATCTCGATCACCGGATGGAACGAGGCGTTGCCGGCGTCGAAATCGAGCCGCGTGTTGGTACTGGCGACGACCCGTGGCACGAACTCGGAATCGGGAGTGTTGTCGCTGTGGCAGCGCAGGCAGATCTCGTACTCGTAAGTCGCCGGAAAGACCTCGGCGCCGTTGCGGTCGACGCCGGCGACGCCGCGCAGCGCGCCCGAGACGTACGGCACCTCCGCCGGCTGGGTGTTCGCCTGGTGCGGATTGTGGCAGTCGGCGCAGCCGACGCTGGTGAGGTCGGATTGCGAGCGGCTGCCGAGCCCGCGCGCGAGGCCGGCCGGCAGGCCGGTCGATTCCGGATGCGAAGAGAGCTTGCGCACCTGGCTGGCGATGTCGGCGCCGCCGACTCGGCTGACTGCGGTCGCGACAGCCGCGGGCGCGCCCGTGGCGTGGGGCGGGCTAGGAGGATCGGTCGAGTGGCAGCTGGTACACAGGAATGGAGTCGGCGGATCGGCGGTGAAGTTGAGCAGCTGCTCCGCCGTGGGAGCGAAATGCGGCGTATGGCAGGCCTCGCAGCCCCATTCGTCGAGCTGCGTCCAGGTCGGCCAGGTCTTCGGCGGCCGGGGCAGGAGCCCGACGACCGAGGCGGTCGAGGTGGCATGTGCCGAGCTCGCCCAGTCGGTCACCTGGTGGCAGGTGATGCAGAGCGCCGAGCTCCGGTTGTCCTTCACCAGGAAACGCCCGAACTGGTCGTCGTGGGGATCGTGACAGGTCGAGCAATGCACCTCGTCGCTGCCGCCGAAGACCAGATCGTCGGGCGGCAGCGGCTGCAGCTCGGCATTGGGCAGGGAGGCACTATAGGGAAACGAGACCGGATGATGCGCCGAAAGATCGAGGCCGAAGTCGGAGAGGCTGCCCGGCGGCAGCTGGCCGCTGCCGCTCATCACGATCCCACCGGGGGGATTGAGCACCGCACCCATGGCCACCGTACCGTCGTGGCAGGTGAGGCAGAGCTTGGTCGGGCCCGAGGGCTGAGGAAGCACGCCGGCGCCGAGAGTCGGGCTGTCGTAAACCGAGTAGACCTGCGGCTCGATCTCGCGGTTCCACAGCGGCGAGTCGGGGGCCGCGTTGTGGGGGGTGTGGCAGAAGATGCAGATACGCGTCTCGCCCTGGGCCTGGATCGGCCCCGGGCCGGAGAGCGAGAGATTGTGTTTGGTGTCGACCATGTCGGTCGCCGACTGCGCCGCGAGCGGGACTCCTCCCATCCAGGCCGCGAGCGCGCCGGCCAGCAGGGAGTGCGCGATGCGGCGCGAAGGCCGATCAGGTGCCGCTGGCGACATAACCCTCCTGGATGCGGAAGACCTGGATCCGCCGGTTGTAGGTGTCGGCGATGTAGAGCTCGCCCGCGGCGCTCACGTAGACCCCTGAAGGGAGCCAGAATTCGCCCGGCGCCGTGCCGCGGCGGCCGAGAGTGAGCAGGAAGCGCCCGGCGCGATCGAACAGCTGGACGTTGTCGAAGACACTGTCGGCGACGTAGAGCACGCCGTCGCGATCGGCAGCGAGCCCCTTCGGCATCGCCAGATCGCCCGAGCCGTCGCCGTGCCGGCCGAAGACGCCGAGCGCAGTGCCGCGCTCGTCGAAGGCGCTGATGCGGAAGTTGAGCGTATCGGTGACGAACAGCGTCCCCACGCCCGCGACGACGGAGCGGAAGACGTGGGTCGGGAAGTTGAAGCTCTCGACGCCCTCGCCGCGGCCGCCGAACGAGAGCGCGAGCGTGCCATCGGGGTGCAGGCCGAAGACGCGGTGCGCCAGAGTGTCGACCACATAGAGCAGCTGCGTCTCCGGACTCCAGGCGAGACCGGTAGGTCGTTGCCAAGGGGTTTCGCCCGCCTGGCGTGTGCTCCACAGCAGCTCGCCCCGGGCGTCGAAGGCCAGCACCCGACCGGCAGAGTCGGTGAGATAGAGGCGGGAGGCGTCGTCGAACGCCAGGCCGATCGGCGAGACGATCGGCGCCCTGGCATCGCCGGTGAGCTGCAGGTAGCGCCCAGACTCTTCGCGGCGCTTGTCGGACGACTTTGAGGAAGCCGCCGCGACGCTCTCCTTGCCGGTCTCCGGTAGATAGAGATGGACGCAACGCCGCCCCATGTCGGCGACGGCGATCCGGCCGTCGGGCCCGACGGCGACCGCGACAGGGAGGACGAAAGCGCTGCGGTCGGCACTCTCTTTGCCAATCGCGAGCGCGCGCAGCGAACGGCCGGCGTTGGCTCTGGCGGTGAAACCGGTGAGCGTCCGGACGTGGGTGAGCTTCGGTGGGTTGGGCGGAAACGGCCACTGCAGCTTCACCTGCGGCAGCTCGACGCGCGGCGTGTAGGCGGTCGAGCTGCAGCCGCCAGCCAGCGCGGTGAGCGCTGCCAGCACGAAACCGGCCGCGGCGCTGGCAAGGGCCTTCGGGATCGGTCGCGGGCTCGGGTTCATCGGTTGCAGCCTAGAACAGGTCCCGGCGCAGCCGCAGGTAGACGAGCTTGCGGGTCCGGCCGCTGATGGCGATGCCGTCGCCTTCGGCTTCGGTGTCGTAGATCGTCGCGCCGGCGGAAAGGTCGGTCCGGCCCATCTTCCAGCCCAACGAGGCGTTCACCGAATGCGAGCGCGAATCGAAGCTGCTGTGGTTCTCGGAATACGAGCCGCCCACCGAGAGC
>JAGOCP010000362.1 GCA_017998715.1 Thermoanaerobaculia bacterium | reverse complement strand
CGTTCGGCGCGCATCTGCTTCTCCATCGCCGAGAGCACGTCCTTGGGCGGCACGATGTTCTTGATCTCGTAGCGCAGGACCTTGACGCCCCAGGGCTCCGACGCCTTGTCGAGCTCGGAGACCACCTGGCCGTTGATGTGCGAGCGCTCCTCGAAGGTGCGGTCGAGGTCGATCTTGCCGACCTCGCTGCGGAGCGTCGTCTGGGCGAGCTGCGAGATGGCGAAGAAGTAGTCCTGCACGCCGTAGGAGGCGCGCTCGGGGTTCATCACCTTGAGGTAGATCACGCCGTCGACGCCCACCTGCACGTTGTCGCGAGTGATGCAGACCTGCTCCGGGATGTCGAGCGCCTGCTCCTTGAGCGACAGGCGGTAGCGCAGGACGTCGATGAACGGAAAGAGGAAATGGAAGCCGGCGCCGATCGTGCCGGCGTAGCGCCCGAGGCGCTCGACGACATAGGCCGACTGCTGCGGCACGACGACCGCCGTCTTGGCGATGATGATGAGGATGAGGAGCGCCAGGGCGACCGGCACGATCACCGACATGGTCAGCAGCGACGAGAGCGGCTTCCCTTCGGGGGAGGCCGCAAGGGCGAGGAAAAGCGGCACGATGTTCATGGATTTTCAGGCTCCAGAAGCAGTTGCAGACCGTCCATGCCGACGACGCGGCAGCGTTCACCGGCCGTGAGCGGACGAGAGGCGGCGTTCTTGGCATTCCAGCTCGTTCCACGGAGTTCGGCCTTGCCGATCGCGCCGGGGAGGATCGCGTCGACCGGCGTGGCGATCTCGCCCTGGAGCTCCTCGCCGCGCTGCTCCGGCATTCGTACCTGCAGGCGATCGAGCAGCGGCCGGCGGAAGATGAGCGTCGCGCTGATCGACAGCGCCGAGAACATCAGCCACTGCCCCCAGGCCGGCATGACGACGCCGACAAGACCGAGGAGGCCGACGGCGATGCCGCCGAGACCGAAGAAGAGGAGATAGAACCCGCCGGGGGTCAGCAGCTCCGCGGCGACCAGCAGAAACCCGACCAGCAGCCACGCCCACCAAAGCATCGTCGCGCCTCCACAGCAATAGGAAGAACCGACATCATCCTACCGCTTTGCGGTCAGCCCGCCGCCGCGACCCGCCGATAGAGCCCGGCGACGCCGAAGACGCCGTAGAACTCGAACTCTGCCGGATCGAGGCCATCGCGGGTGGCGCCGAAGACGCCGTAGTCGGCCTCGTCGGGCTGGAAGTTCCGCGCGTCGAGCCAGTCGTGGAAGAGGCAGAAAGCGCCCGGCAGGGTGAGCGCGGGCAGCGCGCGACAGACCGGAAGGACCGAGGCGTAGGCGTGGTCGTGGTCGATGAAGGCGAAGGCGAAGCGCTCTCCCGCGGCGGCGGCCTGCATGCAATAGGCTGCGGCGTCGTTCTGCACGAAGGTGACGTTGGCAGCGAGCCCCAGGCGTTCGAGGTGGCCGCGCGCCACCGCCTGCGCCGCCGGGTCGAGCTCGACCGAGACGATCGGCCGCTCGCGGCCCTCGGCCCCGGAGTCCGCAACGGCCCGCGCCAGGATCGACGTCGAAAGGCCGTGATACGACCCGATCTCGAGAATCGGCCCCGGCGCAAAGTACGCCAGCTCGTAGAGCTTGAGCGCATCCTCCCGCCGCAGCCAACCGTCGATCCCCAAATCGATCAGATGTTCCTTCGCCGGGCAGGTCGAATAAGAGCGATGCTGTTCGTTGAGGAACTCGCCCAGGTACTCGTACGTCGGAAGGTACGGCGGTACCGCATTCAGCGGCACCGGGAGGTCATGGCGGAGTACAGGAGGAGTTTTCATCGCGTCGAATCCTATGCCGCGGCGAAGCCGCTCGGGCGGCTTTGCATCCTTCGCTCTCAATCAGGGAAGCGGAACGAGGATCCCTCCCGCTGACCGCTGCACTGGGTCACGGACGCTCCATCGGTTTGCGAATGGATGCCAGGCTCTCGGAAGGCTCTCCTGCGCAGTAGTTGCAGGAGGTTGTGTCGATTGCGTCGCCACTCACGGGGAGGATCATCCGGGCCCCAGCAAGCGGACCGCTGGGCTCGCCACCCTTGTCCCAAATGAAGAACTGGTCACCGGGGGAAGCCCTGGACAGTACCGATCTGGAGCCGCGACAGAGTGTTGCTGAACCCAATTGAAGCCACCCGAATCCCTTGAGAAAGCGCATCTCTTTCAGGGGCGCTCCAGGCTCGACACCGGCTACCCAGCTTTCGACTCGAAACCCGACGAGAGTCCCAACGGAAGATCCAACAGGCACCCATCCGGCCTCCAGGTACTCGATGCGGGCGACATAGGCCCTGCCGCCCAACAAGCGTAGCCATTCAGAGAGAGGCTTGGACGAGGTGGTTCCGTCCGGTGCAAGCGGGGTGCTGTCGTGGCTCGAGCCGTCTGGGCAAAGTCCAGCAATCGAGTCTTCTATTGAGATTCTTCCGCGCCCTCTTGCCTCCTGCACGTTCAGCCTGAGAGCCTCTGCTTCCTGCTCGAGGAGGCCAATTCCAGAGAGATCAGGCATCTCGTCGCCTTCCCAGGAGCCGAGGGAGCGAAGCAGCGTCCCAGGCACGAAGGTAACTCTGGAGTGCGTTTCGTCTTTCCAAATCACTTCCCAAGTCTTCTCACCGTTCAGGGGCGAGGTATCAGCGGACGCAACGGTGAGCGCCAGGGCAAGCGAAGCGACCCTTCGGCTATTCATGTCGCGGACCAACCGCTCACTTCCTTCCACCTTGCAGCTCGTTCTCGAGCTGGTCCAGACTCAAGGCGCTCTCTCGCACACAGGATGCGCACAGGGTGTCGATCCGCTCGTCATGGACGATCCGCGTGAAATGCGTCAGAACCCAACCCTCATTCACCGGATCGTCGTAACCCCAAACCAGATAACGATCGCCGATCCGAAATTTCCCGAGTTCCGGAAATGGATCTCTGCAGATACGGATTCCAGCGAGCGTAAGCCAACCGCCTGTCTGCAGGATCCGAATCGAATCGGGCACCCATTCGCCTGCAGTACTCGACCAGAGTGCGCGCACGTCTCGAAGGGTAAGGAGCGTCAGCACTATGCCGTACTTTGGCGACCATCCTGCCTCGACAGCCTCGAGATCGCCGACAGCAACGAACCCCTCGTTCTTCGCCAGAATCAACTTAGCCAGCGTCTTCTTCGGCTCATCGGTGAGAGGCGCGCCCATCCCATCGTGGGGCGTATTCGGGCAAACGAAAGCGTCTGCATCGGCCTGCGAGACCCAGCCCTCTGGTCGATAGTCACGGAATCGCTCCAGCTGACGCTTCAACTCGGCGAACTCGGCGGCATCCATCAGCGGCCGAGCTTCGCCGCGTCGTCGTAGCGTCTCTGGATTCAGAGCCGCCTCAAGTGCCTCCCCGGAGACCCAGAGCGCATGAGTATGCGTCGCGTCGGTCCAGATGGAATCGCTGGCATAGAGCGATCCTCCGGATACGGTCTCGAATAGGAACACTGCGAGGAACAAGACTCGACACCATGGTTGCATTGCGAGCTCCTCGCAAGTTGCCGCTCGTTCCTCAGTGCCGCTAATCACGACTCAAGGCGTCGCTCCCCCCGCCCTCAATCGCGCTTCCAGCAGATCCAGACTCAGGCCCGTTTCCCAAGTGCAGTAGGCTCACCGCGAAACGATCGTGTTGT
>JAGOCP010000361.1 GCA_017998715.1 Thermoanaerobaculia bacterium | reverse complement strand
GAAGTCGCTCACCGACGACGAGAAGGCGCGCGTCGTCGAAGAGTCGGTGCGCTACTGGACCGACCACGTCAACGAGGGCTTCCTGCAGTTCCGCAAGTCGGTGTCGACCGACTACACCGCGGTCGAATGGGAAGACGAGGGCGCCGTCTTCCGCGACATCCACGGCAAGGAGTTCATCGACATTCTCGGCGGCTACGGCATCTACGTCGTCGGCCACCGCCATCCGCGGGTGATGAAAGCGGTGCGCGACCAGCTCGACCGCCAGGCGATCCACTCGCAGGAGCTCATTGACCCGCTGCGTACCTATCTCGCGAACCTCGTCGCTCTCATCACCCCCGGCGACCTGCAGTTCGCCTTCTTCACCAACTCCGGCACCGAGTCGATCGAGGGCTGCCTCAAGATGGCCACCCTCGCCACCGGCCGGCATCACTTCATCGGCGCCGCCGGCGCCTTCCACGGCAAGAGCATGGGCTCGCTCGGCGGCACCTCGAAGGCGGTTTTCCGCGAGCCGTTCCTGCCCCTGCTGCACTGGACGCACGTCCCCTGGGGGGACATCGACGTCCTGGCGAAGATGATGAAGATCTTCGACTTCACTGGCGACCGCGTGGCCGCCGTCGTGCTCGAGCCGATCCAGGGCGAAGGCGGCATCAACGTCGCGCCGGAGGGCTACCTCGCCGCCGCGCGCGAGCTCTGCGACCGCTATGGCGCGATGCTGGTGTTCGACGAAATCCAGTCGGGCATGGGCCGCTCGGGCAAGATGTTCGCCTGCGAACACGACGGCGTGGCCCCCGACCTGATGGCGCTCGGCAAGGGCTTCGGCGGCGGCGTCATGCCGATCGGCGCGACCGTCGGCACCGCCAAGACCTGGGAGCGCTACATCGACAACCCGTTCCTGCACACCACGACGTTCGGCGGCAATCCGGTCGCCTGCGCCGCCGCGATCGCCACCATCGGCGTCCTGCTCGACGAGGACCTGGCGAAGCAGGCCGGCGAGAAGGGCGACTACCTGCTCGGCAAGTTCGCCGAGTTGGGCGCGCGCTATCCGAAGCTCCTCAAGCTCTGGCGCGGCCGCGGCCTGATGCTCGGCCTCGAGTTCGCCGACGGCGACCTGGGCTACGCGGTGTCGAAGAACCTCTTCGCCCGCCAGATCCTGATCGGCGGCACCTACATCAACGCGCGCACGCTCAGGGTCGAGCCGCCGCTCACCATCAGCTACCCGCAGCTCGACAAGTTCGTCGCCGCGCTCGACGAGTCGCTGGCAGCGGTCTACGAGGAGCACCATCTCTGAGCCCGAGCCGTATTCGCTGAAGCCGACCCCTCCCCTTTTGCCGGTCGAGGATGGCTGTTTCTGGCTCGCCGACCTGCCCACGCAGCCGGCGCGGCCAGCGCTCACCGGCGAGCAGCGGGCCGACGTCGCCATCGTCGGCGGCGGTTTCACCGGCCTGTGGACGGCGCTCTTTCTGAAGGAGCTCGCTCCCGAGAAGGAGGTCGTTCTTCTCGAGGGTGAACGGATCGCCTACGGCGCCTCGGGTCGAAACGCCGGCCAGATCAGCGAGACGTTCGACCACTCGCACAGCCTCGCCATCCAGCATTTCGGTGAAGACGAAGCGCGCCGCCTGGCACGGCTGGCGCGCCAGAACCTCGACGAGATGGAGGCCTTCCTCGTTCGCGAGAGCATCGACGCCGAGTTTTCGCGCAGCGGTCAGCTCGTCCTCGCCCTGACGAAAACGCACACAGGGGATGTCGAGGTCGCCCTCGCTGCGGCGAGGCAGCTCGGCATCGACGACTGGCAAATCCTGGACGGGGAAGCGACCCGCCGCCGACTCGGCAGCCCACTTCCCTTGTGTGCGCTTTTCGCCCCAAGAGCCGCGACTGTCCACCCAGCGAAGCTGGCCGCAGGCCTCGCCCGTGTCGCGGAGGGCAGAGGTGTGCGTATTCTCGAAGGCTCCGCGGTCGTCGGCATCGAGCCCGAGGGTACTGGTCTCTGCCTGTCGACGCGGAGCGGCACGCTGCGCGCGCCGCGGGCGGTCCTCGCGACCAACGCCTACTCGCAGGTCCTCGCTCCGCGGCTCGCGCGGCGTTTCCTGCCGCTCTACGACTACGTGATTGCCAGCGAGCCGTTGACCGCGGCACAGCGCGCCGCCATCCGCTGGCAAGGGCGCGAAGGCGTCACCGACTGCCGCAGCTTCTTCAACTACTCGCGCCTCACCGCCGACGATCGAGTCGTCTGGGGGTCGAGCGAGGCGGTCTACTTCCGCGGCAACGGTGTCGGCCCGCAGCACGACCATGCGCCCGCGGTCTACGCCGCGCTCGAGGCAAGCTTCGAACGCTTCTTCCCCGATCTGGGCGAGGTGCGCTTCCCTTATCGTTGGGGCGGGCCGATCGCCGCCACCACCCGCTTCACGCCGTTCTTCGGCGCACTGCACTCGGGACGCCTCCTCTACGGACTGGGCTACACCGGGCACGGCGTCGGGACGACGCGCGTCGCGGGCCAGCTGCTCGCCCATCTCGCCCTCGAGCGGCGCTCCGAGCTCGCGGAGCTCGCGCTGGTCCGCAAGCCGCCGTTTCCCTATCCGCCCGAGCCGCTTCGCCGGTGGGCGATCGGCGCCGTGACGAGGTCGCTGCGGCGGGTCGACGAGGGCGGCTCCCCGGGCTTCCTGCTGCGGGTTCTCGAACGCCTGGGGATCGGCTTCTCGAGCTAGGAGACGTCCCGGGAAGCAGCCTCCGGCAGCCGTTTTCCCCGTGCTAGTGTCGCGGAAAACTGGAGGAGGAAACGCCCATGAACCAGCTTCGCGCGTGGCTTCGAATCCCCGTATTCGCCTTGACGGCGACGCTCGCCGGTTGCAGCCCGCAGGGCCAGGCTCCAGTCCCCGCGGCGCCGGCCAAGGGCGCGCCGCTCGCGCAACTGGGCGCCGGCGAGGGGGCGGTTTCGATCGTCGCCTGGGCCGGCTACATCGAGCGCGGCGAGACCGACAAGGCCTACGACTGGGTGACCGGCTTCGAGCAGAAGACCGGCTGCAAGGTCAGCGTCAAGGTGGCGGCGACCTCCGACGAGATGGTCGCGCTGATGAACGAAGGCGGCTTCGATCTGGTCACCGCTTCCGGCGATGCCTCGAACCGGCTGGTCGCGGGCGGCCGCCTGCAGGAGATCAACCTCGGCCTCGTGCCGAGCTGGAACACGGTCGATCCGCGCCTGCAGAGCACCCCTTGGCATACCGTGGGCGGCAAGCACTACGGCGTTCCCTATCAGTGGGGGCCAAACGTCCTGATGTACAACACCAAGGTCTTCGGTGCCAAGGCACCGGACAGCTGGAGCGTGGTCTTCGAGGAGACGACGCTGCCGGATGGCAAGTCGAACCGCGGGCGGGTCCAGGCCTACGACGGACCGATCTACATCGCCGATGCTGCGCTCTACCTCAAGAAGCACCGGCCGGAGCTCGCAATCACCGATCCCTACGAGCTCAACGCCGATCAGTTCAAAGCCGCGCTCGACCTCCTGCGCCAGCAGCGGAAGCTCGTCGGCCGCTACTGGCACGATGCCAACGTCCAGATGGACGATTTCAAGAACGAAGGGGTGGTCGCGTCGAGCTCGTGGCCGTTCCAGGTGAACGTGCTCGCCGCCGGCGGCGCGCCCGTGGCGAGCGCCTTCCCCGTCGAAGGCACTACCGGCTGGGCGGACTCGACCATGATG
>JAGOCP010000360.1 GCA_017998715.1 Thermoanaerobaculia bacterium | reverse complement strand
GTCGGCCGAGCGCGCCGCGAATCCCGACGCCCGGCTCATCTGGCTGCTCGCCTTGGCGACGATTCCGGCCGGCATCGCCGGACTTCTCGCCAAGGGCTGGATTTCGAGCTACGGCCGCGATCCGCGGCTCATCGCGGCGACCGCGATCTTCTACGGCGCCCTGCTGCTCTACGCCGACCGGCGGGCCTCGGGCGTTGCCCTCGCCGGCGGCAGCGGCCGCGAACTGGGCGAATTCGGCCTGCGCGAAGCGCTCCTGGTCGGCTGCGCCCAGGCGCTGGCGCTGGTCCCCGGCACCTCGCGCTCGGGGATCACCCTCACCGTCGCCCTGCTCCTCGGCTTCGCGCGCCCGGCGGCGGCGCGCTTCTCGTTCCTGCTGGCGATTCCGATCGGGCTGGTGCTGGCGCTGAAGCAGGTTGTAGACACCCTGCGCGGCCTGCCGCTCGGCGTGCCCTCCGGCGCGCTCGCGGTCGGCATTGCGGTGTCGGCGGTCGCCGGCTACGCGGTGATCGCCTTCCTGCTCGACTGGGTGCGCAAGCGGTCGCTGGCGCCGTTCGCCTGGTACCGTCTGGCGCTGGGGGCGGTGCTACTGCTGGTCTTCGCCCGCTGAGGGCAGCTCGGGCGGCGTTTTCGGCGGGAAGAGCCACGAGGCGAGGACGGCGCCACTCAGGAGAGCGAGGATGACGCCGAGCGACAGCGCGATCGGCATGTGCCACCACTCCGAGAGCAGCATCTTCAGGCCGACGAACGCCAGGACGAGGCCGAGCCCGTACTTCAGATAGTGGAACTTGCCCATCAGGTCGGCGAGCAGGAAGTAGAGCGAGCGCAGGCCGAGGATGGCGAAGACGTTCGAGGTGAAGACCAGGAACGGATCGCGGGTGACGGCGAAGATGGCCGGAATCGAATCGACCGCGAAGATCACGTCGGTGAACTCGACCACCACCAGAACCAGGAAGAGGGGTGTCACCACGAGCTTGCCGGCGACCCGCGCGAAGAAGTGCGCACCGTGGTACTCGGAGGTCACCGGCAGGAAACGCTGACAGAGCAGGAGGATCGGATTGCGTGCCGGATCCACTGAACTGTCGCCGGCGAACAGGAGTTTCACCCCGGTGTAGACCAGGAAAGCGCCGAACACGAAGATCATCCAGGTGAACTTGGCGAGCAGCGCCGCTCCGGCGACGATGAAGACGCCGCGCAGTACGACCGCGCCGAGGATGCCCCAGAAGAGCACCCGGTGCTGATGTTCGGCGGGCACCGCGAAGTACGTGAAGACAACCAGGAAGACGAACAGGTTGTCGACCGAGAGGGCATACTCGATCACGTAGCCGGTGACGAACTCGAGCGCCGGCGCGCTGCCGAACTCCCAGGCGAGATAGGCGGCGAAGAGGCCGCCCATCGAAACGAAGAAGAGCGTGTTACGGACCGCCGCCTTCGCCGAAATGACCTTGGAGCCGCGGTTCAAGACCGCGAGGTCGAGGATCAGCAGGAGCCCGCAGATCGTGAGAAAGGACGTCCAGAGCAGGGGGGAAGCGATCGAGTGCATGGTTGGGGTGGAAGAGACAGTCTACCCGACCCGAAGGGCGTGCTAATTTCCCCATCGTGGCCTGCTTCATCACCTTCGAGGGTCTGGACGGCAGCGGCAAGTCCACCCACTTGCGCTCCGCCGCCGCCTGGTTCGCGGCACGACAGCTGCCGCACCTCGTGACGCACGAGCCCGGTGGCACACCGCTCGCACAGGCGATCCGCGAGGTTTTCCTCGATCGGCGGTGGGGCGGGATCGACGGCACGGTGGAGCTGCTCCTGGTCTTCGCCAGCCGGCGCCAGCACCTGCTCGAGAAGATCGACCCCGCGCTCGCCCTCGGCAGGCACGTGCTCTGCGACCGCTTCACCGATTCGACCTTCGCCTACCAGGGCGGCGGACGCGGCGTGGCGCGGGAGACCATCGACCGTATCGACGCCATCGCCACCGGCGGCCGGCGTCCCGACCTCACTCTTCTGTTCGACCTGCCGGCGGCCGTCGCGCGCCGGCGCGGGGCGTCGAAGAGCCGGCGACGCGCCAACGCCGCCGACCGCCTCGACGTCGAGAGCCTGGGCTTCTACGAGCGCGTTCGCGCCGGCTATCTCGAGCTCGCCGCAGCGGAGCCCGGCCGATTCCACATCATCGACTCCGGTGGCGAGCCGCGGCAGACCGAGGAGCAGATGTTCTCGGTGCTCTCCGGGCTCGCTGCGCTCCAGCCGCCGCCCGAGGCCGTTTCGTGAAGCTCGAACGGACGAGCCGCCCGCTCGCCCTGGCGGTCGAGGGCCGGCTCTACCCTTCGGTGATCCTGCACGGCGGATCGGAGAGCGCGCGCTTCGCCGCGGCGATCCTCTTCTCCCGGGCGCTGCTCTGCGAGCGCCCATCCGCCGAGCGTCCGTGCGGCGAGTGCCGGCACTGCCAGCGGATCGCTCTGCCGGAGGCTTCGGGGGGGGCGGGCGGGGAGGCAACGACCTTTCATCCCGACTTCTTCTGGCTGTTGCGCGACCTCAAGACGTCGGTTTCTGCCGAGGCGACGCGCGAGATGCTGCGCTCGGCGCAGCTTTCGCCCTACGAGGCGCGCGGCCAGGTCTTCGTCGTCGCCGAGGCCGCGAGCCTCTCGTCCGAGGCCTCCGATGCCCTGCTCAAGGCGATCGAGGAGCCGATCGAGCGCTCACCGCGCAACTTCTTTCTGCTCGCGCCGTCGCGGCTCGATCTGTCGCCCACCCTGCGCAGCCGGTCGCTGGCGATCTACCTCGGCGCGCCGGAGGCCATGCCCGAAGAGCTTCTCGCCGCGGTCGCCGCCGGCTTCCGCGCCAGCGTCGAGCGCTTCGCTGCCGGCGGCGGCGCGCTCTGGCTGCTCGACGCCGCGTCGCGGCTCGATCCGGTGGGCAAGCGAACGAAGGCCGAGATCGAAGCGGCGAAGAAGCGCGGCCCAACAGGCGACGGCACGGAGGCGTTGGGATTCGAAGATCCGCGCGCGCAGCCGCCCTGGCTGTTCGCCGCCGCGGCGGTCCGCCGCGCCGCGACTGGAACCGCCGGCGCAGAGCCGCCGGCGCCGGTGCTCGCCCGGCGCATGCTGGCGCTCGCCGAGGAGCTCCTCACGGCTTCGCCGCTGCGCCTGCGCGGCATACCGGCCGACCGCATCCTCGAAGGTCTGGTCTCCAAACACATCGCCGGCTGACATGCACCGCGCGCGACGGCAAGCGACGCTCCATTTCCTGTTCGGTCTTTTCGCTGGCATGGCCACGAGCGCTGGGGCGAGCGGACCCGCGGCGCCTCTCGTACCGCCGGTCGCGACGTTCGAGGAGCAGGTCGCCGAGCTGGTCAACCAGGAGCGCGCCGACTGCACGCTGGCCGCCTGTCCTTTGTCGCCGCTCAAGCTCGTCTCCCTGCTCACCGCCCTGGCGGACGAACACAGCGGTTCGATGGCCGGGCAGGACTACTTCTCGCACTGCGATTTCACCACCGGCCTCGACCCGTTCGAGCGCCTGATCGCGGCGGGCTACCCCTATTCCTCCGCGGCCGAGAACATCGCCGGCGGCAGCACCACGCCGGCGGCGGTCGTGGCGCAATGGATGGCGAGCGCGGTGCATCGCGCCAACATCCTGGCCGACGGCTTCCGCGAGCAGGGGGTCGGTTACCACTTCCAGAGCGGCGACCTCGCCAACGTCGACTACGACCGCA
>JAGOCP010000359.1 GCA_017998715.1 Thermoanaerobaculia bacterium | reverse complement strand
GTCGAAGCCGGCGCGACACTCCTCGACGCCTGTCGCGGCGCCGGAATCGACGTGCCGACGTTGTGCTTCCTCGAGACGTTGACGCCGGCCAACGCCTGCCGCCTGTGCGTCGTCGAAGTGGAAGGGGCGCGCGTCCTGGCGCCGGCCTGCTCGCGCCGCGCCGAACCGGGGATGAAGGTGAGGACGCAGTCCGACCGGGTTCGTCTGTCGCGCAAGCTCGTGCTCGAGCTGCTCGGCTCCTCGGTCGACCTTTCGACCGCCCCCGGCCTCGCCGAGCTGATGCGCGAGTACGGCGCGGAGCCGGCGCGTTTCGGCGACAACGCGCAACGGGTCGAGTCCGGCGTCAAGATCGACAACGACCTCTACGTCCGCGACTACGGCAAGTGCGTGCTGTGCTACAAGTGCGTCGACGCCTGCGGCCACGACGCGCAGAACACTTTCGCCATCGCCGCTGCGGGGCGGAGCTTCGACGCCCACATCTCGACCGAGCGCGGCGTCCCGCTGCCGACTTCGGCCTGCGTCTACTGCGGCAACTGCATCGCCGTCTGCCCGACCGGCGCTCTGATGGCGACCCACGAGTTCGACCTGCGGCAGAGCGGCGACTGGCGCCCCGCGGAGCAGACGCAGACCGACACCATCTGCGGCTACTGCGGAGTCGGCTGCACGCTGACGCTGCACGTGCAGGACGAGCGCATCGTCAAGGCGACCTCGCCGTTCGAGAACTCGGTCACCCACGGCAACCTCTGCGTCAAGGGACGGTTCGGCTTCGAGTTCGTGCAGATCGGCCGCGGCGCGCGCGACTCCGGCGAAGCCTGATCGGCCGCGAGCGGCCGATCGGCGATAGGCTCACCTCATGCCGCTGCCACCGCTCCGCCGGGTCGCCTCCTTCAAGGCCAACTTCGCCCACACCCTGCGCGGGGCGTTCGTCGCCGCTTACCTCTTCGGTTCGCTGCTGGCGATCAACCTCTTGCAGACCGCCAGCCTGGTCGTGCGGCCGTTTTCGCGCCGTTCGTTCCGACGGGTGAATCGCTGGTCGGCCGACCGTTTCTGGGACTGGTGTGCACGCACCACGCTGTCGTTGCACCGCACCAAGGTGGTGATCAGCGGCGACGAGTTGCCGCAGGCGGAGAACGCGGTCGTCATCGCCAACCATCAGTCGATGACCGACGTGCAGGCGCTCTTCCTCCTCGCCCGCAAGGCCGGGCGGCTCGGCGATCTCAAGTGGTTCGTCAAGAACTCGCTCAAGTACGTGCCGGGGATCGGCTGGGGGATGGTCTTCCTCGACTGCCTGTTCGTGAAGCGCGACTGGACGGCCGACCGCCGGCGCATCGATCGCGTCTTCGACCGGGTGATCTCCGGTCGGGTGCCGCTCTGGCTCGTCTCTTTCTCGGAGGGCACGCGCCTGTCCGCCGCGAACCTCGCCCGCGCCCGGCGCTACGCCGCCGAGCACGCGCTGGCGGTGCCGCGGCACGTCCTGCTGCCGCACGCCAAGGGCTTCGTCGCCTCGGTCACCGGGCTCAAGGGGCATGTCTCGGCGGTCTACGACGTCACCATCGGCTATGTCGACGGACTGCCGACGCTCTGGCAGTGGGCCAAGGGCGAAATGCGCGAGGTCCACCTGCACGTCCGGCGCTACGCTGTCGAGGAGTTGCCCGCCGCTCCGGAGGCGCTGGCCGGTTGGCTGCGCGAGCGCTTCGAGGAGAAGGACGCGCGACTCGACCGCTTCTATGCCGCAGGCTCTCTCGCCTGATGCCCGAAGGTAGCGCGCTCCGCCGGAGTGCGCGTCGCCGGAACGCGCTGGCCGGCCTCTCCCTGGCCGCGCTTTTCGCCGCTTCGCTGGCGCCTTCTGCAGCATTCGGGGCAAGCCGGACGGATCGCATCCTGGTGCGAGTCGCACCGGGGCGGACGCTGCCGCAGGAGCTCGCGCGCACCCCCGGGGCGCGACATCTGTTCGGCAACTGGTGGCGGCTCCCCCTGGCCACGGACGAGAACCTCGGCGCCTTTCGTCAGCGTTCGGCCACCCGCCCGGAGATCGAGCTCGTCGAGGCCGACGTCGTCCAGCGACTCGCCTTCGGCACCACCGAGCTCACCGCCACTTCGCAGAAGAGCGCGCCGATCGCGCCGCCGCTGGTGGCGAACGATCCGCTCTTCGCGCAGCAGTGGCACCACCGCCGGGTCGGCGCCGAGGCGGCCTGGCTGCGCTCGACCGGCAGCGGGGTCGTCGTCGCGGTCATCGACAGCGGCGTGAGCATCGCGACGACCGCGGGCAGCGACGGCTTCTGCCATCCGCTCGCCGGCGAGTACGACGCGGTGCTCGATCACGAGGGCCCCGGCAGCGCCGCCGACTCGCTGGGCCACGGTACGTTCGTCGCCGGGGTCGTCGCGCAGTGCACCGGCAACGCCGTCGGCGGCGCGGGGCTCGCGCCGGACGCCGCGATCCTCGCCATCCGCGCCTGCACCGACGACTCCGAATGCGCCTCCTCCGACGTCGCGGCGGCGATCGACTGGGCGACGACCCACGGCGCCCGGGTGATCAATCTCTCGCTCGGCATGCCCTGCGGCGCCGCCGACTGGCCGGAGTGCTCGACCGCGGTCGAGAACGACGCCATCGCCCGCGCCGTCGCCGCCGGAGTGGTCGTGGTCGCCAACGCCGGCAACGGCCACGAGGACCATCTCGGCTTCCCCGCCAATCATCCGGAGGTTCTCGGTGTCGGCGGCGTCGAGGCCCAGCTGCTGAAGACCACCTACTCGAGCTGGGGCACGGCGCTTTCGGTCATGGCGCCGGCCGGCGAACCCGGGGTCGACGCCGACAACGACGGCTTCGAGGATCAGATCCTGCAGGAGACGCTGCGCCGGGTCTGTTTCCCCGGCGGCGGCACGGCCGCCACTTTCTGCCGCTGGTCGGGGACCTCGTTCGCCGCGCCCCATGTCGCCGCGGCAGCGGCGCTCCTGCTCGCGGAGCACCCCGCCGCCTCGCGCGACCAGGTGCGACGGGCGATCGAGGAGTCGGCGCTCGACCGCGGCGCCCCCGGGTTCGATGCGATCTACGGTCACGGAGTTCTCCAGGCCGACGCGGCGCTCGTTCGCCTCGACGAGATCACGGCGGCCGAAGGCGAGGGCTGCATCGCCGCCCCCGAGCGCCTCTGTCTGCTGCAGAACCGTTTCGCGGTCGAAGTGAGCTGGACCAACTATCAGGGGACCTCGGGCGAGGGCATCGCCCACCCACTCACCAGCGACTCGGGTCTCTTCTGGTTCTTCGCGCCGACGAATCTCGAGCTGCTGGTGAAGATGGTCGACGGTTGCGCCTTCAATGGCCATTACTGGGTCTACGCCGCCGCAACCACCGACGTCGAGTATCACCTGCGGGTGACCGAGAGCGCCTCCGGCGCTGTTCGCGCTTTCGACAACACCCTCGGCACGGCCTCCCCCGCCTTCACGTCGATCGACGCCTTCCCCTGCGCCGACTGAAGCCATGGGGACCGTCCCCATTCATACCTTTCCGGACTCCAGCGCGCCGGTCCGTGCGTCGACGGCCCTCGTTTGCCTGTGATTTGCTTGCCTCAGAGGTATGCCATGACCCGCAAAGCTGTCCAGCGTACGATCCTCGCCGCCATGCTCTTCACTTTCGTCGTCCCGACCTTCGCCGCCGACGCGCCCGCCGCCGATCCCCGGTACACCTGGAACCTCCAGGATCTCTACCCCTCCGAAGCGG
>JAGOCP010000358.1 GCA_017998715.1 Thermoanaerobaculia bacterium | reverse complement strand
CCCGGCGAAGGTGGCGCGGCGGTGCCATGCGATCGCCTTCCGGGCGAGCTCGACCCAGGTCAAGGTGGCGTTGATCGACGCCCGCAACCTCGCCTACCAGGACGAGATTTCCTTCGTGGTCGGCAAGAGGATCCTCTGGCACGTCGCGCCCGAGCTGCGGCTGATGGAGGCGCTGGAAAAGCACTACGGCGTCGAATGCCCGTCCCGCTACGCCAAGCTCCTCGACAAGATGAACCGCTCGCGCTTCCTGTGGGCACGCGAGAGCTCCGCCGGCAAAGAGGGCACCGCTGCGCGGCAGCCGGCGGATCAGCTGCATTGGGATACGAAGATCGCCGGCGTCGCTGCGGCGCCGCCGGCCGATTCGCCGTCCTCCGTCTCCGTCGAGCTGCCCCACTTCCAACATCAGACGCTCGAGTTGCCGACCCTCGCTCCGGCCGCGGCGGCGACGACGGCCGTCGCACCGGCGGCGACAGCCCCCTTGACCCCGGCGCCCCCCACTGCGCCTGCCGCCGTGCCCGCCACCGCGCCTCCCGCCGCGCCACCCGTCGCGCCGTCGCCGCCGGCCGGAGCCGCCAAAGCTGCGAAAGCCACGCGACCGCCCAAACCGCTTCCGGCGCCGCCCTCCCCGCCCTCTCCCCGCTCCGGAACTGCTGCCGCAGCTCCGACCGGACCTTCGCGCCCGACGGTCGACGAGATCGAGCAGCGGCTGCTGCAGCCGCGCCAACGCGACGATGTCGCGCGAGCGCTGATCGACTTCGCGGCCGGCCTCCTGCAGCGCGCCGTGCTCTTCGTCGTGCGCAAGGAGGAGATCTCCGCCTGGTTGTGGTCGGGTCCGGGCCTCGACGTCGAGCGCCTCGCAGCGCTTCGCCTGAGCCTCCAACAGCCGTCGTTCTTCGACGGGCTGCAGGAGAAGGACGCCTCGTTCAGCGGCCGACTGGCGCCGCTGCCGTCACACCTCGCGCTCGGTGCCTGTTTCACGGCGCCGCCCTTGGCGAAGGAGGTGGTCGCACTGCCGGTCAAGGTGAGGGACCGCTTGGTCGCCGCCCTGTTCTTCGAACCCCGGTCCGCCGCCGGCGCCGGGCTCGCCCCCTCCGATCTCGCCGACCTGCAGCGCGTCATCGCCAAGGCGGAGATCGCCTTCGAGGTCTGCATCATGCAGTCGAAGTTGCGCAAGGCATGACTTCGTCGACCATCGCGTTGACACACCCCGAGGTTGCGGCTAGATTCATCGAAAGGTCAGAGCGCAGATGATCAAGGCAGACATCGTGTTGAAGGTCTCGGACGTTTCCAACGTTCCGCGGATGAAGGCCGTGCAGGCCGTCGATACCATCATCGACGCGATGAAGGACGCGCTCTGCGACGGCCGGCGCATCGAGCTGCGCGGCTTCGGGGTCTTCCAGGTGCGCGATCGCAAGAAGGGTGTCGGTCGCAACCCCAAGACCGGCGTCGAGGTGGCGATCACCCCCGGCCGCACCGTGCGCTTCAAGCCCGGCAAAGACCTCAAGAACCTCTGAGCCGGCCCGGCCTTGCCGGATTCCCAAGCACCGCCGAGCAGCAGCCTTCTTCCTCCGGCTCCGGAAGTCTGGTGGTCGGTGCCTCCGGGTCCTACCGGGACCTCCGGTACCCGACCGACGACTCCTCCACTGGCGCTCGAGCCCGGCGCGCTTCTCCTCGCCGTCGGTCTCTTCCTGCTCTCCCTCTTCACCTGCGTGACCCTCGGCGGCGGCTTCCTGCTCGCCGCCCGCACGGATGTCGTCACCGATCTCGTACCGCTACTGCTGCCGGAGACGGTGCAGAGGGTGTGGACCGATCCCGAGCTCCTGGGCTGGGGTTTCGCCTTCGCCCTGCCGGTCCTCGCCATTCTTCTGGCTCACGAGCTCGGGCACTATCTGCTCTGCCGGCGCTATCGCCTGGCATCGACGCCGCCCTACTTTCTCCCTGCGCCCATCGGCCTCGGCACGTTCGGCGCTTTCATCCGAATTCGCGGCGCCATCCGCGACAAGCGGGTGCTGTTCGACGTCGGCGTCGCCGGGCCGATCGCCGGATTCGTCGCCCTGCTGCCGTTTCTGATCTACGGCGTCGCCCACTCCCAGCCGACCGCGGTGCAACGCGTGCCGGAGGAGACCGCGGCGATGTTCCTCTACCTGCCTGGGAAGAGTCTCCTCTATTCGGCGCTCGCCTGGTTCTTCCACGGCCCGCTACCCGAGAACGTCATCCTCAACCCGCATCCGTTCGCGCTCGCCGCCTGGGTCGGCTGCTTCGCGACGATGCTCAATCTCCTGCCGCTCGCCCAGCTCGACGGCGGGCACTTGCTCTACGCGGTCGTCGGCCGACAGCAGGCTCGTCTAGCGCCCGTCCTCTGGCTGGTGCTGCTCGCTGGAGGACTTCTCTGGCCGGGCTGGTTCCTGTGGAGTCTGATCGTTCTCGTCATGGGTCTGCGCCACCCGCCGGTCGTCGACGAGGCGGAGCCGCTCGACCGCCGGCGCCGCTGGCTGGCGGCCGCGGCGCTGGCGATCTTCGTCCTCTGCTTCATGCCGGTGCCGATCTCGACGATCGCCATCGGCCTGCCCTGACTCGGGCCCGACGTCAGAAGTCGAGGACCAGCGTCACTGGCCCGTCGTTCACCAACTCGATCTTCATGTGCGCCGCGAAGCGACCGGTGGCGACGGCGAAACCCGCCAGGCGCAGGGTCTCGGCGAAGAGCTCGACCAGCGGAGCGGCGACATCGCCCGGCGCCGCGCCCTCGAAGGACGGCCGCCGACCGCGCGAGGTGTCCGCGAGAAGGGTGAACTGGGAGACCACCAGGACCGCGCCGCCGACTCCGGCGAGGTCGAGGTTCATCTTGCCGGCCTCGTCCTCGAACAGCCGCAGCCCGGCGACTTTCTGCGCCGCGCGCTGGGCAACGTCGGCATCGTCGCCGCGAGCCACGCAGACCAGCGCCAGGAAACCCGCTCCGATCCGCGACAGCTCCTGGCCGTCGACTTCGACCGCCGCCCGCTGGACGCGCTGCAAGACGATGCGCAAGAAATCCGTCCTATCTCCGCAGAAAGGGAATCGGCAAGGGACCGCGATGCGTATGATACCGTCCCGGCCACGCCGAGAGGGAGCACAATCATGGTCAACAAGGTGATTCTGGTAGGAAATCTGGGCCGCGATCCGGAGATGCGCGCGCTGCCCAGCGGACAGCAGGTGGCGACGTTCTCCGTGGCCACGTCACGGCGCTACAAGGACCGCGACGGCAACCGCAAGGACGAGACCGAGTGGCACAACATCGTCGTCTACGGCAAGCAGGCCGAGATCGCCGGGCAGTATCTGAAGAAGGGCAAGATGGTCTTCATCGAAGGCCGCATCCAGACCGCCTCCTGGGACGACAAGGAGAGGCCGGGCAAGAAGGTCTACAAGACCGAGATCATCTGCGAGAACTTCCAGATGCTGGGCTCGAAGAGTGACGGCGCCGGCGGCGGTGGTGGCGGACGCGACTTCGGCGGCAGCGCCCCTGCGGGCGGTGGCAACGAGGGCGGCGGCGACTTCCAGGACGACGACATTCCGTTTTAACCGGCAGGCACTCCTGGCTGCCGCCGAGCCACGTCGGCGGCCAGGCGTGCGAGCTTCTGCCGCAAGGCGGCGAGCGATGGCGGCGGCGCGGCCGCTTTCTTCAGCAACCGCAGGCGCGCGCGCAATCGCACCAGCCGGCGCTCGGCCTGCTCGAGCCGCGGGCGCAGC
>JAGOCP010000357.1 GCA_017998715.1 Thermoanaerobaculia bacterium | reverse complement strand
AGGCGCACTCGCTGCCGGCGAGTCCTCCTCCGACGACATGGACGGGTCCGGACGGATTCGACATGGCAGGCATTGTAGCTGGCGTGTCCTGTGACCCCCGGACGTCAGCTACTACGCCTATAGATGAAAGGGCGGGACGGTTGCCGCCCGGGGAGATCGACGATGGAACCCGCTTTCGCTGCACCGCACTTCACCAAGCGCCCGAAACTGGGCGAGACCCTGCGCTTCTTCGGCATCCTGTCGGGCGCCGAGGTCGAGGGGGCGCTCGAGCGCCAGGCCAATGACGGCGGCCGTCTCGGCACCTGCCTGCTGGACTCGGGGATCGTCGACGAGGCGACCCTTCTCGCCGCCCTCGGCGCGCAGCTCGGGGTCGAGACCGTGGACGCGGGGACGCTCGCCAGCTTGCCGCTCGCAAACGCCGCCCTGCTGCCGGCGCGCGCGGCCCTGGTTGCCTGCGCCGTGCCGCTTGCGCGCACCGGTCGCACTCTCGAAGTCGCCATGCTCGACCCCGGTTCGATGCCGCTTCTCGACGAGCTCGCCGCGGTCAGCCGCCTGACGATCGTGCCGCGCCTCGCCCTCGAGGTGCGCCTCGCCGGATGCCTCGAGCGCCTCTACGGCGCGCCGATCTCCGAGCGCCTGCTGCGCACCCGCGACCGCATCGAGCGCCGCGAGGCGCAGCGCGCGGCGCAGGCGTCCTAGGGGCTCGTCGCGCTCCAGGCGGCCGTGTTGCCGCCTTCGAAGCCGTCGTCGAAGAGCAGCGGCGAAACGGCCCAGAGCTCCTCGCCGCTGCCGTCGTTGGCGACGAAGTAGAGCAAGCCGCCGCTGGCGACGAACGGCGTATCGCCCACCCGCGCGCGGGTCGCACGCGGATTCGACGACTCGGGCCCGGCGTGGATGTCGCTCGCCCGCCGCGTGCGCTGTGGCGTGCCGTCGCTCACCCAGAGCTCGCAGCCGGCGGCGCCGTCGCAGGCCGAGAACCAGAGGTCGTCGCCGGAGACGGTCAGGTGTTTCGGGTTGCCGCTGTCCGGCCCCGGGAAGAGATCCTTGAACAGCTGCGTGCCGCCGGTCGTGCCGTCGCTCGTCCACAGCTCGCAGCCGGAGGTCGCAGCGCAGGCGCGGAAGAAGAGCCTGCCGGCGAAACTGGTGAGCTCCGTCACTTCGCCGGAAGCCAGTCCGGGCGAGGTGTCCTTCAGAAGAACCGTGGTCGCGGCGGAGGCGTTGGTCTTCCACAGCTCGCGGCCGTGCGCGCCATCGTCGGCGACGAAATAGGTCGTGCCGCCGGCGGCCGTGAGCTCCCGCGGATTGCTGTCTGCTGTCCCCGGGTTGAGATCTCCGAGCGGGACTTCGAGAAAGCCGCCGAAGCCGGCATCGACGATGACCCACGGCTCGCGCCCCGCGGCGGCGGTCTCGGCGGAGAGAAAGGCGACCGTGCCGGTGACGAAGAACTCCTCCGGAGAAGAGCTCGCAGCGCCAGGGTTCAAGTTCGAGACCAGGTTCGTCCCTGCGCCGCTGCCATCGGAGGTGTAGACCTCCTCCCCATTCGCCGCCGTCGCGCCGCCGAAGAGAAGGCCGTTGCCGAAGGCCCCCGAGGTGGCGATCGGCTGGGCCCCGCCGCCGGTCGCTCCCGTCGTGAGGTCGAAGACCAGGCTGGTATCGGCGGCGAAGCCGTCCGACTTCCAGAGCTCCCGGCCGGCGACGCCGTCGTCGGCGGAGAAATAGAGTGTGCCGCCGAACTCGATCAGGTCGACCGGAGAGGACGGGTTGGTGCCGGGCCGGATGTCTTCGACCAGGATCGCGCCCGCGACCGTCTTCTTCCACAGCTCGATACCTTCGGGCCCGGAAGCGCTGAAGAAGGTCCGGCCGCCGGCGAGGGTGAACTCGGCCGGTGACGAGCCTTGGGCGCCGGCGCGGATGTCGAGCATCAGGGCCGTTCCGGCGGCGCTGCCGTCGGACTTCCAGGGTTCGAATCCATGGACGCCGTCGTCGGCGGCGAAGACGAGGGTCCCGGCCGAGTCGGTGAGATTGGAGGGCGCGCTGCCGCTCACCGCGAACGGAGTCGGGTCAGTCAGGGGGAAGGTCCCGCCGGGCGTACCGTCGCTGCGCCAGATCTCGCGGTCGTTGGGTGAGCTGGTCGCCGTCAGGATGGCGATCGAGCCCGAGGCGCCGAACGGGAAAGGACCTCCATTGCCGATGCCCGGCAGGAGGTCCTCGACGAGTACGGTGCCGGCGATGGTGCCGTCGGTCTTCCACAGCTCCGAGCCGTGGGTGCTTTCGAACGCCTCGAAGAGCATCGTCGAGCCGAGGACGATGAAGCCCTCCGGGCAAGAGCAGTCGGGCCCGGGTTCGATGTCGGCGAGCTGAAACGTCCCGCCGGGTGTGCCGTCGGTGCGCCACAGCTCGGCGCCGGTCGCGCCGAGGTCGTCGATGCTGAGGAGCAGCGCTCCGCCCAGCACAGCGATCCCCTCGGTGTCGTTGTAGAACTCGATGCCGCCGGGACCGGGGACGATCTCCTCGATCAGCACGGTGCCCGCCGCCGTGCCGTTCGATTTCCAGAGCTCGACGCCGGTGGTGCCGTCATCGGCGATGAAGATGACCTGTGAGCCCAGAGCCCGAAGCTCGGACGGGAAAGAGCCGCCGGCCGGATGGATCTCCTTGACCAGCACCGTTCCGGCCTCCGAGCCGTCCGACTTCCAGAGCTCGCCGTTGCCGGCGCTCTGCTGGGCGGCGAAAAAGAGCGTCGATCCCACGGCCGCGAAGTCGTAGGGGTCGGAGCCGCTCGGGCCGACGAAGATGTCCCGGACACGCACCGTGCCGGCGTCGGTACCGTTCGACTTCCATAGCTCCCGGCCGGTCGTGCCATCGTCGGCGGTGAAGAAGAGCGTCGCTCCGACCGCGACGAGTCTCTCGGGAGAGGAGCTCGGCGGCCCGGGCCGGATGTCCTTGACTTCGACCGTACCGAGCGCGGTGCCATCCGACTTCCAGAGCTCGGTGCCGTTGGCGCCGTCGTTGGCGCGGAAGAAGAGAGTGGAGCCGACGACTACGAGCTCGGAGGGGGTCGAACCGGCCGGGCCGGCATGGAGGTCGACCAGCCGGAAAGTGCCGGCTGCCGTGCCGTCCGACCGCCAGAGCTCGCGACCGCCGGCGGGATCTTCGGCCTGGAAGAACGCCAGCGCGCCGAGCTTGACGATCTCCTGGATCGAGCCGCCATCGTCGCCCGGAAAGATGTTCTTGATCAGCGTCGTTCCCGCCGCCGAGCCGTCCGAGCGCCAGAGCTGGAGCCGGTCTTCGGCGGTGCGGACGTCGAAGACGAGGGCGCTACCGAGAACGACGCCGCGGCCGACCGGCAGGCCGTCGTTGGCGATGTCGGTGGTGTTGATGTCGGCGACGCGAAAAGCGTCGGCAGCAGCAGCTCCGGCGGCGAGCAGAAGAGCCATCGCGGAGACGACGGCTTTTCGGCAGGGGTTCCATCCACGCATCGACTTCTCCTTGGTCAGGGACGACAGGAGAAGTCTGGAGCGCGCTGCGCGGAGCGACGACCGGCGGTGGTACGACCGCGGGGGTGACTTTCGTCAGGGGTTCAGTTGTCGGTCGGTGCCGCGAGCGTGCCGTCGCCGGTGCCTTCGTACGGCGCCGTGTAGTCGCACTCTTCGTTGGGGCAGACGAGCTCGGTGCCGCGGCGCTTGGTGGTCTTCAGGGTGAGGAGCGGATTGGCGCACTTCGGGCAGGGT
>JAGOCP010000356.1 GCA_017998715.1 Thermoanaerobaculia bacterium | reverse complement strand
CCGGAGCGGCCGCGGTGGCTGCCGGAGAGCCACTCGACTTCGCGACGGGGTCCTCGGACTGGGACACGGCCAGGCCCGGGATCAGCAGGCAAAGGAGCAGGGCTTCGGAGGTGACTCGGCTCATGGCATGTCGGGTGCAAGAGGTGGGAGCGCTTGGAGCTTTCGAAGTAAATTTGTCGCGCATCGACGAGGGCGGGTGACAGTTTGGCATAGTTTGCCGTCTTCGCAAGATCCACACCAGACTCGAGGAGTGACCTTCCATGCCGCAGTTTGCCGCCCGTAGATCAGCGTCGCATCCCCTGCCGCTCCGCCGCACGAGAGACTCTCTGCTCACCGCTGCAGCGGCCTTCTCGCTCCTGACGCTGCTCGCGTCAGGGGGCTCGGCCACCGAGACGACTGCGGCAGCGGTCAAGAAGCCGAAGCTGGTCGTCGAAGAGCGGGTGCACGAAACCGGCGAGATCGCACGCGACAAGGTCGTCGAGCACACCTTCAAGCTCCGCAATGCCGGCGACGCGACGCTCAACATCAACGATCTTCTTCTGCCTCCGAACCTCGAACTGCTCAGCCGGCCGAAGGCCCTGGCTCCGGGCGAGTCCGGGACCATCAACGTCCGCGTTCCCCTGCTCAACGACAAGGCACTGGCGCTCAACAAGCAGCTCGAGCTGCAGACCAACGACCCCGAGACGCCTACACTCGTCCTCGAGTTGCGGATTCAATCGGTCGAGTACGTCAGCGCGAAGCCAGGCTTCGCCCGCTGGATCTATGTGCAGCACGAGAAGCCCGGGACCATCTCGCAGAAACTCGCGGCCCGCGACGGCGCCGCCCTCGAGATCCTCGAGACCTCCGGCACGCCTCCCGGTATCAGTGCCTCGACCCAGCAGCTGCCACAGGTAGGCACGGCGCCTCGCGAATGGCAGGTGGACCTGGCGCTGTCGAAAGACGCGCCCGTCGGTCCGATCATCGGCACCCTGCTCGTCCACGTGAAGCACCCGAAGCAGTCGATCGTTCCCATCCCGCTCTCGGGTTTCGTGCGGCCGGCGATCGTCGTCACGCCGCACGAGCTCAAGCTCGGCGAGCTCGCGCTCACCGCGAAGCAGAGTCAATCGTTCACGGTCAAGACCTATTCCACCGCGCCGATGCAGGTGACCAGGGTGGAGCACAACCTCGCTGGATTCCCGCCCGCCGAGCTCGAGACCGTGAAGGCCGGGCGCGAGTTCCGGGTCAAGCTCGCCTTCGATCCGGCGACCCTGCCCAAGGGACCGATCCACGGAACGCTCACTCTGCACACCGACAGCGCCGCCGTTCCGGTCGTTACCGTCCCCATCGACGGCACCGTCAAGTGAATCAACCGGTGATGTCGATTCGCCCGTCGAGCTCGCAGCCACTCGCCAGCACGACGCAGGCGGAAGAGACGTCGCCGCGCACCGACCCGCCGGACTGCAGCTCCACCCGGTCAGCCCCGTGAACGGAGCCGCGCACCTCACCGAGAACGGTGACGGTGCGCGCCCGCAGCGGGCCTTCGACCACCGCCCCGGCGCCGACGGTCAGGTGACCCTGGATCTCGAGCTCGCCGACGAAGCGCCCTTCGCACTGCAAGTCCGCTTCGCAGTTCAGCCGGCCGGCGAGTTCGGTTCCTGCGGAAATCAGGGAAGTGGGGGCCAACGTTCCGCCTTTCGCAGTCAGCCGGAGCGAGAACCATCTCCATCTACTGCCGGTGCCCGGGAGGGTTCGAGCCTGAGGCCGTCAGCCGGCATCTCGGGAGCGGGTGGACCGGCCCGAGATCGGCGACCTGAGAATCATGGAGCGGGCAACGGGATTCGAACCCGCGACATCAAGCTTGGGAAGCTTGCACTCTACCAACTGAGTTATGCCCGCCTGGCGCTGCTACCCGGATCAATCTACAGAACCGCCCTCAGCGCGTCAAGCGTTGCGCCTGAAACCCCAGCCGCTATACTGATTGCGACATGGCGGCATCCGGCACCGACTCATCGGAGACCGAGCGCGGCACCAAGCTCTATTTCTTCCCCGACCAACCGGTCAGCGCGGAAGAGCTGCGCGCGTTGCTGAAAGAGGGCTCCCCCGAACGCCGGGCATGGGCGATCTCCCACCTTCTGCGCTACGCCGACTGGGAAGACATCTGGAGCTACACCAGTCGCGAACAGGTGCGCACCCATTTCGCCGACCTCGATCTCCCTCCGAGCCTGCGCGTCGCCTGGGCCAGGATCCTGAAGGTCGAGACCGCCGAAGTCTCCGGAACCAAGTAACCGATTCCAACACGCCTCTTTCAGGAGTCTTCATCGCATGCCGACGAGCCCGGTTCCCGCCCCCGGAGTCGTTTCCACGAGAAATGTCCACGCCTTGCTGGCACTGCTGCTCGTCGTGTCGGCAGCACTCGCCGTCTACCTGCCGACGCCGGGAAATTACTGGATTCGCTACGACAACGAAGCTCTGATCCGCAACAGCCCGCAGGTGAACGCGCTCGCCGGCGACGACAAGCTCGCAGCGCTGGTGACCATGTTCACCAGCACCCATTACAGCCTCTACCAGCCGCTCTTCACGCTCTCTGTCGCCATCGACCACGCGCTCTTCGACTGGGACCTGTCCGGCTTCCATGCTCATTCCGTGCTGCTGCACGTCGTGGTCGTCGTGCTGCTCCTCTTCGCGCTCTTCCGCCTGACCGGATCCTGGCTGGCAGCGACCGCGGCGACGCTCCTCGTCGCCGTACATCCGGCCCTGGTCGAAACGGTGCGCTGGGCGATCTGCCGCAACTCCCAGGTGGCGGCGGTCTGGCTGCTGCTCGGTGTCCTGCTCTATCTCCGCCACCTCGATCGCCCCGGACAAACCGCTCTCTGGGGCTCGCAGCTCGCCTTCGGCCTGTCGATGCTCGGCAAGGTCTCGCCGGCGATGGTCGCCGTCCCGTTGGCGCTCGATCTCTGGCGCCAGCGCCGAATCGATCGCCGCGCGCTCCTCGAGAAGGTGCCGCTCCTCGCGCTCTCCGCTCTGCTCACTTACGTCAACTATCGCGCCACGGTCGAGCACGTCGCCGACAATCCGCTGCAGCGCCCCTGGCGTGAGGTCGCAGGCTTCCTGCCCGACGCGGTCGCTCTCATGACCGCGAATGCGCTGGCGCCGGCGAAGCTGGCGATCCTCTACGCCCCCGCGGCGATGGAGGCGCTCCTGGGGTGGCGGTGGCTGCCCGTGTTGGCCCTCGGCCTCGCGGCCGTCGGAGGAGGCGTCTGGGCCTGGCGACAAGGCCACCGCGGAGTACTCCTGGGAAGCGCGCTCTGGCTGGCGCTGCTGCTGCCGAACATAGCCGCCGGGCGGTTCCGGACCACGATCGCTTCCGACCGCTACCTCTATCTGCCGATTCTCTTCCTCGCGGCCGCCCTGGCGGCCGCGCTCGCGCCGGTCTTCTCGCGCCGGCTGCGCCAGAGCCGGTCGCCTGAAAGTGGCACAGGCAGCCCCAGCCGGCTGCGCCTCGCCGGAGCCGGGCTCGCGTGCGCCGCCGTCCTCGCCCTCGCCGGCTATTGGGCCTCGGTCGCCGTCGCGCAAGCGCGGCAATGGGAAGACGAGCACCGGCTGTGGAACCGCGTCAACGAGGTCGCGCCACACCACATGGCCTACTACATGCTCGGCAATCTGGCGTCGAAAGAGGAAAACTGGACGCAGGCCGCCGACCTTTATGCCAAGGCGCTCGAGCTGGCGCAGCTCGACCTCTATGCGAAGCAGGATC
>JAGOCP010000071.1 GCA_017998715.1 Thermoanaerobaculia bacterium | reverse complement strand
CGTACTCGCCGGTGCGGATGTCGGCGAGGTTGCGCCGCGCGGGAGTGGTGGCGGCGTTCTCGTAGAGGTAGACCGGAATCCCCAGCTCGCGCCCGACGCGCTCCCCCAGCCGCCGCGCGAGCTCGACGCACTCGGCCATCGTCACGCCGGAGACCGGCACGAACGGCACCACGTCGACCGCACCGATGCGCGAGTGCGCTCCTTGATGAGTGCTCATGTCGATGCGCTCGAGCGCCGCCACCATCAGCTGAAAGGCCCCTTCGAGCACGGCTTCCGGTTCGCCGACGAAGGTGATCACCGTGCGGTTGGTTTCGGCGCCTGGATCGACGTCCAGCACCGTGACGCCGGGCACCGCCCCAGCCGCCTTCGCCACCGCCCCGTAGACCTCGGGGCGGCGCCCCTCGGAGATATTCGGAACACACTCCACGACCCGCATAGTGCCTCCAATCGTTCCAGCCCGAATCGTAGCCCGGTTTCGATAGTCTTGCGATTCGCGGTCCTTCTCCTCCGCGCCCTGGAGTCCACTCGATGCGTCGTTCTGTCGTCTTCCTCTTCCTCGCTGCGGCGAGCGCAGCCTTCGCCGCGGACGCCCCGGTCGCGACGCGCATGCCCGCGGGTCTCGTCCCTGATCTGACCCAGCCGATCGACGCCGACGCCACGGCGCGCATCCGCAAGTACACCACGGCGCCCGACTTCAACTCGCCGCTCACCGACTATCTGCCGGCTTCGGCGACCGTACCGGCGCCGCAGGCGGTGCTCGGCGATGTCGCCGGCGCGCCCGGCTTCCTTCCGTATTCGGCCGACGTCCATCGCTACTTCCGTCTTCTGGCGGCGGCGACGCCGCGCGTCCGCGTCTTCACCATCGGCACCAGCGAAGAGGGGCGGGAGCGCATCGTGGTCGCGATCTCCTCGGAGGAGAACCTGGCGAAGTCGGAAGAGAACCGCGCGCGCCTCGCCCAGCTTGCCGACCCGCGCACGATCGATTTCGACGATGCGCGCGCCGCTGCGCTCGTCGCGGCAACCGTGCCGGTCTACTACATCACCGGCGCGATCCACTCGCCGGAGACCGGCTCGCCTACGGCGCTGATGGAGCTCGCCTATCGCCTGGCGGTCGACGAGAGCCCCTACGTGCAGAAGATCCGCGCCAACCTCGTCACCCTCATCACGCCGGTCGTCGAGGTCGACGGCCGCGACCGCATGGTCGACGTCTACCGCTGGCACCTGGCGCACCCCGCAGCCGCCTGGCCGCGGCTCGCCTATTGGGGGCACTACGTCGCGCACGACAACAACCGCGACGCCATGGGGCTCACCCTCTCCCTGTCGCGCAACGTCCTCGACACCCATCTCGCCTGGCACGGTCAGGTGCTGCACGACCTGCACGAGTCGGTGCCGTTTCTCTACGACAACACTGTCGGCGACGGCCCTTACAACGCCTGGATCGACCCTCTGCTGACCAACGAGTGGCAACTTTTCGGCTGGACGAACGTCGCCGAGATGACCAAGCTGGGGATGCCGGGCGTCTTCACCCACGGCGAGTTCGACACCTGGAGCCCCGGCTATCTGATGTTCATGGCGGCGATGCACAACTCGATCAGCCGCCTCTACGAGACCTTCGGCAACGGCGGTGCCGACACCGAAGTCCGCGAGCTCGCCCCCGATCAGTACTCGCGCACCTGGTACCGCCAGGACCCGCCCTGGCCGCGGGTCGAGTGGTCGCAGCGCAACAACAACAACTACCAGCAGACCGGGCTCCTCGTCTCGCTCGCCTTCGCGGCCGAGAACCGCACCCAGCTGCTGACCAACTTCTACGCCAAGAGCCGGCGTTCGATCGAGAAGCCGCAGCGCGAGGGCCCGGCCGCCTGGGTGCTGCCGGCCGACGAGCGCAGGCCCGAGGCGCAGGCGGAGCTCCTGCGGGTGCTCGCCCGCCAGCACGTCGAGATCCACCGCCTCACGACTCCCTTCTCGCTCGCTCCCGCCGCCAGGAAGTCCGACACGCCGGGCGCGCACGAGAAGGACGCCGCGCCCAACGAGACGGCGCCGGGACCCCGCCTCCTGCCGGCAGGCAGCTACGTCGTGCGCATGGATCAGCCCTACAGTCGCATCGCCGACGCGCTTCTCGACCGGCAGTACTGGAGCCCCGACGATCCGCAGCGGCACCCCTATGACGACACCGGCTGGAGCTTCGGCGAGCTCTTCGATGTCGAAGCCCTGCGGGTCGTCGACGACGAGATTCTCGGCGCCGCGATGGCTGCGGTCGCCGAACCTGTCGCCGCGCCCGCCGGCGTCACCGGCAGTGGCACGGTCTTTCTCGTGGCCCACCGTGGAGCCGATGCGATGCTGCCGTTGCGCTACGCCCTCGAGGCGCCGCCGGAGGCGTCCGGCAGCGTGCGCGTCGAAGCGGCGACCGCGCCGTTTCACGCCCTGGCGCGCGACTTCGCGCGCGGCAGCTGGATCGTGAGCGGCATCGAACGCGAACGCCTGGGCAGCATCGCCAAGCGCCTCGGCATCGCCGTCGTCGCCGCCGGCGAGCGCCCGGCGGTCGCCACGCGCCCGGTTCCCAAGCCACGGCTCGCCCTCCTTCACAGCTGGCTCAACACCCAGACCGAGGGCTGGTGGCGGCAGCGCCTCGATCTGCTGGGCGTGCCGTACGACTACATCAGCACCCAGGACGTTGCGGCGACGCCCGATCTGGGTGCGCGCTACGACGTCATTCTCTTTCCGCCGGTCGGCGTCGGCGAACCGCAGCGCATCGTCACCGGCCTGCCGATGTGGGGCGAGCCGCTGCCGTGGAAGACGACCGCCGAGACGCCCAACCTCGGCACGATCGACGCCACCGACGATCAACGCCCCGGGCTGGGCTTCGCCGGGCTCGAGCATCTGCGTCGCTTCGTCGACCAGGGCGGGCTGCTCATCGCGGTGGAGGACACCGCGAGTCTGCTGGTCGCGAACGGCCTGACCCCCGGCGTCCGGGTCACCGATGCCGGCAGCGTCAAGGTCGTCGGCAGCATTCTCGACGCCCGCTTCCCCCCCGCAGCAACCTCGGGTGCGACCGCTTCGCCGGTCACCGAGGGCTTCGGCGAAAGGCTGTCGGTCTACAGCGCGGAAGGCATGAGCTTCGAGCTCTCGCGCCTCGCGGCCGGCGGCTTCGCCAGCGACGACGACACTGGCCGGCCGACCGGCCGTGGCTCGAAGGACGACCTCGACGCGCCCCAGGGGAGGAGCTTCCCGGCCGCGCCCGAGGCCGTGAAGGCCGAGCGCTGGGAAAGCCGGCCGCTGTCGAGTGAAGAGCTGCGGCGCAATCCCAACATCCTCCCGAAGTCGCTCTGGCCGCGGGCGCTGCTGCGCTTCGGCGACGCCAGGGAGCTCCTCATCTCGGGTCTCCTCGACCACGGCGGCGACCTCGCGCAGCGCGCCGCGGTCGTCGATGCGCCGGTCGGCAAGGGGCATATCCTGCTCTTCGCCATCAACCCGGTCTGGCGCGGCTCGACCATCGGCAGCCATCCCCTGGTGTGGAACGCCATTCTCGGCTTCGACCGCCTGGCGCCCTGAGCGAAGTCGGCGCTGGCCGCCGGGGCGAGGGGGGCGGCAGGCGTCGTTTATACTCGCGGCCAGTTCCGTGCCGACCTGCACTACCTGTCACGTTGCCGTGCCAAACGCGGCCGCCTTCTGCCCGTCCTGCGGCGCCGCGACCGCGCGCCCCGATCCGGCGGCGGCGACGGTGCTGCCGGACGCCTCGTTCACCGAGATCGACCAGGGCGGAGTGCCGCGGTCCGCGCAGGCGGCGCGCGCCGCGGCGAAAGGAGAGGACTTCGCTCCCGGCGAAATTCTCGGCAGGCGCTATCGCATCATCGGACTCCTCGGCCGCGGCGGTATGGGCGCGGTCTATCGCGCCGACGATCTCAAGCTCGGCCAGCCGGTGGCGCTCAAGTTCCTCTCGCCGGAGCTCGAGCGCGACCCCGCGGCGCTCGCGCGGCTGCACGCCGAGGTGCGCAATGCGCGGCAGGTGTCGCACCCGCACGTCTGCCGGGTGCACGACATCGACGAGGTCGCCGGCCGTCACTTTCTGACCATGGAGTACGTCGACGGCGAAGATCTGGCGTCGCTCCTCCATCGAATCGGACGCCTCCCCGAGGCCAAGGCGATCGAGATCGGGCGCCAGGTCGCCTCGGGCCTTGCGGCGGCGCACGAGCGCGGCGTCGTGCATCGCGACCTCAAGCCGGCCAACGTCATGATCGACGGCCACGGCCGGGCGAAGATCACCGACTTCGGGCTGGCGGTGAACGCCGCGGAGGGCGGCGGCGAGCTCGCTGGAACCCCGCCCTACATGGCGCCGGAGCTCTTCGGCGGCGGTGCGGCCACGGCGCGGAGCGATCTCTACGCTCTGGGACTCTTGCTCTACGAGATCTTCACCGGCCGGCGCCCGTTCGAATCGTCCACCCTGCTCGAGTGGAAGCGCACCCACGAGAGCACCGCCCCCGAGAGCCCGGCGCGGCACGTCAAGGACCTCGACCCGATCGTCGAACGTCTCATTCTGCGCTGCCTCGAGAAGGACCCGGCGCGCCGCCCGCGTTCGGCGGCGCAGGTCGCTCTGGCGTTGCCGGGAGGCGACCCGCTCGCCGCCGCACTGGCGGCGGGCGAGACGCCGTCTCCAGAGATGGTCGCAGCGGCCGACAGCGGCGAAGCCCTGCGACCCGGACTTGCCTGGACGGGGCTCGCGGCCGCCGGAGCTCTGCTCGTGACGATCGCTTTCGCCAGCCGGGTGAACGAGTATCGCTGGGTGCCGATCGAACGCTCGCCGGAGGTGCTGGCCGATCGGGCCGCGGAGCTCGCCGAAGAACTCGGCTATGGCGCGACCGCAGGGGGGCACGCATGGGGTTACGAGCGGGACGGCGCATTCCTCAACTGGGAATCCGACCCGCTTCCGCCAGCGCTGCGCTGGCGCCGTATGGAGAAGGGGCAGCCGCTGGTCTACGCCTTCTGGTACCGGCAGGACCCCCTTCCCCTCGAACCGCTCAGCTTCGGCGGCGGTTGGCCGGAAGCGATCCACCGCGGCGACCCGCCGCTGCGCTACGCCGGCGCGGTCGAGATGATCCTCGATCCGCGCGGCCGGCTGGTGCGCTTCGAGGGCATTCCACCGACGACCCGCGAGCCGGGCAGGCCGCAAGTCCCCGGCGAGGAGCCCTGGCCGCGGCTCTTCGTCGCGGCAGGCCTCGACCCGGCGGCCTTCGCCCCCGCCGAACCGCGGTGGTTGCCGCCGCGTTTCGCCGACCGTCGCCTCGCCTGGAGCGGAGTTCACCCCGACCACCCCGACATTCCGCTTCGGATCGAAGCCGCGGCGCTCGCCGGCACCGCCCTGTGGTTCCAGGTCGTCTCTCCCTGGGATGCGCCTCCCACGGCGCCGGAGGTTGGACTCGACCGCCCGCGTCTTGCTGCCGCCCTCCTCGCCGCGGCGGTCGCACTGCTCGTCCTCGTGACCGCGGTCGGCGCGGCCCGGCGCAATCTGCGCGGCGGCCGCGGCGACCGCGCCGGTGCCCACCGTCTGGCGAGCGCCGCCGCGATCGCCATGGCGTCGGCGCAACTGCTCGAGCAGCGACTGCCGCTCACCCTCTCCGGCGTCTTCGCCCTTCTCCTGCGAATGGCTCTCGTGGGGCTCCTTTCCGGCGCCCTGCTCTGGCTCGCCTACCTCGCCCTGGAGCCCTACGTGCGCCGGCACTGGCCGCGCGGGCTGATCTCCTGGACGCGCCTCCTCGATCGCCGCTTCGGCGATCCGCTCGTCGGGCGCGATCTCCTGGCCGGTGTCCTCGTCGGCCTCGCCATGGCGTCGACCTTCCTGCTCTCGGGCTGGGCCAAGATCTGGACGAACAGTCCGTACCGGCCGAACTTCTACCTCGTGCCGAACGCCCTCGACGGCCTGCGCTTCACCGCCGGACTCGTCGTCGGCCGCGTCGTGATCAGTCTGGTGGTGGTCTTCACGCTGCTGCTCCTCCTCGTCGTGGCGCGCCGGGCGCTCCGTCGCGAGAGCGTCGCCGCCGCCGTGCTGTGGGCGATCTGGTCGCTGGTGCCGATCCTCGTCGCGCTGCGCAGCTGGCCGTCGATCACTGCGTTGCTGATCACGAACGCGCTGCTGATCTGGGCGATCGTCCGGCTGGGCCTCGTGGCGGGCGTCACGGCGAGCTTCGTCGATGGAGCGATCCAGCTGTCGCCGGTGACTTCGGATGCCGCCGCGCCCTACGCCGCGAGCTCGTGGTTCGTGCTCGGCGGCATCGCATTGCTCGCCTTTTACGCCGCGCGGAGCGCGCAAGCGCGCCGGGAAGCGGCGACCTAAGGCACCACTGCCGACCAGGCTCCCGAATTGCCGCTCTCAAAGCCATCGGCGAAGAAGCTCGTCGGCACGAAGAGCACCGCGATGCCGCGCGACAGGCAGCTCATCCAGAGCTCGTAGCCGCCGGCGACGGGCCGCACTTCGAGGTCGGCGATCTGGGCGTGCGGCAAGCCCCCCCACTGCGGTCCGCCGTCGCGCGGCGCGGAGTAGATGCCGGAGGAATGACCGTCGAACCACGCCAGGCCGTGTGGGCCCGTTCCGTTGGGATCGAACAGATTGAACCAGAGCTTGCCGTCCGGAGTGACCGCGAGCGGTATCGCGCCGAGCGTCGCGAGGCCGCCGAGCGCGGCGAAGTACTGGTAGGTGCCGGCGTTGGCGTCGAGGCGGAAGAGTCCCTGCGTCGAACCGAGCCAGGCGATGCCGTCGGGCGCTGGAGCCACAGTGTTGAACAGGTCGCTCTGCGTGTCGAGCTCGGGAAACTGCGTGTAGTCACGGGAGTAGCGATAGGTGCCGTCGGTGCGAGTGACTTCGGCCACGTTGGCTGCCCAGACCGTCGCCGGTCGCGTCGGATCGCGCCGCAGGTTGTTGCCGCCGGCGCCGTTGTTCGCGACGGCGGTCCAGCTCCCACCGTCGAGGTAGGCGAGGGAGTACGCCAGCCCCAGCGACCAGAGCCGCCCCGCCGAGTCCTCGACCAGGCCGTGGCTCTGGTTCATCCCTGCGAGATCGCTCCAGCTGGCGCCGTTCCATTGGTGAATACCGTTGAACATCGGATTCAGCGCCACCGCGCCGCTCGCCGGTCGCGCGGCGATCGCCTGGCAGTTGTCGGTCGGAAAGGACCACTCGACGCCGAGGCCGTACTGCAGAGCGTTCCACCCGGTCCAGCGGCTACCGTCGAACTGCGTCACGCCGCCGGCACCCGGGCCGGCGTTGGCGCAGGCGTAGACATCGCCGGTCACCGGATCGAGGGCGAGGTCGTCGTTGAACAGGTCGTACTGACTGGTGTTGGTGACGCGATAGCGCTGCCAGAGACCGGTCACGGCGTCGCGCTTCGCCGCGCCGCCGGTTCCGCTCGCCCAGACGTTGCCGGCACTGTCGATGCCGAGATCGTCGCTGGCGGTGCCGGTTCCCCAGACACCGTAGTCCTCCCACGCGGCGCCGTCGAAATGCCACACGCGGCTCGCACCGTCGGCGAGCAGCGCTTCGCCGTCGCCGTAGGCGTGAAAA
The DNA here is from genome assembly GCA_017998715.1 of Thermoanaerobaculia bacterium. Taxonomy (GTDB): domain Bacteria; phylum Acidobacteriota; class Thermoanaerobaculia; order Multivoradales; family JAGPDF01; genus JAGPDF01. The sequence continues at coordinate 6,396 of JAGOCP010000071.1, read as the reverse complement.
GCCCAGATCGGCGGATCGAAAGCCGGTAGAACGGGCTGGGAGGGCACCACCCAGGTGCCCGCCGTCGTCCGGTAGTCGAGAGAGTAGACCGGCGTCGAACCGGAGAAGCCGACGAAACGCCGCGCCCAGAAGTTCCCGCTGGCATCGACGCAGTCCTTGCCCGGCATGTCGAGGAGCGCCCCGGGCGTAAAAGAGAATTCGTGGTGCGTCCAAAGCTCGGTCGTGCTGTCGAAGGAGACCAGCGCCGAGCTGTTCTCGCTGTCGGCCCAGACGATGTAGCCGCCGCCGGGCTTCGGCTGAATCGACAGCCGGCGCACCAACCAGACGAGCTGCGGCCAGTTGTTCCCCCCTTGCGACTCCAGCCCGCCGCTCCAGTAGTGCCAGTCGGAGGTCGCCGGCGTGTGCCGGATCACCCCGCCGAGATTGCCGCCGAAACCGATCAGGGCAAACCAGACCGTGCCGTCGGGAGCGATGGCGACGTTGCGAGCACCGCCGTTCGCGAGCGCCGGGCTCGCGGCCGCGTAGTTCACCAACGAGGCGGGTCCGATGTCGGGATCCATCTTCCAGGCGCCACGCCAGGTCGCGAACCAGAGATCGCCTTGCGCGTCGGCGGCGATGTCGCTCACCCGCGTCGTGCCGGTCAGGTCGGGATGCCCGATGATCGGATAGTCGACATTCGAAATGTTGACCCAGCGGTTCTCCGCTTGCAGGAACTTCGCGACGCCGCCCTCTTCCACACCCGGGTCATAGCCGCCGATCCAGGGATCGCCGTCCGGTCCGATGTAGATCGCGTCGTTGAAGTCGCCCTGGATGCCGGTGTTGCCGGGGCGGTAGTAACGCCAGGAAGAGCCTGGGATCGCCTGCGCGCCGGCAACAGAAGAGGAGAGCAGCAGACAGATCAGCAGTCTTGCGAAGCGCGCACTCATCAGAGATCCCCTTTGGCTGCAGACCCGAACGCCTGCCGTCCAGGGTTCGTCCCCTGCTCAGACAGTCCACAGCCGAGAGCGGAACAGTGCAGAGAGGCCGCGAAATTGTCGCCGCAGAGTGGCGGCTTCCGCGCCGCCCCGACGGATGGGCCGGCGCGCGCTGGAGAGATCGGACGTCTTCCCCCGCCCGGAGATCCCGGGCTGGAGCCGGGCTAGAGCCAGCCGCTCTTCTTGAACTGGCGGTAGAGCACCAGGCAGATGAGGACCATGCTGCCGACGACCAGTGGATAACCGAAGCGCCAGCCGAGCTCGGGCATGAACTGGAAGTTCATGCCATAGATCCCGGCGACCATCGTCGGGACGGCGATGATCGCCGCCCAGGCGGCGAGGCGCTTGGTTTCGTCGCTTTGTGCCACCGACAGGAGCGAGAGATGCGCCGCGAGAGCCGAACGGTTCATCTCGGCGAGACCCTCGAGCATCTCCTGGATGCGCATCAGGTGATCGTGCACATCGCGGAAGTAGACCTGCATGCTGTCGTGAATCGGCGGCCCCTCGAAACGTTCGAGGCGCTGCAGGACATCGAGCAGCGGTGAGATCGCCCGCCGCATCGACTGGAGCTTGCGGTTGAAGTCGTAGAGGTCCGCCGTCGTCTCGCGGCTGCTGTGGCCGTCGAAGACGTCGGTTTCGATGACCTCGAACTGCCGCTCCAGCTCCTCGACGATCGGAAAGTAGTGGTCCACCACGAAGTCGAGCAACGCGTAGAGAACGTAGCCCGGCCCGAGAGCCAACCGATCGCAATCGCCTTCGCACCGGCCACGCAGGCCGACATGATCCTTGAGCGAGCCGTGGCGCACCGTGACAACGTAGCGCGGGCCGACGAACAGGTGGGTCTCGCCGAACTCGAGCTCCTCCGCCGGACCGGCGAACTGCGCCGTGCGCAGGACGATGAAGATCGAGTCGCCGTAGCGGTCGAGCTTCGGGCGCTGGTGGGCGCGATGGGCGTCCTCGACCGCGAGGTCGTGCAGCTGGAAGGCGTCCTGGACCCGTTCGAGCAGCGCCTCGCCGGGCTCGTAGAGGCCCAGCCAGATGAACAGGGACGGGTCGGCGAGCGCGCCCGGGATCTCGTCGATGCCGAGCGTCGCCACGCGCACGCCGCCGCGATAGGCGGCGCAGTCGATGACCGCCTTGACCCCCGCTTCACTCACCGCCCGACTTCGCCTCCCCGGCGGCGGCGAGCGTGCGCAGCTCCTCGAGCGCGTGCTCGTTGTCGGGATCGTTCTCGAGCGACTTGCGGTAGTAAATCGCGGCGATCTCGCGCTTGCCGGCCTTGGCATAGGCCTCGGCGAGACTGTCCCAGGCGTTCCCCGACTTCGGATACTGCGCGGCGTTCAGCTGCAGCACGGCGATCGCCGCTTCGAGATCCTCCGGCGCCGCCGAGGCAAGGAGCTCGTAGCCGAGATTGTTGAGGCTGCGTTCGCCGAAGTCGAGCCCGCCGCCGCCGTAGTAGCGCTCGCGGAGCTCGGCGTAGCGCGGCGCGATGGCTTTGCGGCCGTCCTTGCGGTAGGCGGCGAGAAGCTCCTCCTCGAGCGTCGTCGGCCGCGGCCGCCCCTGGTGGCAGGTCTGGCAGCGCACGCCAACGCGCTCCGTGCCGCTCGGGTCGATCTTCTGCAGGTGACCTTCGATCGCTCCCAGCATGCGCATCATCTCGCGCGCCCGGTCCTTGTTCGGGTTCGCGTCGGAGGCGAAGTCGAAGGTCGAAAGGGGCTTGCCCTCCTCGCCGACGTGGCAGTAGTTACAGCGCACGCCCAGCGCACCGGTGAAGCCGCGCATCACCGCGCGCAAGCGATCGGCGGAGGTGTCCGCCGGCAGCACCTCCAGACTCTTCGATTTCTCCGGCCAGTCCCAGCGCGCCCCCTGTGCCAGGAGCGGGCCGGTCGAGGCGAGAAGGAACGCGGCGACGAGCGAATGGCGGCGAAATCGGTCGAGCATCGGTATCTCCGGGGTCTGCCCGCATGCTAGCGCAGGCGGTTCTCCCGACGGGCCGGGCGAGGGTGGGACAGGGTCTGGCGAGTGCATCTTCGCAAGGCAGACCGGCCAGGATGCTTATGTTAGCATCGCGCCCGTGAAGCGGACGACGATCTACTTCGATCCCGAGCTCGAGGCCTTGCTCAAGGCCGAGACGCTGCGTCGGAATCAGCCGATGGCGGAGCTCGTTCGCGAAGCTGTTCGCGAGTACATCGTGCGCAACCGGCCCGGCTCGCCGCCAGGCGCGGGCGAGTTCTCCAGCGGTTACGCCGACACGGCCGACCGAAGCGAGGAGATTCTCACCGAGACCGGCTTCGGCACGAGCCGCTGAGTGGCGATTCTCCTCGACAGCGGGATTCTCTACGCCTACTACGACCGCAGCGATCGGTGGCACGCGGCGGCCGTCGAGCTCATCTCTGCCGAGTCGGGTCGTCTCCTTCTGCCCGCGCCAGTCGTGCCCGAGGTCGATCACCTGCTCGGAACCCGGCTGGGCAGAGCCGCCCGGCAGCAGTTCTATCGCGGCCTCGTCGAGGCGAACTTCCTGCTCGTCGACCTGCCGCAGGAACGGGTGGCTCGCCTGCGCGAGATCGACGAGCAGTTCTCCGAGCTCGATTTGGGCTTCGTCGACAGCGCGTTGGTGGTGCTCGCCGAAACGACCGGCGTGAAACGCATCGCCACCGCCGACCGCAGACATTTCGAGCCGCTCGCCCGCGCTTTCGACCTGACCCTCGTGCCGGCTCCACCCAAGGCGAAGACGCGCAGATGATCCCTTCATCCAGATGATCGGGTCTCGGCTGGGCCCCTACGACATCACCGCCAAGCTCGGAGAAGGCGGCATGGGCGAGGTCTATCGCGCCACCGACTCGCGCCTGAAGCGCGAGGTGGCGATCAAGGTCCTGCCCGCCGCCTTCACCGAGGACAAGGAGCGCCTCGCCAGGTTCGAACGCGAAGCGCAGCTCCTCGCGCAGCTCCACCACCCCAACATCGCTTCGATCTTCGGCCTCGAAGAGAGCGGCGGCGCCAGGGCGCTCGTCATGGAGCTCGTCGAAGGACCGACTCTCGCAGAGCGCCTCGAATCAGGAGCTTTCTCCATTGCTGAGAGTCTTTCGACCGCACTGCAGATCGCCCAGGCGCTCGAGGAGGCCCACGACAAGGGAATCGTCCACCGTGACCTCAAGCCCCAGAACGTAAAAGCCTCCAGTGAAGGGAAGACCAAAGTCCTCGATTTCGGGCTGGCGAAGGCCATGGACTCGTCCGGCGCGTCCTCCTCCGCCGCCGATCTCGCGCGCTCGCCGACGCTGGTGAACTCCCCGACGCTGACGGCGGCGCACGGGACACAGCTAGGCGTCATCCTCGGCACCGCGGCCTACATGGCGCCGGAACAGGCCGCCGGCGGCGCGGTCGACCGCCGTGCCGATATCTGGTCGTTCGGCGTCGTGCTCTACGAGATGCTCACCGGCCGCCGCCTCTTCGACGGCGAAACGGTGTCGCACGTCCTGGCCGGCGTGCTCAAGGACACGCCCGATTTCGCCGCTCTGCCCGCCGCGACGCCGCCGCGCATCGTCGAGCTGGTGCAGCGCTGCCTGCGCAAGAAACCGCGCGAACGGCTGCAATCGATCGGTGACGCCCGTCTGGCGCTCGAAGAGGCGCTCGCCGATCCGCATCTCGGGGAACGCCCCGCAGCGGGCTCGCCGGCGGTGGCCGCGTCCTCCACCCCGCGTTCGCCGCTGCCCTGGATCCTCGCCGCGGCCGGGCTCGCCGCCGCGGCGCTCTTCGCGGTGCTCTGGCTGCGTGTCGGGCAGACCGGTTCGGCAGGCCGCGTCGTCCAAGCCGCGCTGATCGCTCCGGGGGGCACGAGTTTCACCGACTACTTCGCGCTCTCGCCGGACGGGCGCCGGGTCGTCTTCGAAGCCTTCGACAGGGAGATCGGCGCGCGCGCACTCTGGGTGCGCGCGCTCGATCGCGGCGAGGCCACGAAGCTCGAGTCCACCACCGGCGGAGACACGCCGTTCTGGTCCCCCGACGGAGCCCAGATCGCCTTTTTCGCCGACGGCAAGCTGAAGCGCCTCGATCTCCGGGGCGGACCGGCGCAGACGATCTGCGACGCGCCGACGCCGCGCGGCGGCGCCTGGGGTCCCGACGGGCGCATCGTCTTCTCGCCCGCCTTCCGCTCCGGTCTGTCCATCGTTGCCGCGACCGGCGGCGCGCCGCAGCCGCTCACCACCCTCGACGCGACCCGCGACGAGAAGAGCCACCGCTTTCCGGTCTTCCTTCCCGGCGGCAAGCAGATCCTCTTCCTCGCCCAGACGGCGGAGGGCGGCGCACGCAACGACGCGAGCACCATCGAAGTCCTCGACCTCGCGAGTGGCCAGCGCACGCCGATCCTCGGCGCGAACTCGTCGCCGCTCTACTCCGCCGCCGGCCAGCTGCTCTTCTGGCGCGAAGGCACGCTCTTCGCGCAGGCGTTCGATGCTGCGGCGCTGAAGCTCCGCGGCGAGCCAGCGGCGATTGCCTCGCCGGTCGCTTTCACCGGCAACGAACAGGTGCTCGCCTCGATCTCGAACGAGGGAACGCTGCTCTACCGCGCCGGAGCTCGTGGCAGCTTTTCGTCGCTGGTCTGGCTCGATCGCGCCGGCCTCGGAGTCAAGCCGCTGCGGGAGAAAGAGCTCTTCGCCAGCTTCGCGATCTCGCACGACGGCGAGCGCCTCGCCTACTCGGTCAACACCGGTGTGCAGGGATCATCCGACCTCTGGGTCTACGACCTGGTGCGCGACACGGCGAGCCGGCTGACCTTCGAAGAGGGCAACGAGAGCCGGCCGGTCTGGTCGCCGGACGACCGCTTTCTCTACTACGACAGCGACCGGCGCAACGACGGCGCGATTTTCCGGCGCGCCTCCGACGGCTCCGGTGCCGCCGAGGAGCTCGGTACGACGCCGCAGGGCATCTGGCCGCTCGCCGCCTCGCGGGACGGCCGCTGGCTCGCGGTCGGCAGCGTCGGCGCTTCGACGAATCAGGACATTCTGCGTTTCGACCTCGCGACCCGGGCGATCACGCCGCTCGTCGCGACGCCCTTCCAGGATGCGGGAGCGGCGATCTCACCCGGCGATCGCTGGCTCGCCTACGCCTCCGAGCAGTCGGGCCGTTGGGAGATCTACGTCCAGGCGCTCGGCGGCGAGCCCGGCCGCTGGCAGGTCTCGAACGAGGGCGGGCAACGCCCGCGCTGGCGCGCCGACGGCGGCGAGCTCTATTTCTTCTCTCGCCCTGACCGCCTGATGGCGGTCGCCGTCGAGTCCGGCGCGGTGCCGCACTTCTCGGCCCCGCGGGAACTCTTCCATGAGCCGATCGAGAGCTTCGACGCCGCCCCCGACGGCCAGCACTTCGTCGCCCTGCGCTCCGCCGACACCGACGGCAATCGCCCGCTGACCCTGGTCACGAACTGGCCGCA
>JAGOCP010000355.1 GCA_017998715.1 Thermoanaerobaculia bacterium | reverse complement strand
GATCTGCTCCTCGCCCACGGTGCCGATCTCGCTCTGGTCTCGGCGACCGGCGAGACCGCGGTCTCCCTGGCGCGCGCCGCGGCGAGCCGCGGCGGCGACGCGCTCGCGGCAGCCCTGCTCGCCCGCGAAGCGCAGCCGGAGCCGCAGAACGTACTCGCCGGCTGGCACGAGATCGTGCGCACGCGGAACCCAAGCGGCCTGGACGCGCTGCTCGCCGACGACGTGGTCTTTCATTCGCCGGTCGTGCACACCCCGCAGCGCGGAAAGGCGCTCGTGCTGCAGTATCTGCGGGCGGCGGTCCAGGTGTTCGGCAACGAGACGTTCCGATACGTGCGCGAGCTCGAAGGCCCGCGCGACGCGGTGCTCGAGTTCGAAGTCGAGATCGACGGCCTGCACGTCAACGGCGTGGACATGATCCGTTGGAACGACGACGGCAGGATCGTCGATTTCAAAGTGCTCGTGCGCCCGCTCAAGGCGCTGCTGGGCATCCAGCAGAAGATGGCCGCGCTGCTCGGCTAGACTCCACCATCTATCTGCTGCGGAAACTCCGGCCGCCGCGCCGGCGAGAGAGGCCTTCTGATGATCGGGACGGAGCTCGCGCACTATCGCATCACCGCCAAGCTCGGCGAAGGCGGCATGGGCGAGGTCTGGCGGGCCACCGACACCAAGCTCGGCCGCGAGGTCGCGATCAAGGTCTTGCCGGAGTCTTTCTCCAGCGATCCCGAGCGTTTGGCGCGTTTCGAGCGCGAGGCGAAGGTGCTCGCGAGCCTCAATCACCCGCACATCGCGGCGATCTACGGCCTCGAGGAGGCCGGCGGCGGCCGCGCGCTGGTGCTCGAACTGGTCGAGGGGCCGACGCTCGGCGAACGTCTGGCGCAGGGTCTGCTGCCGCTCGAGGAGGCGCTCACGATCGCCCGCCAGATCGCTGAGGCGCTCGAAGAGGCGCACGAAAAGGGGATCGTCCACCGCGACCTCAAACCGGCGAACGTCAAGCTCACCGGCGGCGGCAAAGTCAAGGTCCTCGACTTCGGTCTCGCCAAGGCGCTCGATCCGATGACGAGCTCAGGCTCGTCGGCCTCGCAGCTGGCGCATTCGCCGACCATGTCGCTCGGCGCGACGATGCAAGGGGTAATCCTCGGCACCGCCGCCTACATGAGCCCGGAGCAGGCGCGGGGCGCCAACGCCGACCGTCGCGCCGACGTCTGGGCGTTCGGCGTCGTGCTGTTCGAGATGCTCTCCGGCCGCACGCTCTTTGCCGGCCCGACGATCTCCGACACTCTCGCCTCGGTGCTCAAGGAGGAGCCCGATCTCGCCAAGCTGCCGGCGTCGACGCCACCGCGCCTGCGACGGCTCCTCGAGCGCTGCCTGCGCAAGGACACGCAACAGCGCCTGCACTCGATCGCCGATGCGCGGATCATGCTCGAAGAGGTCCAGCGCGGCGAGGTCGACGAGGAGGCCGTCGCCGCCGGCAGCCGCTCGACCGCGCCGCCGCGCCCGCGCTGGCAAATCGCGGCGGCGCTGGCAGCGGCAGCGCTCGCCGGCGGCGCCCTGTTCGCACTCTTCGGCCGGCTGGGCGCTCCAGCGCCGGCGGCCGGGCGTGTCGTCCGTTTCGAGATTCCGCAGCCTGCGGAACTCGTCCTGGTCGGAGCACCGAAGGTCTCGCCCGACGGCCGGCATATCGCGTTCAACGGCCGCGACAAAGCCGGCAAGGAGCAGGTCTGGCTGCGATCCCTCGACGACGGCGACGCGCGACCGCTCGCAGGCACCGAGGGAATCAAGCCGACCGGCCGGCCGTTCTGGTCGCCGGACAGCCGCCACCTCGCCTTCTTCACCGCTGACAAGCTCCTCAAGGTCCCCATCGAAGGCGGGCCGGCGCAGAAGATCTGCGACGCCGACGGCGCCGACGGCAGCTGGAGCGACCAGGGACTCATCCTCTTCGACGGGATTGCCGCCGCGCCGCTCATGGGCGTGCCGGCGTCGGGCGGCGTGGCGAAGCCGATCATCGTCGTCCGCGAGGGCGAGGACGCGATGACCTTCGGCTGGCCGCAGTTCCTGCCCGGAGGCGATCGCTTCCTCTATGTCGTCGGAGACTCCACCGAAGATCTCGAGGGCATCTGGATGGCGAAAGCCGACGGCAGCGACCGTCGGCGGGTGGTCCCCGGACTTTCGCGCGCCGAGTACGTGCTGCCCGGCTGGCTCCTGTTCGTGCGCGATTCGACACTCGTCGCGCAGCGCTTCGACATCGGCGCGGGCAAGGTCTCCGGCGAGCCGATTCCGGTGGCCGACGGCTTGACGGTGAGCAACGTGGGCCTTGCTGAGTTCTCGACCTCTCTCGACGGGGTTCTCGCCTTTCGCACCTCTGGCGCCGTCGGCGAGCAGTTGGCCTACTTCGACCGCCGGGGCAACCGTGACGCCGCCGCCGTCGAGAGCGGGCTCGTCGGTCACCCTGCCTTTTCGCCCGATGGCCGCTGGCTCGCCTTCGACAAGCGCAGCGAAGGTGGCAAGCCGGACATCTGGTTGCGCGACCTGCGCCGCGGCGTGAGCTCGCGCTTCACGACCGCGCCCGAGGGCGACTATGCCCCGCTCTTCTCGCCCGACGGGGAGAGTCTCTTCTTCGGGCGCGAGGCGGAGGGTGGCAAGTCCACTCTTTTCGTCCGGCCGCTCGCGGTTGGCAGCGAGACGGCACTGCACACCGCCGAGGGCGTGACGGCCGCGCTCGCGGTCTCACCCGACGGCAAGCGGCTCGTCTTCACCAAGATCGTCGACGGCGCCTACGACCTGTTTGCCCTCGACCTGGCCAACGGCAATCAGGTCAAGCCGATCACGCAGACGAAGGGTTTCGCCGAGTTCCGCGCCGACCTCTCGCCCGACGGCCGCTGGCTCGCCCTGCAGTCGGACGAGTCGGGCACCGGCGAGATCTACGTCCAGCCGTTCCCCGGCCCCGGCCGCCGCTGGCAGCTCTCCACCAAGGGCGGCTTCTACCCGATCTGGAGCCGCGACGGGCGCGAGATCTTCTTTCGCGACGGCGCCAACCAGCTGTCGCACGTCGCGGTCACCGCCGGCGCGGAGTTCGACGCCGGCGTCCCCGAGGCGCTCTTTCCGCTCGGCGTCGGGACCGGCAACTCGGTGCGGAAGTTCGTCGTCACCCCCGATGGCCAGCGCTTCCTGGCGCAGGTCCCCACCTCCGAGGCGGGCAAGCCGACCAGTGTCATCGTCGGCTGGGACGCCAACCTCCCAAACTGACCCTGCGGTCGACGTCCAACAACTCGGGAGCTCCGGCATGAACGACAAGGTCAACCTCGCAGGAGCCCTCGCCACCTTCACCGGCCACTGGCAGCCGCGGGTCGTCGCGCAGTACAACGGCAACGACATCATGGTGGCGAAGCTGCAGGGCGAGTTCGTCTGGCACAAGCACGACGACACCGATGACTGCTTTCTGGTGCTCGCCGGGCAGTTGACAATTCAGCTGCGCGACCGCGACGTCCACCTCGGTCCGGGGGAGCTCTTCATCGTCCCGAGAGGCGTCGAGCACCGGCCGGTGGCGAAGGAGGAGGTCCACATCCTGCTCATCGAGCCGACCGGCACGCCCAACACCGGTGATCCAGCGACCGCCGCCCCGCGGCGGGTCATCGCGTGAGCGCCCGACGCTAGGCAGGACGCCTGGGGGACGGACCGTCGGCGGCCGCTTCGACGCGCCGCGATATGATTCTCCGTCCATGACGACGGGGACTTCAGAGGGCTCG
>JAGOCP010000354.1 GCA_017998715.1 Thermoanaerobaculia bacterium | reverse complement strand
CACCGTGCGCTGCAGGCGCTCGACGCCTTCCGCGTCCGGCTGCTCGGCGAGGACCTGGTGCTCTACGACGCGCTGCAGATGGGGCTCACCGTGCCGGCGCCGCGCCGCACCTTCACCTTTGCGACTTTTGTCTGGGAGCCGGAGTGGAGCCGGTTCGCCGCCGGAGCGCGCGCCGTCCTGGCAAAGGCCTCGGAGCGGATCGACTTGAGCGGCGGTGCGGCGCCCGACTTCGCCTACTACACCACCCTGCCGAAGGTGCCTTTCCTCGGCTTCACCCACGTACCCCTCGCCGATCCGACGGCGGGCCAGCCGGAGACCGCTTTCGGCCGCATCGATGAGCGCCAGGGGCGCTTCGTCGTGCCGGTGGGCGTCCAGGTCAACCACCTGTTCGTCGACGGTGGCGATCTGGGCGATCTCTTCGAGGCCGCCCAGTCGAGCTTCGCCAACCCCGGCTGAGCGCCGGCGCCGCGCCGGTCAGGGGAGGCGGTAGGCGCGGCGGATCCCGATCGGCGGCGTGAGGGTCTGGCCGGAGGCGGGTGCCGCCTGGATCTTGCGCGCGACGTCGAGCCCGCTCGTCACCTGCCCGAAAGCCGCGAAGCCCTGGCCATCGGGATTCCGCGCGCCGCCGTAGTCGAGCGCCGGCAGGTCGCTGAGACAGAGGAAGAAATCCGACGTCGCGCTGTCGGCGGCGCCGCGGGCCATCGACAGCGTCCCGGCGAGATGCCGCAGGCCGGTGTCGCGGGTGCGTTCGAGCGCGACAGGGGGAAAGTCCTCCGCCTCCCTCGCCGGGTCGACCCCGGCCTGCACGACCTCGATCGCTACGTCGGGGCGGACTTCGGTGTCGGGGCGCACGGTGCGGTGGAAGCGGCCGCCGTCGTAGCGCCCCGCGTCGACATAGCGCAGGAAGTTCGCCGCCGAGAGCGGGGCATGGGCGAGATCGATCGCGACATCGATCGCTCCCAGCTCGGTCTCGAAGCGCACGGCGACCGCTGTTGGTGTCGCAGGCGCCGCGTTCGTCGGCGTCGCTTGCGCGGCGGCGGCCGGCAAGGCGAGAACAGCCGACAGCAGGAGAGTCTGCAAGAGGATGGTGACCGGTGCCTGGCTCATGGCCCGGGATCCTAACGGGTCGCGGACTCCCGGAGTAGAATCCGCCCCATGCCGAAAGAGGGAGCGATCGTCCTCGAGGGAGCCGCAAGAGTCCACGCCGAGCGACCGGCGCTCGAGTTCGGCGGCGCCTGGGAGTACTCGCCGGCGCCCGAGTCGACCAGCCGCGTCAGGGTGGAGAAGCGCTATGGCCTCTTCATCGGCGGAAAATTCGTGGCGCCGAAATCCGGGCGCTACTTCGACACGGTGAACCCGGCGACTGAGCAGAAGCTCGCCGAGGTCGCCGACGCCGGCGAGGCGGACGTCGAAGCCGCCGTGCGTGCGGCGGAGTCTGGATTCAAACTGTGGTCGAAGTTGGCGCCGCTCGAGCGCGGCAAGTACCTCTATCGCATCGCCCGCCTGCTGCAGGAGAAGGCGCGCGAGTTCGCCATCCTCGAGACGATGGACGGCGGCAAACCGATCAAGGAGTCGCGCGACGTCGACATTCCGCTCGCGGCGGCGCACTTCTTCTATCACGCCGGCTGGGCCGACAAGCTCCACTACGCCTTCCCCGGCCGGGGAGCGGGCGAGGTCCGCGCGCTCGGTGTCTGCGGCCAGATCATCCCGTGGAACTTCCCGCTCCTCATGGCGGCGTGGAAGATCGCTCCGGCGCTCGCCTGCGGCAACGCGGTGGTGCTCAAGCCGGCCGAGACGACGCCGCTCACGGCGCTGCATCTGGCGAAGATCTTCGAAGAGGCAGAGCTCCCTCCCGGCGTCGTCAACATCGTCACCGGCGCCGGCGAGACCGGTGCCCACCTCGTCAACCATCCGCGGGTGAAGAAGATCGCCTTCACCGGCTCGACCGAGGTCGGCAAGCTCATCCAGCGCGCTACCGCCGCCTCCGGCAAGCGCCTGACGCTCGAGCTCGGCGGCAAGGCGGCGAACATCGTCTTCGCCGACGCCGCGCTCGACCAGGCGGTCGAGGGGATCGTCAACGGCATCTACTTCAACCAGGGGCACGTCTGCTGCGCCGGCTCGCGGCTTCTGGTCGAAGAGTCGGTGGCCGAAACGCTGATCGCCAAGCTCGACTGGCGGATCCGCCAGCTCCGGGTGGGCGACCCGCTCGACAAGAACACCGACGTCGGGGCGATCAACTCGCGCGCCCAGCTCGAGAAGATCCGTGAGATGACCGCCTATGGCGTCGAAGAGGGGGCGCACCTCCACCAGTCGCAGTGCCCGCTGCCGGCGAAGGGCTTCTTCTTTCCGCCGACCTACTTCACCGAGGTGGCGCAGTCGCACCGCATCGCGCGCGAGGAGATCTTCGGCCCGGTGCTGGCGGTGATGACCTTCCGCACCGCCGACGAGGCGATCGAGAAGGCCAACAACCTCGCCTACGGCCTCTCGGCCGGCATCTGGACCGACAAGGGCGCCAAGATCTTCGCCATGACCAAGCGCCTGCGCGCCGGCGTCGTCTGGGCGAACACCTTCAACAAGTTCGATCCCACCAGCCCGTTCGGCGGCTACAAAGAGTCCGGCTTCGGCCGTGAAGGCGGCGTGCACGGGCTCGAGGGCTATCTCGACCTCGGTTGAAGCGCGCGCACTCCAGCTCCCGGAACGCAACGGGCCGCCAACCGCGAGAGCGGCTGACGGCCCGGACGCAACTGCGATGCAGGAGGAAGTGAGCCTGGCGCGAGCGCGCTACTCGACGCTGTACGACTGCAGGGAGACCGGCGTCGTGTTGGCCTGGATCTGAATCGAGAAGTTGTTGTTGACGCCGAAGTTGCGCGAGCAACCGTTGTTGGCACCGACGCTGCCGCAGCGCTCGACGAAGCTGGTCGGCGGATCGCCGGCCGGCAGGCTGCCGACGACCGGAGTTTCGCCGATGCGCCAGAAAGTATCACTCCGGCTCGAGTGCAGCGACACCGAAATCGTGTTGTCGCCCTCGCCGCCGAGGTCGAGGTTCGGATAGGGGAAGTTGACTGCGAAGATCTGACCCAGAACCGGCGGCGTGATGCCGGTGACGGTGACCGTGGAGAGCGGGATGAGCGTCCCGGTGCCATTGCCGCACGGGGTATTGCCGACGCCGCTCGTCGTGCAGTCGGTGAAGAAATCCATCGTCAGGTCGAACGGCGTCACCGCCGCGAGGGTGAAGATCTCGACCTGTACCTGGCAGACGAAGCGATCGGTGCCGGCGAGCACGATTCGGTCGGCCATTCCGGTCGCCAGGCCGTTCGCTGCGGCTGCGATCTCGGCACCCTGGGTGGAGGCGTGGGTGGTGTCGTAGATGATGCTCGCGCCGGAGCAGGAGCCGGTGCCGAAGACGAAGCTCGACGGCGTCGGATTCGTCGCCGTAGCGATGGTGTCGTTGGAAGTCTGCGCCCATGCGCAGACGGGAGCGAGCAGAAGCAGGGCCGCCAGGGACTTGTACATGGTTCACGCTCCTTGGGAGAGGTGGGAGTATTGCGGCGATTCTATCCGAAAGTGGCGGAGTCGCATCGCCATGCGAGGCGGCGCGAAGAGCTCCGGCCGCGCTCGGGATTCCGGCTAGACTGCGTGCCGTGAGCCCTTCGGTTCGAGTGCTCCGGCGGGCTCGCTTTCTCGCCGCCTGGGGAATCGTGCTGGCGCTCAGCGCCGGGGCGGAGCGTCTGCCGCTCAAGGTCTTCGATTC